>JAKQYF010000074.1 GCA_023356535.1 Trichodesmium sp. MAG_R03 | reverse complement strand
GAAAATAAGAAAAAAACTTGACTTCAGAGACTTGAGACACGCTATAAAAAATTATCCAACTCTCAAAGCTGCATCTCCAAAAGGTAGCGAATCAGGCAAAGAAATAGTAGTAAAATCAAAAAAGAAAGTCGCACTTCTAACATCTTCTGCTACCGAATTATTCACAGTACCAAGAATAATATTATTTGCCTCTTCTTCAGCTTCTATTTGAATGACCGTACTACTACCTTCTTGAGTAAAGGAAAGAGTTGATATTTGCTGCGAAACACCAATTCTATCCCCTTCCAAAATACTAAAATCTTCTATCGTATCTGAATTATCTTCTTCATTGTAAATTGCTGTCAAAACAAAAGTATCTGCACCAGCTTCCCCTAGCAAATTATCTTGACCAGCATCACCAATTAAAATATCATTTCCTTCTCCTGCAATTAAAAAGTCATTATCTTTACCACCTCGTAAAAAATCATCTCCTTTGCCACCTAATAAAGTATCACTACCTAAATTACCATTGAGAATATCATTATCAAGATCACCAGATAATAAATCTAATCCTTTTCCACCTCGAAGATAATCAGAACTATCACTACCATATAAACTATCATCTCCCTGATTACCATTAATAACATCATTAATTAGTGAACCTCTAATTTCATCGTTTCCTTCCAATCCCAATACACCAAATATCTTTTGAGATAATTCTGTAGAAATTTCAAAAGTATCATCTCCTTCTGTTAAGACTTCAAAAAAATCAATAGGCAATGGAATATTGGCACGATTAACAATATTAATAAAACTATTTAGCAAGTTTGTATCAGTAATAATTTGTGAAACTCGACTAGGAATTATTCCTTGGGTAACTCTAGCAGCAGTAATAGTATCCCCTAAATCCAGTGCTCTGATAACTTCTAACCCACTTATGACATTACCAAATACTGCATAACTACCATCTAATAATGGTATATCATTTAAAGGAATATAAAATTGAGAAGATGCTGAATCTAAAAATTGTGTACGAGCCATTGCAATCGCACCTTCTAGGTTTGGCAATTCTACAGGAGGAGAAACTGTTTGATTATAAATAATTGTTTGCCCTAGACCTAGAGGCTTAATTTCTAAAGGAATAAATCGAGGCTCATTTGTTATTGGATCAACAAAATCACCTCTTCCTAAAAGTTCCAAAGAAATATCTGGATTTCTACCTAAAGGGTCTCCTCCTTGAACTAATGAAAATTGGGGTTGACTTTCTATGCGATGAAATCTCGTACTATCATAAAAATTTCGTTCTACTAAATCAACAAAATTACCTCCAGTTATTGGTGCATTAAATCCATCAATTTCAATGGTAACTATTTGATTATTAATGACCATTAATACTGTTGCTAGGCCGGATATTTGTGGTAAATTTTCTTCCATTTTTATGTAATTTAATCAGATATTTATTTAGATGGGGTAATACACTAACAATTTTCTGTGTAAAATTTGTGTAAACTTGTATAACGTAGAATTTTGATCATAAATTATGACATCTCGTCGGCATTTTATTACCATATTTTTAGTTATTTGTCTAGCTTTGACAACTTGGTTGAATTTTATTCCCAATGTTTGGGCCCTTGGGGGTAAACTACCTGAATTATACCAAACAGCACCAGAATTTACCCTACCTACTAACACAGAAGATGGAGAAATTTCTTTATCAGATTATCGTGGTAAGTGGGTAGTACTTTATTTTTACCCTAAAGATTTTACTTCTGGTTGTACAATTGAAGCCCATAGGTTTCAGAAAGATTTACCCAAATATAATTCTCGAAATACTCAAATTTTAGGTGTTAGTGCAGATGATATAAAATCCCACACAAAATTTTGTGATTCTGAAGGTTTAAAATTTCCGTTATTAGCTGATACCGATGGGACTGTTAGTAAAGCTTACGGTTCGTGGCTAGGATTTTTGTCTCTAAGGCATACTTTTATTATTGACCCAGATGGGATGTTGCAGAAGATTTTTCTAAGAGTACAACCCTTTGTTCATAGTCAAAAGGTTTTGGTAAGTTTGGATGAGTTGCAGCAGAGCAGAGTTAATTAGGTTTTGCTGAAAAAGTATTTTAAGTGGCACAGGAGTAGGTAGGAACATTGCATGGAAAGTCCCAACAGAGAAACAGGGAAGGTATAGATGAGGTAGTCGGATAAACTTGTCCCTTGATTTTGCTACCATGGGAGTGCCCGGAATCCTAACTTTTTCAGCCTTTTACCAAAATACTAAGTTTAAAGCCTCCCCCTTTTAGGGGGACAATTGAATTTGAATATACTTTTTCAGAGTTTCAAGTGGCGCACCCCAAACGAAGCTACAAAATATTATGGTCTCCAAAGCGAGGTTTTGTGAGGCTTTGTATATACCGCCGCTCCATATAATCTATTGGAAACACCTTTAAGATGATTGACTATTTGAGATTAAGACAATCTCGGTGGGTATTCAATAATTCCATGAATATGATCCGTTTCTCCATTAAACTCTAATATCTGAAGTTCATCTTCCTAGGCACAGTCTCAAAGGAATTTTTGATTAATTCTAAGCCTTCAGCGGTCAATACACTTCTCAATTATTTAGTAACACAGACTAAATGTAATTTCAAATGTGAGACACTACACGAGCGTGATACGAATGCAGCAATAAACATATTAGTCCCGGGTGGGCCGTCCGAGACATTAAACGGAAGTGGAGGCAAGGGTAAGACTATTGCCAAGGTAGCAGCCGCCGATGAGACGTTAACCGAACTTGAGCCTATACAGCTATCTTTACTTGATTTAGATAACTATTAAGTAGATGGGAATCTCAGCGTCTTTAGGCCGGAGAGGATGTCCATGAGTTTATTAGTGGGGGCGGAAGGGGAGTTTTAGGTTTATTAATTGCTATACCCATAGCAGGATTTGTGAAAAATACTGTTAACTATCTTCGCAGTAAGTTCTACTAGGGAGTGAAAACTCAGAAGTAATAGCCTGAATAAGTTTGAGTATTTATAAATGTCCTAAAGCAGTTTTCCGGTCAGTGAACCACATAAAAAAAATTATAATCCACTTTGTAACATTTTTTTTCAAAATGGTATAAGTTTTGTAATAGAAAAATCAACCATCAATCCTACTCAAGGAACAATTAATGTGGAATAAATATAGTGAGGTACAGTTTAATATCAAATCTAATAACATCAATATAATTTATTTAGGAGTCAGGAAGTCAAGATGGCCAATTTAAATTCCACATCAAATTTATTTTGTCCCCTGTCTTCTATTGTGTCGCCAAATATATTCCTAGGGATACTTTGACATTTTTTCAAGGCAAAAGTGCCTATCATTGCTATAGCAATCCTAAATAGGTTCAACAATTCAAAAAGTAGAAATCAACTCTGAAAGTCTTCTTCATTAACCACTATCTCCAAACATATTCTCAAAAAGTGGCAAGATTTTTGATATGAGTAAAATAGGATTGCTATAGTAGGGGTAAGAGAAATCAGTAGCTATTGCTAAAAATGACTCCAACCCAGATATACCAGAAAAAAAGTTAATATAATGTAAAACAAATACTATATATAGGGGTTTAATGCTATTATTAGCATATTTTTTGCCCAAAGTACTGCTATCCTATCTGACCAAAAAACCCTTTCAAGGGGATGAAAAAAATAAACTTTTAGTATTTCAGCTGTGTTTAAAGGTACTGATAACTGATAATAGAAATGATATATTCTTCAATCTCAGCTTTCATGGTGCAAAAAGAGTTTCCTATTTTGCTGTGTATACCTTAATTTTTGTTCAAGAATCAGCCAATTTTTTTGTTCAATATGTTGAATAAACTCATCAATTTCGTCACGAAAAGAATAGAGCGATCGTAACATTTCTAGACTATTATATTGGGCCATCATTCGTCCTAGCTCCGGATTACCCCCTCCCACCCGGGTGGTATCCTGGAAACCAGAACTAGCCAACTCTTGTGCTAACTTAACAATAGTAGGATTAGTTTCACTCATACAAGCAGCAATCAAACTAGCACTAGCCATCACAGGCAAATGAGAGATCCAGGCAACAGCTCTATCATGTTCGTAAGGGTCACACAAGTAAACTTGACTTTTGAGCAACCTAGCTATTGCTTCAACTTTTTCCACAGACTCTAGGGGAGTATTTCCATTAGGAGTTAGCACATAAGGCCTATTTTCAAATAAACCTAATTGAGCTACCTCAATACCACTTGCTGTTTTGCCAGCCAAAGGATGTCCACCTACAAAATTCGGCCAAATTTGAGAAACACCTTCCATGATAGGTATCTTAACAGAACCTACATCAGTTAGAATTGCAGAGGGAGATAGAAAAGGAATAAGTTGTTCCAAAGTAGGAATAATATCGCATATGGGAGTACAGATAAATATTAAATCAGCAATAGATAGTAAAGATAGTTCTAAGCTAGCTTCATCAACAACCCCAAGAGCAATTGCTTTTTGACAAGTTTGTTCTCGACGAGATACCCCAAAAATACGATAACCTAAGTTTCTTAAATCTAATCCAACTGAGCCACCAATTAAACCTAATCCAACAATGCCTATGTTCATCATAATTTAATGGGCTTAATACAAGGGTGTGCCCTAATGATAATCCAAGAACTTCAAAAAAAATATGCTGCTGGTGAAAGAAACTTTACTGACCTCAATCTTTTTGAGGCCAATCTCGCTGGCATGAATCTTAGTGGTGTAAATCTTAGTGGAGTCAACCTTAGCGTTGCCAACCTAAGTGGTACAAATTTAACTGACTCTAATCTGAGTCAAGCTAAACTTAATATTACTAAACTTAATGGAGCTCATCTGAGTGGCGCCAATTTAAATGGTGCTTACTTGAATGTAGCTAACCTAGTTTTAGTTAATTTGAAAAAAGCTCAATTAATTGGCGCTAAATTGATCAGAGCAGAGCTGATTAGAGCAGAATTAAGTGGAGCCAATCTTTCTTTAGCTGATTTAAGTGGATCAAGTCTTGTGGAAGCGACACTGCGAAAAACTAATCTTAGTGGTACCAACTTAAAAGGAGCTAACTTACGTTTTGCTTCTCTTACAGAATCTAATTTACTAGAAGCTAATTTGCAAGGAGCAGACCTTAGTGGTGCAGACCTTAGTGGTGCAGACCTTAGTGGTTCTGAATTGAGACAAACTAATTTGACTGGTGCTAAGTTGAATGGTGCTAATTTAAGTGGGACTAACCTACGTTGGGCTATTTTGACTGGTGCTCAAATGAATTGCGTCAATCTTAGTGATGCGAAACTGAGTGGTGCTGACTTAAGTAGAGCCAACTTGTCCCAAGCTAACCTTTTAAATGCTAGTCTAGTTCATGCTGATTTATCCAGTGCCTATTTAATTGAAGTAGATTGGATTGGAGCAGATTTAACAGGAGCAAATTTAACAGGGGCAAAAATTTTTGGCGCCTCTCGTTTAGGGATTAAAACAACAGCTGTAACCTGTGATTGGCTTGACTTGAGCCCTAATGGAGATAAAACTCAAGTTTATACTCTCAATTCTGGGACACTGAAAAATTTCTTTCACGAGACTCTTCCTAAAGTAAAGATAATTGTTGATAGTTGCTTAGATAATTCTAGCCATTATGCTCTAGCTGCTACATATTATCAAATTAGTAAGTATTTACCAGGAGGTATAAATCAACCTCCTTGTATAGAAGTTAACTCTTGCCGAACAATTATTTCCTTTCTCATGAACAGCGATGAACAACTATTTGCAATTGCTTATATAACTATTTTACCTTTTCTTGATGGCTCTAAAACTCAAGAAAATATTATGAAGATTATGAACATACTTAACTCTCATGACCTAGATTCTTTAGCTCCTATCGTATCTAAAATAATTCGGCACTTAATGACAGTTTTAAATACATCAATTAGACAAGTTAATCAAATTAATAAAGACAAAGCATTGTTGAAATTTTGCAGGGGAATTAAATTTTTTCAGACACCAACAAAAATAACTATAATTAATTCCAGTGGTAAAAATTTTAATGTCTACCATCACCCTACATTTGGGAAAAGAAAAGTTAATAAATTTAGTAAAGCTACTAAAGTAGAAGATATGATTCAAGTACCTCAAACAATACCATATTCTATCAATACAATTATTGATTTTATTGATGGCTTTCATAAATCATAAATTGAATCTGTATATAATAATTTTTGTTTTGAGAAAAATATATAATAACTAGCTCTTCAGATATTATATTTTATCTCTTAAGAGTTATTTTTATATCAAATATCCCTAATTAGACATAGATAGAATTACATCATAATCAAGATTTGAAGCTATTGATTATGAGGTTATTTAACCGGATTTGATCTTACTACTTAATTAATTTGTCAAAAATTTTGCTGAATAACTGGATTTTGCTCTATAAAATTTGGAGGTTATATCAGAATTTGCTATGGAACAAGTTGTCAAAAAAATCAGAAAATTAAAAAAAATCTTAAGATATCAACTTTGTTTACCTTCTGATAATAAAATACCTAATTTTATTAAAAGCTTTTATTAATTTTGGTTAAAGTCTTTGATCGAAGTAGAAGTCCATCAATCCATGTTGAATTTTCTGCGATCGCAAAATCAACCTCACTGGCCTCATAATTTAACAATGGCAAGGCTAGTGGCAAGAGCTTTGCGACTTGGGCGTAGTGCTTTAATTCAAACAGCTTCTCCGCCTGGTAGGCATAATCAACAATATCAATTAAGTTATCTGCTACCAATATTAATCTGGCCAAGAAAAACAATATTAGTTGCTCCTCAGTCATTACAAGAACATTTAATAACTGTCGAAATTCCCAGATTACTGGCAACCAATTCTCAGATTAGCTCATCACTCCCTAAGAAAGTAATCCAAACTAATCTGCCACAAGGCCCTGATTTTAATGGACTACTATTGATGAGACCCGAAGCTTGGTTAATTAACCAATGGCAGGATGACCAATTTTCTAAAGGTACTCCGACAATTATTGATTGGGCAGACGATCTAGAAACTTGGGTACAAAATTATTTAACCACCAGTTTTTTACCTACTAATTGGAATCAACTGATGCAAGTTTATCCCGATCAAGCTGACTTAATTCGCGAAACAAGGGTAAACTTAACACGATCACTCTTCAAGCATGGAGTTAACCCCTACAGTTGCCACTTAATTGAACAACATGAGCAAAAGATTTTACAAAATCTGATTGAAGGTTTGTCATTACCTTTAAGAAACAAAGAATTACAGAATCATCATTTGAACCATAATTTTTGGTCTCAGTGGCAAAGCAATGGACAACTCAGGTGGGCAGAAATTCATCGCCAGAGAGGCTCGTTTTCTTTATACTGTACTCCTTATGATTTGTCTGAAGCTCTCAAGAATATTTGGACTAAACAACCTGTAGTAATTATTGGGGGAGCATTAGACCTAGAAGCAAAAGCTAATAGCTATAGGCAGATGATGGGACTAGGGAATTTAACCTGCGTTAAATTTTCCCCTGATCGTCACCATGAGATGATTCAACTATATTTGCCTAATAGTTTACCAATGCCGAATACACCTCAATTTCAAGCAGCATTAATTACAGAAATTCAGAATCTATTGCATATCAGTTCCAGTGCTATAAATAGATTAACAGTGCTTCTGATTGGAGATGTACCACTTAAAAGTCAAGTAGGAACTGCTTTGGCCTCTGAATTTGGTTCCCGAGTCCAAATAGAAACCGTTTCTCCTGAAGAAAATGGAATTTTAATTACTGGTTGGGAGTTTTGGCAAAAACATCAAAGAGAACTTCAAGCACCTAAATTACTAATAATTACTACTTTGCCTCTTCCATCTTTGGAACATCCTTTAGTCTCTGGGCGAGTCAATTTTTACAAGCAACGAGGTTTAGATTGGTTCAGATTATACCTTTTACCAAAAGCACTACAAGATTTGCAACGTGCTATTACCTCTGTGCGAGAATCTCAGGGTGTCGTTGCCATATTGGATGGTCGTGTGATTCGTCGTAGTTATGGCCAGCAAATTTTAGCAGCTCTTAGTCCCTTTGCCAAAATTGATTACTTGGATAGTAAAATATTCCTACACTAAGCCGAAGCTATAGTGTGGGGTTCTCGTTTCCCAGTCCTGCTCAGAAGGTCGGACTTCACGAGGGTTAAAGCCCACATTCCCCACCTCAAAATGTAGTATCTCTTTCCTAGGGATTGAAAGCCTTGCCTGATAAGAATTAGGGTTTATGGTAATTGGTATAACACCAATTTGAAAAAATAATGTAAAGATTTTTTCAGTAAATTCCTAACTATTGTTATGATTTCAGATATAAATGACTAAATATAAAGTTGAGATAATTAATGGGGGAAGCAAAGCGTCGTAAAGAAGCACTAGGAGAACAGTACGGTCAAGAAGCAAGATTTATTTCTTGGCTACCAATTACTAAAAGTCAAAGTCAACAATTTATACAAATGACTACAATTGGTGCGTGGGTTGGTATTGGGTTCCTGATTTTTGCCTGGTTAACAGTTAGATTTATTGGCCCTGCTTTTGGATGGTGGCAAATTGAATAACTTGAGGTTATAACAATTCAAAAACTAGAAATAAATTCCGAAAGTCTTACCCAAACCACCAAGACTCCAAGCCTATTCTCAAAAGGGGGTAATATTTTTGACATGAATAAAATAGGATTGCTTAAGAAAATTTACTAATAAATAATATCTTTTCTTAAAATAACTGAAGTGTTACTGTAAGTCAAACATTGCTTTTGGGAATTGGTATAAGCATAAGTCAACAAAGACTTTGATATTTTTTCAACAAAAAATCAAGATTAAATTAAGACAAATTTTAAAAATTCAAGCTATCGGTGAGTTTAAATCGTAGTTGATACTTTAGATCGAAAATTATCTTTTTGAGTTACTCAGTAAGTAATTTCACTAAAGCTAAATTTTATAGTTTTATGTCTTAAAATACAAGAATTTAGCTGAATGTTGTAGTTGATACTTTGAGCCAAAATTATACAGCAGATTTCGGGAAAATGATGTACAGAGTAGATGTTGAAAATCATATAGTGCGGGCATATTGCTGGGGTGGGTGTACCTAATAACAACGGAAAGCGCTGTATCATTTAACCCTAAGCATAGAAATCTAATTAAAAAATCTGCGATCAAAAATAATTAGGTTTATGCTAGATCAAAAGTTTAAAAGATCAAAATTGTATAAAAACTTGACAAACATCAAAGTTTCATAGAAATTTGACACTCTCTAAAATCTAGAGGTGTGGTAATTAGGAGGATAACTGTGTTTCTGAGACTTGCAAAACAACATCGTCAATTTGTACAAAACCTAGTAATGAACTTACAAGCTCTAGCAATTGTGCTAGAAAATAGAGGATATTTAGCATCCTGTTACACTTGTGGAGGTCAAATGAATAGTGCATCATTTATGGTCAGCCTGGGAGAAAATCATCTAATTCGCTTTCTTGTCTCAGATTATGGTATTACATGGACAGAGATGCAAGATGATCGTGAATTAATGAAATTAGAAGGAGCTGAAGCTATTAGTAAACTACAAGAACTAGCTAATTTGCTGAAAAATCAGATTCAGCCTTGTTAAAAACCCAAGGAACTTCAGCAGGAATATCTAAGCATAAATAAGGCCATTTAATTCAAGGAGTTATCTTCTGTTAAGCCTTGTGGTTATAACGCAGAGTAAAACTTACAGAAAGTGATATAAAATAAGTTCATTTTTTCTACCAGAGATTAATAGGAAAATTAGAAGATAATTGACATCCTCCCCGGCCTAAAGGCACTGTGTTTCCTACCGAGCCGTAGCCCCTCGGCGGGTTGACATTTCACAGGCTGCTGCTACTTTGGCAGTAGTCTGGCTGCTGGTCTCAATATCAGTTTTTTTGTCTCGGTATGCCCACCCGCGACTAATATATTTCTGGCGAACTAAAAAGCATTTTAACATAGCCTGTGAAAAAAATCAACTAAAAAGTCCCCCGCTTATGGGCGAGGCTTTAAAACTAATTTTTCGGTAAATATGGAGATTCATAAGTAGCAAAAATTTTTGCATTTAATATTACTTATACAGGACTTACGCAAAACTCTCTTTTAGAAGCTAGATTTGGTGTGATGTTGGTTGCAACGCGCCCTACTAGGCCGACATAGTAAAATGGTCCAATAAGGATAGGTTGGGTTGAGGGACGAACCCTAACCATAATAAACCTTTGTTGGGTTTCACTTCGTTCTACCCAACCTACATTTTTAGGTGTATCAGTCCACTACTGTGCTGTTATAGCTAAAATATCACTTTATATTTGTAATTATAACTAGGGCTAGCTGATTAAATCCAAAAGTATTGACACATAAAGGTTTTAGCATTGTTAAACTCGAAAAAAATGTCTAGTTTTCGGTCCTGAGAGCTCAAAAAGTTCGTATTTTGGGCGTTCCCTAGGCATAAAAATCAAAGTAGAAATATATCCAACTACCTCCTCTAGCAATTCCCCGTTCCTCTGTAGGGACGTTGCATCCAACGTCCCTACTTCTCATCCTGGGAGATGTGAGATGTGGGTTCTCTATTCCTGAAAAAGACTTTTTCAGCAAGCCCTAACTAGAGGAAGTTATCTCTTAAAACTTTGTTAGTAGTAAGTGAAGTATATCGTCAACAATAATGGATTTGGGACAACAAAAAACAAGGAAGAGAGGATAGAATAGTAACTTTAAATCAACCTCGCGTATGTTCAATAGTGAGAGTAAAAGCTAGAAAAACACATAATTTGGAGTCAAACTATTTCCAAGTTGTATAGCTCCATATGTATTTTTCAATCTAATAAGTTGGGAAAACTATAATCAATCAGGAGACTTAAAGCGACTTGTAAAGAATTTAAAAACTACACATTCTCTTAACTTAGACAATAAAAGCTATTTAGTTACTAAGGTGACAATTTTACTTAACCAGGTGTTAAGATATAAATATTAATTAAATTAAGATTTATATCTTAACTAGACACAAATTACTACTAATGCAGTATAAAAGAGTCTGGTAAGATCACAAGAGTGGATTGCAAACTATGAGTCTTCTAGTATCTCAATGGCAACATTTCTTTGTAGACACCAATAATATTCGCCTACATTGTGTGACTCAAGGTGAGGGAGAATTAGTCATACTTCTTCATGGGTTCCCAGAGTTTTGGTATTCTTGGCGGTATCAAATGCCTGCATTAGCACGTCATTTCAAGGTTGTAGTTCCAGATTTGCGGGGCTACAATGATTCAGATAAGCCAGATCATGGTTATGACTTAGATACTTTAGCTTCTGATATTCGAGGACTAATTGAAGGTTTAGGTTATCTAAAAGCAAATATTGTGGGTCATGATTGGGGAGGGGCGATCGCGTGGCACCTAGCTCAAAAATTTCCTCAATATTTGAACCGTCTGGCAATTTTGAATGCAGCTCATCCACAAAAATTCATTCAAGAACTGGTAGGAAATTTAGATCAACTACGTAGAAGTTGGTATATATTAGCATTTCAAGTTCCAGGAATTCCAGAATGGTTGATTCAGCAAAACTTAAGAGAATTTATCAAAGGATTTTTCCAAGGACAAGCTATTCGCAAAAGTGCCTTTAGTGTTGAGATAACTCAGATTTATCAAGCAGCTTTAGAGAAACCAGGAGCCTTAGTTGGTGCAATTAATCACTATCGTCAATTTCTTTGGCCTCAAAACTGGCTAAAAAACTTTAATAAGCCACAACCAGTTACAGCACCTACTTTAATTTTATGGGGTAAAGAAGATTATTTTTTAAGCCAAAAACTTATAGAAGGCTTAGACAAATTAATTGCGGCTCCTTTCTGGTTAAAAATTATCCCTGAGTGTGGTCATTGGATTCAACAAGAAGTACCCCAAACAGTAAATCGGGAGTTGTTGAATTTTTTCGGGAAAAAATAATCAAACATTCTTTAGGTATATTCTATATAATGTGCCTATTCTTTTAACTTTGATCTATATATTTTAGGGTTTGGGCTCAAAAGTATTTTTGCTATTTGTATTAGTCAGTAGTCACTATTCGGTAGTCAGTAGTCAGGAAAAAAGGAAATTTAGAGGAGGTAGTTAGATATATTTGTCCCCTGATTTTTCTGCCTAGGGAGCGCCCAAAATACTAACTTTTTCAGCCTTGTTGGAGGAAAAACCAGGTATTTTTTTCCACCGAAATTAATATTAACAGAACTTACGCAACTGCACTAATTGTAGTGGCAACATCTAGAAAAAGACGAATTTATGCGCCACATATATGGGGACTGGGTAACTCCTAATGAATTTTAGATAGGACTCAATAAAGGATTATTTAATCGAGCAATTAGGGCAAATATGAAACACTCAAGTAAACTAAAATTTACTCTTCCTCTAGAATTTCATCCTCATCTTCGTCGTCTTCTATTTCATTAATTCGTGCCACAGAATTAGCAGAAACCACAGCGCCTTGACTTAACTTATCCCGAACTTGCTTTTCAATTTTTTTGGCAAAGTCAATATTTGCTTCCATATGAGCAATAGCTTTTTCTCGACCTTGAGCAAAATTACTTCCTTCGTAGCTATACCAAGCACCTCTACGCTTAATTACATCTGTCTCTTCCGCTAAGTCAATAATACAACCGACATTAGAAATTCCTTTACCAAAAATAATATCAAATTCAGCTATGCGGAATGGAGGAGCGACCTTATTTTTAGCAACTTTTACCTTAACATGAATACCATATTCTTCTGAAGATTTCTTGAGAGTTTGTGTGCGACGAATATCAAGTCTGACCGAAGTATAGAATTTAAGAGCGTTACCACCAGTAGTAGTTTCTGGATTACCATAAACAACACCTATTTTTTGGCGAAGTTGGTTAAGGAAAACTACTGTACAAGCAGATTTACCAATATTTCCTATAATTTTCCGTAGTGCTTGACTCATTAAACGAGCCTGGAGACCCATGTGAGAATCTCCCATATCTCCCTCAATTTCAGCTCTAGGTACTAATGCTGCGACCGAGTCAATAACCACAATATCAACAGCTACAGAACGAACCAGGTGATCCACTATTTCCAAGGCCATCTCCCCAGTATCAGGTTGAGAGACCAATAAATTTTCAATATCTACTCCTAATGCAGCAGCATAAGTAGGGTCTAGAGCGTGTTCCGCATCTACAAAAGCTGCTATACCTCCATTTTTCTGAGTTTCGGCGATCGCATGTAATGCTAGGGTCGTTTTTCCAGAACTTTCTGGCCCATAGATTTCAATAATTCTGCCTTTAGGTAATCCGCCTCCCAATGCCAAGTCTAAGGTAAGTGCCCCACTAGAGATTGTTTCTACCTTCATGCGGGTAGCATCTCCCAAACGGACAATTGACCCTTTACCAAAAGTTTTGTCTATGGTTTTGAGGACTGAATCTAAAACTTTTTGTTTTTCTTTATTATCTGTAGCTGAAGCCATTTGATTTTTCCAAATTTATTAATATACAATCCTTACCCAAGTAGGTAAATGTAGTATCATATTGACATACTTCTCTATAAAACTGATACAAAGCGTCACATAACTTGACAAATTGATGTTTACTTTCTGCTTCAACTGAGGCCGTCCGTGGTTACTCATCCACCAGATTTAGTTAGGACCTAAACATGTACCCAATTCATTAATATTATAAACATATATAATGCTCAAGAATATTCCATTCGTTGACCTGAAACTGCAACATCAACCACTGAAAAATCAGTTAAAAAATTCAATTCAAGAAGTATTAGAAAAAGGAGATTTTATTCTTGGTCAAGCAGTAGAAAAATTTGAGACCTCATTTGCTACAACTTGTGGAGCTCAAAATGCTATTGGAGTTGCTTGTGGTACAGATGCCATAGCACTTGGACTTCAAGCTTGTGGTATTACTGTAGGGGATGAAGTAATTTTACCAGCCAATACTTTTATTGCTACTTTAATAGGCGTACTTCATGCTGGTGCGACCCCAGTGCTAGTAGACTGTCATGCCGAAACAGGATTAATTGACTTGGAAACTGCTCAAAAAGCTGTCACACCAAAAACAAAGGCAATATTGCCAGTACATCTTTATGGCCAAATGGTAGCTCCCAGTAAATTACAAGACTTTGCTACTACTAATAACCTAATTATATTTGAAGATGCAGCCCAAGCTCATTTAGCTCAAAGAGAAGGATATTTTGCTGGAACTATAGGAACTGCCGCTGGGTTTAGCTTTTATCCTAGTAAAAACTTAGGTTGCTTTGGGGATGGAGGAATTGTTATTACTAATGACCCAAAAGTAGGAAGTAAAATGCGAACTATACGTAATTATGGTGCACCTAGTAAATATGTCCATGAGGAACTAGGTACTAATAGTAGGCTAGATACTATACAGGCAGCTGTACTAAATGTCAAGCTTCCTTACTTAAAAGGTTGGAATAGCGATCGCAACCAAGCAGCTCAAAAATACGATACCCTCCTCAGTCCGATGAGAGAGAAAGGTATTATTCCGATACAGAATTTGAGTGGTACTGGGCATATTTATCATTTATATGTGATTCGAGTTACTGACAAGTCTCCAATTAAGCGCGATACCCTAAAAGAGAAATTAGGAATAGCAGGAATTTCTACTGGTATTCATTACCCCATACCCTGTCATCTCCAACCAGCTTACCAAAGCTTAGGCTATAAACAAGGAGATTTTCCTAATAGTGAAACTCTGAGTAAACAAATTTTATCTTTACCCATGTATCCTGTAATTAGTGAAGAACAAATTAATCG
The DNA here is from genome assembly GCA_023356535.1 of Trichodesmium sp. MAG_R03. Taxonomy (GTDB): domain Bacteria; phylum Cyanobacteriota; class Cyanobacteriia; order Cyanobacteriales; family Microcoleaceae; genus Trichodesmium. The sequence continues at coordinate 7,417 of JAKQYF010000074.1, read as the reverse complement.
GGTTGTTGAAACAATTATTCAAATCATCAGTAAGTAATTAGTAGGTATTCAGCCATCAGTTTGATAGAGCCAATGTAGTTCTCCTTGCCTAATTAATTGTTAACTTTATTGATTTTAAATTTAGAGTACTATCATAAAACTATCATTTACAACTCAGGAATTTTAGTTATTCTATCAGTAAAAATATAAATATAAATATAGAATATTATTGTTGATCATCTACAAAATTAAAAGCAGTTGAATGTATATGTAATTTAATATTTGATTTTAAATAGGATTTGCTCAAAACCCTAAATACAAATTTTCACTGTTTAAATAGTAATCAATAGAACTCAAAAATATGCAAGCTTATCGAAAATTTATTATTGCTATTGAGGAAAACTTACTAACATTAGCGATCGCCGCCTTAATATTTCTGATGTATGCTCCCCTAATCATATATTGGTATGACGGATGGTTTAATAAAAGCATCAGTATAGAACATGAATATTTTAGTCATGGAATAATAGGTTTACCTTTTGCTGGTTACATTGCTTGGAATAATAGGCAAAAATGGGAAAATTTAGCCAATATTTCTCATCCCTTGGGAGCAGTATTATTAGGAATTGCAGGAGTTTGGTATATCAGTGATATTCCAGACCTAATTAACTTATCTTTTCCCGTAATGTTGACAGGAATTTGCCTTTGGTTTAAAGGAATACCTGGTTTCAAATTAATGAGTATGCCATTACTATTTATTTTGCTTGCTAGTCCTAATCATATTCCCTATCTAATTGAACCTTATATCTTGCCGCTACAGAAATTTATTGCTGGAGTTGCTGGGTTTATTTTAATTCAGTTGCACATGAACGTTACTATTGAGGAAATATATCTATATGTGGGAGGTAGAATTGTTGAAGTTGCACCCCATTGTGCAGGTTTAAAAATGTTATTTACCAGTCTCTATGTTTCTCTAATGCTACTTTATTGGAATAGAGCTATAAAGAGTCTTGCTAAGACCACTTTTCTACTAATTAGTGCAGTATTAATTAGTATTGGTGCAAATATTTTGAGAAATAGTTTACTAACAATTTTGTATGGTACAGGTCAAAATGAAGCTTTTTATTGGTTACATGATGGATGGGGTGGTGATATTTATTCTACTTGTATATTAGGTTTATTAATTATAGCTATGAACTGGGCAGATAATCATCTAAACAACTTAGGCAATTTTCCCAATGAATCTGAGACATAGAGTTACAGGAGATTTCCGGCAAATGATTTACAGGATAAATGGTAAAAATCATATAGTGCGAGTATCTTGCCCGTGTAAGTGTACCTCATAACAACGGAAAACCCTGTATTTATTATATAAAAAACATATATATTTTCAGATTTGCTTTTACTGAAGTAAATCTCAAAACTCAATACAACTCAAGAGAGTTTTATGATAATTGATAGTTTAAAAAAGTTACAAAAATATCAACTTCCACGAATGCTATTAGCAGTGTTTCTGCTAATTATTTTAATTGTGGGAATTCTACCTGATTATATAACAGGAAAATGGTCATGGAAAAATACACCCCAAATTACTAATTTAAAATATTTAAGAAAAATAAGAGAAGACGGATTAACTATTTCTGATTTGCCAACAATATCTCATCAAAAAGTGCTACTTGCCAATCATAAATGGTTGCTACAAATAGTTGAAAACGATACTAAAACTGTAGTTTTTTTACTTTTAACTCCCAATGGACCAAAAGACAAACCTCAAGTAGAATGGATGAATATAAATGGGCTTTATCGTTGGAAAACAGATTCTCAAAAGAGAGTTAAATTTACTTTGAAAATAAAAGGAGATAGCAATGAAACTACAGACCTAGAAAAGCAAGATTCTCATATAGAGGCTAGATTCTTTCGAGGCTGGACAAAAAAACAAACTTATGCAGTTATGCAGTGGTATGCTTGGCCGGGAGGAGGAAGTCCAGAACCTGGGGATTGGTTTTGGGCTGATAGATTAGCTATCCTATCAAAAAAGCGTGTACCTTGGGCAGCAGTAAGTATTATGTTTCCCGTCGAACCTTTAGAAGAGATAGATCCTTATCTTCCACAACTCATCTCTATCGGTAAAAAAATTCAAGTATCACTAACAACAGCAGCATTCAAATAATCTTTAGATAGTTAGGTATATAAAGCCAGTTCAAAATTTATGATTAACTACTATTCTCGAAAGTTAATTTCTTTATTCTTAGCTAACTTTTACTCTAGTACTATAACCTTATCTTTAGCTGGATTAATTTTTCCCAAAACTGCTTATGGGCAACTTCAATTATCTAATGAATATAAACAAAACATTTCACAAACTAATATAAAGTATCCATCTATAGGTTCTCCGCCCTTAGATTCTAACTTTGACTCCGACCCAAATTTACGATTAAGACGTTACTTACTCGGACCAGGAGACCAGCTTTCGATTCAAGTTCAAAGATTTCCTGACTTGAATATAGGGACAGCTATAGGTCCAGAAGGTACAATTCAAATGGCTCTGATAGGAACTGTATTATTGCAAGATTTAACTATATTAGAGGCAATAACAAAAATTACCTCTGAGTTAAGTAAATTTATCATTAATCCAGAAGTATCTATATCTTTGGTTGTCCAACGTCCAGTCCGAGTCACAATTGCTGGAGAAATTACAAGACCTGGTTACTATCCGGTGGGAGGAAGTTATCAAATTTCAGATGCTTTATCAGCTGCAGGTGGAACAACTTTTACAGCGGACCTACGGAATATAGAAGTGCGTCGGACTTTAGCTGATGGCTCTGTAGTTAGTCAGATAGTAAATATTTTAACTCCACTACAAGAAGGTGGTTCTCCTCCTAATTTGCGTTTAGAAGATGGGGATGTAGTAATTATACCTTCTCAAAACTCTATTATACCTGACGAGAAAGACAGAGAGTTACTCACTAATTATAGTCAGGCAGGTGCTTTAGCTACTGGTATTGTTACTGTAAATGGGGAAGTAACTCGACCTGGTTATTACCCTGCAAATCAGGTATCTTCTGCTTTGTTCGCTGCTGGTGGTGCTTCTCTAACTGCTGATCTACGAAGGATTTTAGTCAGGCGGACTTTGGGTGATGGTAGTGTGATTGAGGAAACAATTGATTTATATACTCCTTTGCAAAATTCTACTGATTTGCCTAATATTCCTTTAAAGGATGGGGATGCTATAATTATACCTACACTAGAACCAGGATCAGACTTTGGTTATGACCGGGAGTTGGTTGCTAAATCTACTTTGACTCAACAACAAATTACTGTTCGTATTTTTAGCCATCCTAATGATAGCTTGGCTACTACTAATCTCCCGAATGGTAGCAGATTAATAGATATTCTCAATGGTATAGCGGTAGACTCAGCAAATTTGAAAGCAATTAATTTAATTCGATTTGATAAGGAAAAAAGCAAAATAATTAGGCGAGAACTGAATGGTAAAAAAGCAATATTTGGCGATAGTTCTCAAAATATTTTACTTCAGAATGAGGATATAGTTGTGATTGATCGTACTTGGATTAATCAACTTAACTATTTACTTGATAAATATACACTTCCTGTCAGAAGTTCACTGGAATTAGTGCTGTTTTTCCAGTCTGTGCAACAAAATGCTTCTAACTTATTTTTCGGTGGTGATGGTGGTAATAATCGTAGAAATAATAATCGTAGAAATAATTAATGAAAAATGAATTATTAGGGATAGGTAAAGGTAAGTTAATACTCATTTAAAATGCCTATTAGTAAGTTATAATTTCTAATTTAGAAGGTTGATTTCTCTAAGCCAGGTATACAATAATAAGTTGTTTATAGCAGTTTTTGTGTCGGTAGACCACAGTAGGGACGTTCCATGCAACCTCCCTACAAGGTTTTGGTTATGGTGATGTAGTTCATTAATTTGAAAAGCGCTATAAATGCACAAAATCTTATGTACGCGGGTAGGAATTTTCACAGGCATTTGGAATGGAAATACCATTTTTTAACGCGACATCTAAAAATGTTTCGTCTCCTAGAGCATTAATTAATCACTGCAGCTTTTGGGCATAACTTTTCATGGGCTAAGAAAATAGTTTGTGGTGTGTTAAACTCCATCTACTGACTGCCTTGTTAGAGATGATTAAAATTTAACCCATGGTAAAATCTTTTATAATTAGGACTTACCCACGGGCACTACACAAGGGTGAGGGCGAATGCCATTCACCCCTACATATGGCGTTTTCAAGTTGAATTTGCCTAAGTCCTGATAATATTGGTCTTTTTTGAAGACTTATAGATAAACAGTAGTTAAGGAGCAATAATTTTTATGTCAGACACAATTAGAATTATTACTTATGGTAATGCTAATGGTGATGCTAATATTCCTAATACTAGTCAAAATAATGATAACAGTCGAATTAAAAGCCTTGATACTATTATTCCATCTCCTTCTAAATTTTCGAAAAAAAATTCTTCTAAATCATCAGATAAAAGTAAAGCTCAAACTGTTGGGGAATTTGAAGTTGAAGTAGATACTCTAGAAGCAGAAATGAGTCATTTAATTGAGGTTGTTGAGCGGTTGTTAACTAGGGCTGAAAAACAAACTCGTAGTGAAATTGCTTTGGATGAAATTGAGCTTTCAGTTGAAGTAAATGGTGAAGGAAAAATTAGTATTTTAGGGAATGGAGCCCAAGCTGGAGGGAAAGGTGCTATTAAGCTGAAATTTAAACGACAGCAGAGAAAGGATGACTAATAATATAGCAATTACCATAGGTGTTCAGCAAGATCAGTTCTTTCGTCCTCTAAGATATGCAGCTAATGATGCTCAAAAGATGAGGAATTTTTTGTTGAAAGAAGCGGGTTTTGATGAGGTTCTTTACTATTCAGATTATTCTCCGGATATTGGTGGTGCTTCGACTCGCCCAACTCGTTCTAACTTAGAATTTCTCTTAGAAGATGAATTTCAAAAGCCATTTCTGGGTATTGGTGATAACTTTTGGTTTTTTTTCAGTGGCCATGGTCGCAGAGATAATGGTATTGATTATCTTATTCCTACTGATGGTCACTCAAATGTTCAAAGAAGTGGAATTTCTGTTAATTATATTATTCAACAACTGCAAAAATGTGGGGCTGATAATATAGTTTTAATATTGGATGCTTGTAGAGATGAGGGGGATGCTAAAAGAGGGAGTGAGGGAATAGGAGAACAAACAGAACGGGAGGCTCTTGAAAAGGGAGTAATTACTATTTGTTCTTGTAGTCCTAATGAATATTCTTGGGAATTGGAAGAACTCCAACAAGGAGCTTTTACTTATGCATTATTGGAAGGGTTAGGTAGTAAAGGTCAAAAAGCAACTGTAGAAAAACTGAATGATTATTTAAAATATAGGGTGAAAGAATTATCTCAACACAAGGGAACACAGACTCCTCGTATTACTATAGACCCTATTGAAAAGTCTCATTTGATTTTGATGCCAAAGTATGCAACTTTAGCTGATATTGCAACTTTAAAAATGGATGCAGTTAGGGCAGAAAGAAAAAGGCAATTTGGAAAGGCTAAGTCTCTTTGGAGAATGGTACTTAATGCGGCTCAAGGTGCGGATGAAGATGCAATAGAAGCTTTGACTGAGATAGGTGTTCAGGAAAAATTAGGAAATTTTGCTCAGTTTCCATTTGCTCCAAAATCAGAGATTTTTGAGAATTTACCTACTTCAGAAATTAAATCACCAAAATCAACGGAATTATTAGAAAGTTTGGATATTCAAGCTTCTCCTCCCCTAAAACCACAAGGAAAGTCGCAACCAAAGTCGCAACCAAAGTCGCAACCAAAGTCGCAACCAAAGTCGCAACCAAAGTCGCAACCAAAGTCAAAACCAAAGTCGCAACCAAAGTCGCAACCAACAATTCCAATTATATCTACACCTGAAACTCAACTCCAAGGCAAAAAAACTAGAAGACAAATATTAATATTAGGAGGTTTAGCAGGAAGCGGGTTTGTTTTAGCATCCTTAACTAAAGATTTGTGGAATGATACATCTACGGAAAATGTTTCTAGTTCTTACCAAGAAACACCTTTGGAAGATGTTTCTACTTCCCAAGCAATAACATCACCTACTCCTCAACCACAACAAAAAATTGTTACCCAGGTATTTACCACTGTTAAAGTGAACAATACAGGAAAAAAAATAAGTCGCACTGAAGGTGAAGCAAAAGTAATGACAGAAAAGCTGGATGATGGAGTTTCTCTAGAAATGGTAAAAATTCCCGGAGGTAGATTTCTTATGGGTTCTCCAGAGACGGAAGCAAAGAGATATGATGATGAAGGTCCGCAACATTATGTAGATGTGCCAGAATTTTTCATGGGAAAGTATGCAGTTACTCAGGCGCAATGGCAAGCAGTTATGGGAAATAACCCTTCTAGGTTTAAAGGTGCAAGTCGTCCTGTGGAAAAAGTAAGTTGGTATGATGCCACAGAATTTTGTCAGAAACTCTCAAAAATAACAGGAAGAAAATATAGTTTACCCAGTGAGAGTCAATGGGAATATGCTTGTCGAGCCGGAACAACAACACCATTTTATTTTGGAGAGACTATAACAGCTGAGTTAGTTAACTATGATGGCAACTATACTTATGGCGATGGGCCAACAGGAAAATATAGAAAAGAAACAACAGACGTGGGAATTTTTCCTCCCAATAGTTTTGGCTTGTATGATATGCACGGGAATGTCCGGGAATGGTGTGCTGATGAATGGCATGGGAACTATGATGGTGCGCCTACAGATGGCAGTGTTTGGCTAAATGGAGACAAAAATCGATCACCGCTGCGGGGCGGTTCTTGGGCCTTCAGTCCTGCTAATTGCCGCTCTGCGATTCGCGACATCTATAGTAGGCGCGACGTCCTCATCATCGATGTTGGTTTTCGCCTTGTCTGCGATGGCGGGAGAACTCTTTAACCCTTTTTTCTTTTCCCCTTTAGCCCTTTACCCTGTGTTTCTTTTTTCTTTATTGTCCCGCTTTAGCGGGGCAAAAATTTTGGCCCACTAGTGTAGTATATGTAGTATGTGTAATAAAGAGTGCTGGGCATAAGATTTCGGGCAAAGAATGTAGAGGATAAATGGTCAAAATCATGTAGTGCGGGCATCTTCCCCGGGTGGGTGTACCTAATAAAAACGGAAAGGGCTGGTAGAAATTAAGCCGTGCCGCCTAAAACCTGACACCCGCCACTCGCCACCTAAAACCTAAAACCTAAAACCTAACGCCTGCCACCTGCCAGCTGCCACCTAAAACCTAAAACCTAACGCCTAAAGCCTAAAGCCTAAAACCTAACACCTAACACCTAACACCTAACACCTAACACCTAAAGCCTAAAACCTAAAGCCTAAAACCTAAAACCTAAAACCTAACACCTAAC
>JAKQYF010000073.1 GCA_023356535.1 Trichodesmium sp. MAG_R03 | reverse complement strand
TCCTTTAGTTTAGGGGATTCTTTGCGACCTGGTTGTACCCATGATGCTTCTGATGAAGCCCAGTTAGCAGAATTAAAAACATTAGGTCAATTAACTCGTCGTGCTTGGGAACATGATGTCCAGGTTATGGTAGAGGGTCCTGGTCATGTCCCAATGGACCAAATTGAGTTTAATGTGAAAAAACAAATGGAAGAGTGTTCAAGTCCTCCTTTGAATGTTTTGGATCTAGATCCTTTAGCATCCAATGCCAATAATCAGATGGAAAAGTTTAATGTTGTAGGTCCAGCTCCTTTCTATGTTTTAGGTCCATTAGTCACAGATATTGCTCCTGGTTATGATCATATTACTTCTGCTATTGGTGCAGCAATGGCGGGATGGTATGGTACAGCAATGTTATGTTACGTTACTCCGAAAGAACATTTAGGTTTGCCTGATGCTGAGGATGTCAGAAATGGGTTAATTGCTTATAAAATTGCTGCTCATGCTGCAGATATTGGTCGTCATCGTCCAGGAGCAAGGGATAGAGATGATGAACTTTCTGCTGCTCGTTATAATTTTGATTGGAACCGTCAATTTGAATTATCTTTAGACCCAGAAAGAGCAAGGGAATATCATGATGAAACTTTGCCTGCGGATATCTATAAAACTGCTGCATTTTGTTCTATGTGCGGACCAAAATTTTGTCCGATGCAAACTAAAGTTGATGCTGATGCTTTGACAGAATTAGAGAAGTTTCTCGCGAAAGATCAAGAAACTGTAATTCGAGAAAAGGTTAGTTAGGAATGAGAACAAAATAAAGCCGGAGAAAATTCATTAGGCTCAAGAGATTTCCCAGGCACAAACTACAAATTTCCGGTCTTATTTAAGAGAGGTTCCTTAACTATTGTTGATTTACTGGTATTTACAGTGCTTTCCGTTGTTATGAGGTACACTCACGCGGGCAAGATGCCCGCACTACAGGATTTTTACCATTTACCCTGTACATCATTTGCCCGAAATCTGCTGTATTAACATCAGTTTATATATATTGATCAGAACTTACGCAAATTAACCTTGAAAACTCCATATCTAGAGGCAAATGGCATTTGCCCTCACCCTCGTGTAGTGCCCGTGCGTAAGTCCTGTTGATATAGTTCTACTTATGAATTTATATAGATTATGGTAAAATCTGACAAACAGATTAATATAGTACATTTCCATCTCCAGTATAGATTAAGTCTAGGAAAAATTGTTTGAAATCCAGTTGTCGATTAAAATGACAGTTTAAGATTTTTTTATTAAGTCTAAATACTTACTCCTGTTTTTTGGCTTTCACATATTACATTTTGTCGTGCGGAATGTGGGCTAAAACTGTAGCTTCTTTCAGATTTTCTTGTAATTCTGAGATTGTAAATATTGACTTAAACTGAATACCTTCTTTCTCATAAAATTCTCTACCACCTTGTTGTCTATCAACAAGAGAAAAAATATGATTAACCTGATAACCTGCCTGTCGTAGTCGATGAACTGCCATCATTGCTGAGGCCCCAGTTGTGACGACATCTTCCAAAACAACTACTTTGGCATTAGCATCTAATCTTGGCCCTTCAATGTAAGACATTGTACCATGTCCTTTAGCTTGTTTGCGGATAATTAAAGCTGGTATAGGTCGATTTTCATAAGCAGATACGACACTAACGGCAGTGACAATTGGATCTGCACCTAATGTTAAACCTGCTACTCCTTGAGTATCTTCAGGTAACATGGACAATATTAGTCTGCCAATCATCAGAGCACCCAGAGGATGAAGAGTAACGTACTTACCGTTTATATAATAGGAGCTACTTTGCCCAGAGGATAATACAAAATCTCCTTGACGATAAGCTAATATACAAAGAAGACCGAGTAGTTCTTGTCTAATAGTAGTTAGATTGGTAATAGCTAAAGATGAAGAATTTAGAGATTTAATTTGGTTTGTCATATTAAGTTGGGTGCCATTGGTATTATTTGGTAACTATGAGTAAGTAGGTTTTGCTCAATAAGTTTTATTGGTGAGGGTAGGACTCATGAGTTATATTAGGTCTGGTTGAATAATTATTATATAGTTAGAGGCTGTTTGAAAAGGGGTAGGGGTGTAGCTAATTATACAAAATGCGGAACTATGAGACAAATCATCGCGATGTAAATCATGGTCTCGGAGTTTGGAGGCCAATACTCAGCCATTAAGACATGAGGGTCTATACCAATTCCACCCTTCCTAGGTGGGCTCAACTATCCAAGGCTTTTTGAGGAAAATGAAACCCTTAATCATAATTTACCCCCTGTGAGCTTTTTTACTCCCTCTCATACTTTTCAAACAACCTCTTAGGGGATGTGGGGAGATTGAATATTAGGGTGGCCATTAAACTCTACTATAATATTGTCACTATGCTTAAGTATTAGAAAACTTACAGCACTTAATCAGGATAATTAAGCACAGTTTAATGCTAATACTTATTTCCTAAGATATCAATGGTAAATGTTTTCTTAAGAATCTCGCTGCTATAATATATACGAGCAATTTAACAGTAATCATCTAAATAAATTAGAACTTATGGCCATCAATTGGAAAAGTTTTAGTGGTACTATTCTTTTTTGTGCGATCGCGACCTTAACATCTATCCAGGCCGCTCAAGGAGAAGATCCAGAAAATTCTGCTCGTACATATCAACCTTTTGCAGAAGAGTTTAACCGAGCAATTCAAAGACGTTCTGGCAACTTTTTTCGAAAGAGAAATTTCTTAGATCAGATAGGTTATTATTTTGGTATCCCTAAGTATCAAGAGCAAGCTATTGAGAACGATCTTAAACGAATTAACCAGTTATACATAGATGAACAAAGACGACAATTTTCTAGTACCCCAGTTATTCGAACTCCTGATCTAATTAACCCCTATGATCAATCTGTACTAACAACTCCTCCCTATCAGTCAACCCCTACTTTTGGTGGTAATTAGTGCTTTGGAGATTAGGGAGTAGGGAGATTTATAGTCAATAGAATAGCAATAGGAATGAGAATAAGTAGTAAAAAGGGATGAGTATTTATACTTCTGTGTTGCTGAATCAAGGTATGAAAATAAAAACTGAATAATCTCAAATATTTGTTATTCATATAGTTTAGCAATTACCAACTAATATAAATTATACCCACTAATAAGCAACTACTGTAATTGATATCTAGTGTCTAATTGTATTAATCAATATACTTACTAAGCTAATAAAAAAGCTTGAATGCAAGGAAATTCAACCTAAAAATAATATTACTAATTTTTGCTACTAGACACTAGATTATGCTATGCAGTTCTTTTTAAGAAGATGATACTATCATAAACGCGGTCTGTTTATAGGAGAAATCCTTGTTTTAACAATAGACATCTGGGAAAAAACCGAGTTTCTGGGTTTGTTTGAGAAAGTCCTAGAAAATTTAAAACGAGCACGGAGGGATTTGAACCCCCGACACCCAGAACCGGAATCTGGTGCTCTATCCACTGAGCTACGCGCCCTAACATTAAGTTTTAGTACTTTAGCATTTTTATCTCAAATTAGCAATAGGGAAATTATTATTTTTCCTAGAGGACTTTTCTTGTATGCCCTAAGTTATAATTCAAACCTAAAAAAAATGATTTTCTGGTATTTGTTGCTTAGACAGGAATTACGCCAAAGTACTAATTGTAGTATAAATATCTGAAATATTCATCAAATATAGATCATATACAGCTTTGTTTGGTAAGTTTTTGTTAGAGTTTTTCTTTACTATGCACAAGTTTATCTGCTCTGCGCCCTGAAGGGGCAGAGATAATTACTGAGCCTTAGCTCTACGATGGGTTGACGTTTTGCTGGCGCAAAGCTCCGTTAAGATTTGGTGCTGCTACCTTGAGGTTAGTCCTACGCTTCCATCCACGTCCGTTTAATTTCTCAGATTGCCCAACTGCAACAATAATATTATCGCTTATGTCTTCTCATTTAATCAATTCATATGTCATCTGCTTATGAACGAGGAAATAGAGAACTAATTTTTCGGTATTGCAGCATATCCCATAACTCTAGTTTTTCAGGTGTGTCGATCGGCTAGATAGTTATGTTTTTAAAGCGGTTGAATATTATTTCGCTTTTCTAAGCAAAGCATAAAATCGCACACTTATTAACAAGAATTTAAATCCAATTTTTCGATAAAATTGTAAATGTATAATTTGACTGTAACAATAGCATGGAAATAACTCAACATAACTTATTCTCTAAACTAGGGTCTTTATCAGACAATTTTTCTAATTTAGGTATTCGCCTCTCCCTAGCAGCTAAAGAACTACAAAATACAGGTATTCCCCCTTTAGAAAGTTTACTAGAAGAACTGATGAGCTACAGTAGAGATTTTACTGATCTCAAAGAGCAGGGGCTAAAATTGGCAAAAACATCTCAAGTGTCTACTGGGGTAATATCTTCCTTGAAAGACTTAGAAAACTTAATTAAAACAGTTACAAAGACTACAGAATTATCAATCAGTCAACCAGCTTTAGATATTCTTAATCAAATTTTGGCGATCGCTCATAAAGAACAACCAGAATTTCCTCCTTTAAAATCAGCTCAAGCTAAAGCTCAAGAATTATATCAAATAATTTCTCAGAGAAAATCTGAAAAATTATCTGATGATGCTCAAGCTTTAATAGAAGATAGACATCCACTTGCAGCAATATTAAAACTTGTTAAACAGGGTAAAAATCTGGATGACGAACAATGGTTAGAATTAGAGGAAAAAGTTAATGCAACCTTTGGCAAAAAACTAACCTTAGCTATATCTAGAGGAAAACTGACAATTCCCAATGACCCCTTACCAACAACATCTAGAATTATATTACCTACACTGGAAGAATTAGAGCAAAATGAAAATATTGCTAGTCAACCAACTAATCTGCAAAAGCCAACTGCTGCAAATTTACAACCTTTAATAGTAGTACCATCTGATGGTGCTGAGCCTCATAAAACACTTATTGACGATCCAGACATAATAATCTTAGAAGATCCGACACCAGGAAAACCTCTAGAGGAACTTATTATTGTTCCTGGTTTAGAAGAGCCTCCAAATTCCTCTAAAATTCAAAGACCAAATATTATGTTTGAAGAAACTGCTAATAAACCGTCAGGAGTTTCTGTAGGACTAAAAGTTATAGTTCATATACAAAATATGGGTGATCGCTCATTTGCTGCCGGAGAATATGCAGGTACTCGGGGTCAAGGTTTCCGTGTCGAAGCTTTTGAAGTTAATATAGAACCCCCTATTGCTGGGTTGAATTTGAAATATATGGGAAATCTTAGTGGAATTGGCGATACTCCTTGGTTAGAAGCTGGAAAATTAGCTGGGGAACGTGGGAAAGCACGTAGACTAGAAGGATTTGCTATGGAACTTACAGGTCCGGAAGCTAATAGTTATGATATATTCTACACGGCTCATGTGCAAAATATGGGAGATTTGCCTGTTTATGCGAATGGTCAATACTGTGGAACTCGTAACCAGTCTTTAAGGGTAGAGGGAATGAAAGTTTGGATACAACAGAAGAGTTAGCAGTTAGGAGACTTTTTTAATGTGCGACAAATAGGATAACTATTTCTCTAAATCTTCTGCCTTTTAAGCTTCTGAAGTTGAAGGAAATGATAATTTGACATTAATATCTATCAGGACTTACGGACTTTCAAGCTGAAAAAGTTAGTATTTTGGGGGCTCCCATGCCAGAAAAATCAATGAAAAAACATATCCGACTACCGAACTTTCCCCTCTGCGGTCGGGGTTAGGAGTGGGTCAATTCCCTTTTCATCCGTAGGAATTAGGGATGGGTCCCCAACTCCTGAAAAATACTTTTTCAGCAAGCCCTAACTATTCTTGAAAAATACTTTTTCAGCATCCGCTTTACTAAGAGGGTATTTTCTCAAGTTACAGCCTTTAGTGAATAACAGATTAGGCGATGGGACAAGCCTGCTGTTACACCCAGATTTGGTATTATACCCGGATTTAGTATTATACCAAAAAAATTTTTTTACAAAAACTCAATCCTTTATTCCAAAGTAACCAAAATAGACAATAATAATGCTTCTGTCCATTCAACGACAGCGCCGTAAGTATCGCCAGTATGACCCCCCAAACATCGGTTAAACCAAGAACCTGTGAGTAGAGCGATCGCTATTCCTCCTATTGCCATTCCACAACCCACTAACCAATTTTGAGGGTCTAATAAAATCAGGAGTAGACTCAGACTCAGTAATAAAAGCATCCCTAGTAAAAGATCCCAAATAGAATATTTTGCCTTTTTGTGAAAGGCTCCTTTTCCAGTAAGTTTGAGATAGGGGTAATGAGCGATCGCCACTAACTGACCCCATCTCCCCCAACCTGCTATTCCCATTATTATTAACAGGCGATCGCTATCTAAATCTGTTAAAGCTGTAATTTTGAGCAGTAGTAGAGCGACAGCTGACATAGTACCAAAAGCTCCTGTAGTACTATCTGCCATTACTTCCAATCTTCGTTTTTGGTCTGGCACTGCTAACCCATCAGCAGCATCTATCACCCCATCCAAGTGTAAACCGCCAGTTAAAACAATTCCAGATATAATAACTACAGTCGATCTTGTGAGTACAGGCATCCCTAAAGACTGTAATCCCATATCTATTAAACCCTGAATACCTCCAAGTATCAATCCGATCAATGGAGCAAAACGAGCAATACCCTGAAAATCTAAATTCCAATTATGGGGAATTGGTAAACAAGTGTAAAAAGCAATTCCAGCACTGAGCTTTACAAAAGTTTCCCTAATTAGTTGTATCAATATTTACCACCAAAAATTTTTGATCTTAACGTTGGTTGAAAACCCGAGCTCTCCTGCAAAAGAGGGTTGTATGAAAAACACAATCAACCCAATCAGTTTTTACGAATTTTATGCTATTTTAAATAGAATCAGGCTACTGAAATAGCACTATCTGGGTTAACCGTCAATCGGAAGCTTGTTATCTGACACAGAAACCAAAATTGTAAGGTTTGGGAATTCGACGTTTTTGTATAAATACAATGTTGGGAGGATGTAATATAAATAAGACTTATAGTCATTCCGAATAAGAATGGGATACTTTTTCAGCTAAAAACCCTTTCACAGCAAGAAAATCTTGTCTCAATCTAAATCAGAATGACTATATATCATGTCCGGATAATTAGGGCTTGCTGATTAAAGATTAAAGCATTGATACATAAAAGTTTCAGAATTTTTAGGACCGAAAAAAGTGTCTAGTTTTCGATCCTGAGGGCTCAAAAAGTCAGTATTTTGAGCCCTCCCTAGGCATAAAAATCAAGGTACAAAAATATCCGACTACCTTCTCTATCAATTTCTCCTTCCTCTGTAGGGACGTTGCATAACAAAAATGCGTTTCATGTTCCGTAGGGAAACGTCCCTACATCTCCTCCTGGAAGATATTAGGGGTGGGTCCCCTATTCCTGAAAAAGACTTTTTCGGCAAGCCCTAATTAGTGATAAAAAAACTTCCTCCTCTTCCCTCGTGACTCCCGTAGGGGTGTTTCATGTCGCGCAGCGTTAACAAAATATGCGCAAGCAAAACGGCCGTTTGCCCCTACTTCTGCCTAATTTATTTAACCTATTCAACCGAACATGATATTACGGATGAACGCTATTGGTAGGGTGTGTTTTGCTTCGCGATCTGAAAAGGGCTAGGGTAACAGACCAATGCTCTATATATAGTACCTTTGCGTATGCTATATAACCGGATTCTATATAATAGGAGAAAGAGTAAGGATCTTCCATGGAACGTCCTTACCAGAATATTTTATTTATAACTAATTATCCAAACATGATTTTGGTTGACAGAATAAACTTTATATTATAAATATATGACTTTTGTTAATTTTTAACATTAAATTTATAATAACTTCAAAAATTTCAATAATAGCCCTAAAGAATATATAGCCAGGACTTACGCAGTTATTCTATATATAGTGTTTTATTGGTAATTATTTGAGACTTTGACACTACAGTTGGTGCTTTGGCGTAAGTCCTGATAGCATTACCCGCAAGTCAAAAGTTAAAAGTAATCTCTGAGTGGGTTTCAGGATTTACCAATGTCCTCAACTAAATCCGTAGTGCTATGTTATTGGTTTATATTCAGAAAAATTGTGCCAAAATTGGAACAAGAATAATAATATTTTACAACTCAGAATAAAAAAATTATTCTGATAACTGTCTACCAAATCAGAGGCTTTTGCTATATGAGTTCCAATAATTTTGACCACAAGGTATCTGCACCTTGTATAATTGACGATGGCATTATTGTCAACAAACGTGACATGCAAAGACTATTAATAGATTTAGGCAAAGTCCAGTATGTCCATAGTGAAGATGGCCAAATTCAAAGCCAAGGGGAAGGATACATACTAGAAGTATTTGCGGATCATCAAAGGTCAACCTTAATTGCAAATCACTCAATATATTTGAATGTATTTAGTTTTGACTATCTAAAATTGAGGAAGTCCTCATGTCAAGCAACTTACTTTGATTTTGTTAACGAAGGACGCCAGTTAAGACTAATTCCCCTGTCAAACCCGTTGCAAGAAGAAAGTAGTAAAAACATTAATGCTGCTGCTTTTGATGCAGTAATGGATCAAGTTTTGTCATCTAATTGGGATATAGAGTTAGATGATGATTGCCCATTTTAAACAAAAAGAAAAAATATAGGGGATTGGAGATATCTATTCAAGTCAGAAAGCGCAAAGGTAGAAAGTTGAAAGTCAAATTTTTGCTCTAACTAAATCTTTCATTCTAGAAAAAACAAGTCAAATATTCTAATTGCCAAAATCTATTATCTCATGTTCCAGAGCTTTTCCTTTTATTCTCAGGCTCGTTGTAGCTATACAAGAGCTCGTGTAGGTATTTTTATGACTCCTCATGGCAGTATAGATACACCTAGATTTATGCCTGTGGGGACTTTAGCAAATGTGAAAACTCTCACACCTGCTCAGTTAGAGGTGACTGGTGCGCAGATGATTTTGGCAAATACTTATCATCTTCACTTGCAACCAGGAGAAAGTATTGTTGCTGGTGCTGGTGGGTTACATAAATTTATGGCTTGGAATAAGCCAATATTAACTGACTCTGGAGGCTTTCAGGTATTTAGCTTAGGAGATATCAGAACTATTAGCGAAGCAGGAGTTAAGTTTAGATCTCCTCGTGACGGTAGTATGATTGATTTGACTCCAGAACGTTCGATCCAAATTCAGAATCAATTGGGAGCGGATGTCATTATGGGTTTTGATGAGTGTCCCCCTTATCCAGCGAGTCGGGAAGAGGTAGAGTTGGCAACAAATCGCACTTATCGATGGCTACAGCGTTGTATAAAGGCTCATCAACGTCAGGATCAAGCTTTGTTTGGTATTATTCAAGGTGGCATTTATCCGGATCTGCGTTCTATAGCAGCGAGGCAGTTAGTAGATTTAAATTTGCCTGGCTATGCTATTGGTGGGGTAAGTGTAGGAGAACCTAGTGAGTTAATAGATAATATTGTGAAAGTGACAACTCCTTTATTGCCAGAGGATAAACCTCGTTATTTGATGGGGATAGGTACTCATAGGGAAATGGTAAGGGCGATCGCGTCGGGTATAGATTTATTTGATTGTGTGATTCCGACTCGTTTGGGGCGACATGGGTCAGCATTAGTGAGGGGTGAGAGGTGGAATTTGAAGAATGCTAGGTTTAAGGAAGATTTTGCGCCACTGGATGAGTCTTGTTCTTGTTATTGTTGTCAAAATTTTAGTCGAGCTTATCTGAGTCATTTGGTTAGAGCTAAAGAAGCTTTGGGTTATACTCTTTTGTCTTTGCATAATGTTACAGAATTGATTAGTTTTACCCAACGTATTCGGGATGCTATTTTGGCGGATCGATTTACCACTGAGTTTAGTAGTTGGCTTTGAAAGTTGAAGTGAGATTCAAAACCATAATCACATAGAAAACACAATGAAAAGAGACCTTGGAAACTATGATATGGTGTTAGCCTTGTCAAGTAGTGGGACTTATATCATGTCCGGTGTGCGATTCGTTTGGTCTAAGTAAACCTCTTGGTTTATGTTCAGCTAGCCCTACAAAAGGGTAACTCTGATAAACATGGAGGTTAAATTCGTTCCCGCGCGGATACTGCGTGACTCCATAGTCCCAGAATTCGGACACTAGCAATGTCAGTCTCTGGTGTGCATGGCCTAAAAGCGGAGTAAGGGTAATGTTATCCCGACCCTCTGCCAGGGAAGTTGACAATGGTTATCATACAGAGAATCTAGTATATGGGTCGTTATAATAGACAGGGGAAAGACATTGATACCCCTGAACCAAAATAGTATACCTCAAATAATTGGAATCAATTAACTGGAGTTGGTTTCGTGTCTAATTGGGGTCGGCCTAAACTAGGAGCCTAAAGTCAACGTAAAATGTTATCAGGGAACGAGGTAATCCCTTCTAGCCTCTCTTAAGTGGCAGGGGTTACCACTATAAATAAAACCCGGAGGTACAATAATCGACCATTGTACTAAAACAAGAGTAGGAAAAGCTTAACCAATGGCATTAAGGGTGTAGGATTCTCTAAGAAGCAAAGGCCTGGGTGAAAATTCAGGATAGGCAGACGTAGGGAGGTAATTAAGGTAGGCGGTGTGCAACAGAAACTTAATAAGGCAAAACTTAGCTCTCAAGGTGTGAAGTGGAAATCGTGCCCACTATAAACAAGAAATCGATGCTAAAAGCTAAATACACCCCTTGTATAAGTGTCAAACCCTAGAACCCTTGAAACAAAGGTGGGAAGAAGGGAGTATGTAAACCCAACCTCGAAGCATCCTTAGTTATTAGGAGCCATGTGAGCTGGAAATTCTCACCCACGGTTTTGAAGCAGAGGTGAGGAGTAGCGATACCCCAATCGACTGTGACTGAATAGGCTCACGGGGTGACAAGTAAGCTTAATGGTAGATACAGTAATCATTTGAGACAACAAGTTGAATAATAATTCAATTAAAAAAGAATGCGATTTTGAATTTGGGAGGTAGCGATCGCCAATTCACTCTTATCCATCATCTGAGTTGATTATTTATTCATTTAAAAAGTTTTGGAAATAGTTAAAAATATGATAAAAAAGGGTTATTAATCACAAATTAAAATCAATAAAAGTGAATATATTAGGCTTTTATCAAGACCATATTAAGCAAAAATTGAGTCCATCTCAAGTAATAACATTACAAATATTATTATACTTAATATCTGTACAGAAAACTGTACAGATATCAAAATTAAGTAATTATTTTCCCCTGCCAATAAAATTAGAAAGTAAGGGAAAACATATACAAAGATTTTTAACTTTAAAAGAGTTAAGCCTACCTTTATTTTGGTTTCCTTTAGTTAAAAAAATCAGAGAAAATTTATTTAGTTTTTCCTCAGAATTAGTATTGATTTTAGATAGAACTCAGTGGCAAAATACTAATATATTAATGATTAGTTTAGCTTGGAAAAAGAGGGCAATTCCATTATCTTGGAAATTTTTGACTCATAAAGGAGCTAGTAATTTAACCGAACAAAAAGCAGTAATTCGTCCAGTTATAAGATTATTAAAAGGTCAGAAAATCATTCTGACAGCAGATAGAGAGTTCCATAGTATTTTTCTATCTCACTGGTTGAAAAAATATCAGAAGCAAGATATATTTTTTGTTTTTAGACAAAAAAAATCGACGATGATTAAACGGGGTCAAAAATATTATAAAGTCTCAGAATTAAAAGTACATGTCGGTGAAAATAAACTATTATTGAACCAAAAAATTACCAAAATTTTGAAGGTAGGAACATATAATTTACTTGTGTATAAAAAACAGAAATATCGTCAAAAATCTGTTCTAGATAAATGGTATATTCTCTCCAATTTATCATCTCCTGAAAAGATTAAAAAAATATATAGTCAGAGAATGGGAATTGAAGCAATGTTTAAAGACTATAAAACTGGTGGTTATAATCTAGAATCAGCAAAGGCTAATGAAACGAGGTTGAATAATTTAATTTTATTAATAGCTATTTCATACACAATTAGTTCTTTTCAAGGACAAAAAATAAAAAATAAAGGGGTTCAAGAATATATATTAAGAACTAATGAAAAAGGTAGAAAAGAAAGAAGGCACAGTAGTTTTTTTGTAGGATTATCTATGATTTATTGGGCAATAAATGATGATTTCCATTAGGGAATTAGTAGAATTTTTAATGAGCCTTAATCCTCATAAGTTACTATATTATCAAAGGGGACTTAAAGCGATGAATAAAGTGGTTAATTAGGCTGTAATTTTTGGTTAACAATAAATTAATTTATGTGAGGAGTTTAATAATATTGTATTATAATATAGCTTGAATAATTATTCAACACAGATGGTGGATAAGAGTAAATTGGCGATCGCTACTTCCCAAGCTCAAAATCGCATTCTTTTTTAATTGAATTATTATTCAACTTATTGTCTAAAATGATTACTGTATCTACCATTAAGCTTACTTGTCATCCCGTGAGCTGAATAGGTATCAATAAATTAGGGAGAAGTAGGGGCGAACGGTCGTTTTGCTTGCGCATACTTCGTTAACGCTACGCGAGATGAAACGCCCCTACAGAAGTCAGGAGGGAAGAGGAGAAAGTTTGTTATCACTAATTATCCCGACATAATATAAGTCCCGGCAGTAATGCCAACAGTACTTACGCAGTACAGCTCTATATATAGTGCAAAAATTGGTCATTTTTCCGATAATGCCACTATAATTAAGGCTTGCTGATTAATTATAAAAGCATTGACATATAAAGGCTTTAGTCTTATTTGGTCAGCAAAAAGTACCAGAAGTTCGGTGGTGTAAGCTGAAAAAGTTAGGATTTCGGGCACTCCCATGGCAGAAAAATCAAGGGACAAGTATATCCGACTACCTCATCTATACCTTCCCTGTTCCTCTGTAGGGACGTTCCATAACAAAAATGCGTTTCATGTCGCGTAGCGAAACGTCTCTACCTACTCCTGTGCTCCTTAAAATACTTTTTCAGCACACCCTAATTAGTGTCTTTGCGTTAGTCCTGACCAAATCCGCCTAGTGTGATACCAATTCTCAAAATTCCTGCTATACTTGGAAGCTTGCAAAAATAACTTTCCTTCATAATTGAAGTTAGGATTTTATAGAATATTTGCTCTAACAAATAATATTTAGTCCCAATCTACTATTACTATGCAGGATTACCAATTTTGTGTTATTGAAATTTTCTCTGATATTTAAACTTCAACTTTCACCTTTGCTTAAATTGATTGTTCCTGAGACTGTTTCAATATTTGGTCTGTAGTAGTGTTTGAAACAGTGTCTTTTTTTGAAACGTTAAATTTCAACTTCTCAGCTAATGCATCCCGTTGATTAATCAAATAAATGCTCACTAAAGTTAAACCTACTCCCAATGACTGTAGTGAACTCAACACTTCCTCTAAAAATAAATTGCCAAAAAACAAAGCAAAAATTGGAGTTAGAAAAGTTAAAGCACTCAAACTGGTAAGATTACCCGCAGAAGCAAAATAAAAGAATAAACCATAGGCGATCGCGCTGCCAAAAATAGCTGCATAACCCATAGCTATCCAACCATACTGATCAATATTAACCCATTGTTGAGACTCAAACCCTGCGGAGATAGCAAGCAATGGAACACCACCTAAAATCAAATGCCAACCAGTTGCCATAATGGGGTCATTATATTTACAAACCCAACGTACTAAAACTGTTCCTACCGCCATAGATAGAGATGCTAACAACATTAACCATTCTCCACTTTGAAACAGTGCATCTGATCCCAGAGATGCTCCTATTGTTTCTGGATGCAGTAAATTCCCAATCCATTCTTCAGGTAAACCAATTAAACTAATACCAACAACACCAATACCTAACCCTAGCCAACCCCAAAATCTAATTCTCTCTTGAAATAGCCATAATGATAAAATAGCCACTGCTAGAGGTTGAGAGTCAATGATCACCGAACCCAAACCTGCAGTTGTTCTGACTAACCCTTCAGCCAAAAACCCCTGAAACAAGGCACCATCTACTAACGCAAACAATAAAATCCACAACCAAGCTAATTTACATTGTGGTTGAGGTCTTCCCTGAATCGTTCCTATCAGTAACAATAATATGCCTGCTGGCAATATACGCATTGCTCCCATAAAAAATGGTGTTGTCTGAGGAATAACACATTTCATTGCTACCATTGCAGTTCCCCAGAAGAAAAAGGGAGCAATTAGCAAGAGTGGGGCCAAGGGTAGTTTTGAGTTCGTCAGTTTTAGCTGCATCAATTTAATTTATATATTTATAGTTTACTAAAATGTTGGCTAAAATATTCTTATCATACTGTAACAAGTTTTCATAAAAATTTGTATAACTATCAATTACCTAAATCATAAAGTAAAATGTAGTAAAATACTAATATGTTGATTTAGAATTATGTTGATTGACTATGTTACTTAAATATGTTAAGCAAAAGCAATAAAAAGTCTATTATTGCTTTTACTTTTTGTATAATTGACTTTTGACTTAAAAAAAATAGTATGATTTGGCCATTTAAGCCTCGATATCGTAAAAAAATTGCCCGAATAGAAATTAATGGTGTTATTGCCAGCGATACTCGAAAACGAGTATTAGAAGCACTTAAAAAAGTAGAAGAAAGAAAATTTCCGGCTCTGTTACTTAGGATAGATAGTCCTGGAGGTACTGTGGCTGACTCTCAAGAAATCTACAGTGCCCTGAAAAGCTTGCAAGAGAAAGTCAAAATTGTCGCTAGCTTCGGCAATATTTCTGCATCCGGGGGTGTTTATATTGGTATGGGTGCCCAAAAAATTATGTCCAACCCTGGTACGATTACTGGGAGTATTGGGGTAATCTTGCGAGGTAACAATATAGAACGTCTTTTGGAAAGAGTAGGAGTTTCCTTTAAAGTAGTAAAATCTGGGCCGTATAAGGATATATTAGCTTTTGACCGAGAAATGACCGATTCAGAAAAGCAAATTCTCCAAGATTTAATAGATATTAGTTATCAGCAATTTGTCCAAACGGTGGCTGAAGCGCGAAATATAACTATAGAAACTGTGAGAAGTTTTGCAGATGGGCGAATATTTACAGGACAACAAGCATTAGACTTAGGTGTGATAGACTGTTTAGGTACAGAGGAAGATGCTAGAAAATGGGCTTGTAAGCTGGTGGACTTAGATCCAGAAAAGACCGAGAGTTGTACTCTCGAAAAACCCAAATCTTTATTAAATCGAGTTTTGGGCAATAATCAGGTATCATCAAAATTATCGGCTGCTCAAAGCTGGGTAGAATTTGAAGTCTCTACCAGTGGCTTACCTCTGTGGCTGTATCGACCTTGAATTTAACTACAAAACTTTTGATTGGGAGGATTTGAGCGTGGCGTGGCGAGTTCAAGCAATTCGTGGAGCAACTACAGTATCAAGAAATTCTATAGAGGCAATTCAAGAGGCAGTGACGGAATTGCTAGATGAGCTAGAAGCAAATAATCAGCTCAAACCAGAGCAAATTATTAGTGCCACTTTCTCTGTGACTCGTGACTTAGATGCTATTTTTCCAGCAGCGATCGCTCGCCAACGCCCCCACTGGAATAATGTACCTTTATTAGATGTGCAGCAAATGCACGTTGAAGGTAGTTTAGAATATTGTATTAGATTTTTGATGTATGTGAATATGCCGGAAACTCACGCACAAAAAATTGTGCATACCTATTTGCGAGAGGCAAAAAAATTAAGACCTGACTTGGTAGCTAAATAGTAAAAAGTAGTTCTCTTCTGTCGCTCTTAGAGAGAACCATCGCTACATTTAATTATCAAGAGGATTTAGTATAAGTCCTATTGATATTATTTAGGTGAAAAGACTAAAATCAGAGTAATGGATAAGACTGCTAAAGAGAATATGGACAAAAAGATGAGAGCTTTACGATAAACATCAGCACTTTTATCAACCACTCCACCAAACTTCCGTAGTTGCCCCGTGAGATATAACTGTTTGAGGTAATTACCGTCATAACGAGCCATCCGAGCAAAGGGTAACTCTCCTTGACTGCGCTGGGGTAAAATCCGGCGGCGTTGGTAAGGAATACAATGATAGCCAAAGTGTTTTTCATATTCTTCGCTGTCTAACAAGGTATCAACAAAACCTTGGAGTCCTTTCGTTGCCAATACAATAGACCAGGTAAGTTTCTCTTGATTGTTATAGACGGGGCGTCCTAAAACTCTTTGAATACATAGTTCAACACAACGATAGTTATTATTAGTACAGGACTTACGCAACGGTACTAATTGTAGTGGCAATATCTTGAAAAAGACAAATTTATGGGTCATATACAGCGGTACTGCGTAAGTCCTGGAATGTGTTGAAAAGGCAGGATTTAGAAGGCAGAAGGCAGAAGCTGACCTTCAAGGCTTCCATTCAGGAAGCTACTGAACTGAAGTAATCGTGGGGCATTGAAAACCCTGCTATCTTTGGTCGCCAGAAGGCCCGTGCCTTCGGCGTTGGGATCAATCCC
This sequence comes from Trichodesmium sp. MAG_R03, assembly GCA_023356535.1. Lineage (GTDB taxonomy): Bacteria > Cyanobacteriota > Cyanobacteriia > Cyanobacteriales > Microcoleaceae > Trichodesmium. The sequence goes on along the minus strand of JAKQYF010000073.1, from coordinate 5,733 downwards.
TACTGCCTCCTGTCCTCTGGCTTATGCTTTTCTTTGTTCAAACAATTCCTGCTCGCCCAATTTCTAAGAGAATAAAGCAGGCAAAAATTACACCACCTATTCCCCCAATTAGGAAACCAGATGTAAACAGACTCCAATTCCGATAAGTTTGCAGGTTTTCTGGCAAAACACCTACTGGCTTACCTGAACCTTGAAACACTGCTATCCCATAAACAAACAGACAAATACTTAAAATCACTACTAAACCAGATGCGCTGCCAGCTCCAGCTAAAAGAGCTTGGTCAGTGTCGCGCAATGGTCCAAGTTTAAAGAATGGTCCTAATAACAGGTATCCATGAGCCATGCCAATTTCCAGCCCCCGTGCGATGGGAGATAAACCATTGCGATAAATTGGCAAGTTTCTCACCCAAGTTAGAGTTAGCTGACTAGAGTTAATTGGGGTTGCCAGGTTCCCCAACTGCGAGTTGTTTTGGAACGGCTGCACAATACCCGTGAATAGAGATTCATTATTGAATTGAGTGTCTCCATAGAGAGCACCGGGATTGAATTTCAGATTACTGAAGATAAATCCACTAGCGATCGCTCTTGCTCTAAGACCATGCCAAAAGTGACCCGCCAAAAGTAGACAGGCAAAGATAAGTTGGAACAACATTAACCAGGTGCGAGGAGTAATTATTCCATCAACGTTAGTGACTCCCACAGGACCATAAAATGCTGAGGGATAAACTGTATCATTTACCCAGACAAAGTAAGCTGCGAAAAAGCCCATGTAAGCTAGAGCTGCCTGACTGTATGCAAGATATGCCTCTCCCGACCAAACAAACAAGCCTTTAGCCCATTTAGCAGGAGCAGTATTAATATGCCAGAAACCCCCTAAAATGCATATTGCTCCAATCCATATATGACCACCTACCACATCTTCTAAAGAATTGACAGCAGCCATCCCCTTCAATGTCCAGCCATCAGGAGTGATGCCTACCAGATACCCGAAGATAGTTTGTGGATTTAGATTGGGTTCACTAATCAGTCGCACATTAGCGATAGCAGGATCGTACAAACCACCACCATAGACTGCTTTGACTACCAGCATCAATGCTCCAATCCCCAATAGCACTAGATGAATACCAAGGATGGTAGTCATTTTGTTACCATCATTCCACTGATAGCCAAATCCTTTTTCGTCGAGTTTTTCAGGTCCGAGCACAGCATGATAAATCCCACCAGCTCCTAAAATTGCCGAACTAACTAGGTGGATAACACCAATTGCAAAGTAAGGATAGGTATCGATAATTTCCCCATTTGCTCCAACTCCTAAACCCAGAGCAGCCATGTGGGGCAGTAAAATTAGCCCCTGATCGTACATAGGTAAGCTAGGGTTGAATCTAGATAACTCAAACAGAGTCATAGCACCTGCCCAGAGTACAATCAACCCGGCATGGGCAATGTGGGCTCCTAATAATTTTCCAGATAGGTCAACAAAGCGAAAATTACCTGCCCACCAGGAATAGGGTTCTTGAGAATCAGTAACATAGTTGTTAATATCAACATTATTATTTGTTGAAAAGCCTAAAAACCTTAATGAATTTGATTGAGTTACACTCATAACTAGCTTACTTGACCTCTTGTAAAAGTGATGACTCGGCCTTCGGTGAAGCTATAGCCTGCTGCACGTAAGGCGTGGAATATGTGCCCTTGTAGGAAGAAAAACCCTAACCAGAAGTGGGCATTGGCTAACCATACCCTTGCAGTTAACACTCCATCAGAACTAACAAAAACAGGAAAGCGATCGAAGACCAGACTCAAGGTTGGTCCGTAAAATTCTGCAGGAAATACTAGGGAGTTAACAGACACAAACAATGTGGCTACAAATGCCATTAAGCTTACTGCCCCAATGCTGTAAGATAGATAGGCTTCTCCGGACCATACAAATAACCCTTTTGCCCAATTAAATGGTACAGTTTTCATATGCCAGAAACCACCCAAAATGCATATAGCACCAATCCATATATGACCGCCTACTACATCTTCTAAAGAATTGACACCAGCTAGCCAAAAATGCCCTTCCGTGCCAAAGAGGTAGCCAAAAATGGTGGCGGGATTCAAAGTAGGATTGTAAATTATACGCACATTCTGAATCGCTGGATCGTATAATCCACCAAATACCGTCGCTTTTGCTACAAGTAAGAAAGCACCAATTCCCAACAATACCAGATGGATACCCAAGATAGTTGTCATTTTACCTGGATTATCCCAGCTATAGCCAAAGAAGGAAAATTTTTCTTCTAGCTTAGCTGGGCCCTTCAGAGCGTGGAAAATACCACCAGCTCCTAAAAATGCTGAACTAATCAAATGCAATACTCCAATCACAAAATAGGGATAGGTATCTACAACTACGCCCCCTTCACCAACTCCCAATCCTAAACGGGCTAGATTTGGTAGCACAATTAATCCTTGTTCGTACATTGGTAAAGATGGGTCAAAATTCCCTACTTCAAACAAAGTAATAGAACCAGCCCAAAGTACAATTAAGCCAGCATGAGCTACATGAGCGCCCAATAGCTTCCCCGATAGGTTAACAAGCCGAGCATTACCTGCTCGCCAAGGGATTCGCACGTTATTATCAGTCGCGACACTCATTGTAATTTTTCTCCTTGTTAAATATGATCGAACTTATACAGTTTTACAGAAGTTAAAAGTTCATCCCCCTTACCCTAGCTACTCATGGGAGATGTCAAAAGTCATGCACTACAATTTTATAGGCTCAAAAGCTTGAAACTACAGTAGTTTCAGGAAATTATTCCACATCTAAAAGTTTGAAACTATAGCCATGAGCACTCATATATTTACATATTACTATCATCTTTAAATGTAGTACAAATTTCTGGCACTATATACCAATATTTTTTATGTATACTACATTAGCGGCAATCTGTATTATGCAAACATACCAGCGCACGTTGATATCTTTGTAACATTGCTATAATAATGAGCCAACTGCTACTTTTGATCTAAATTTCAATTAGCTGTAATATTTTTAGCCATAAATTCAGAGAAAGTTCCATAAGATACACCACGGGTAGCAGCCTGTGCTCGGCTGGCGTGCCATAAGTGTCCTACTAAAGCCAAAAAACCTAACCCGGCATGAACACTGGCCAGACTAACCCGCACATAGTCACTCCCAATAGGTCCATAAAATATGCTAGGATAAACAATTTCGTTGGCGGAGACGAATACAGCCACAATGAAGCCCACCATTGCTAATGCCCCCAAACTGTAAGATAAGTAAGCCTCTCCCGACCAAATTAGTACCTTTTTTGCCCAGGTCATAGGCTTGGAAATAATGTGAAACAGGCCGCCAACGATACAAAGTAAGCTGACCCAAACATGACCACCAATCACATCTTCCAAATTATCAACACTAGTTATGCCCGTGATCGTCCAGCCATTAGGGCTCAAGCCAAATAGATAGCCGAAAATTCTCGCAGGATCTAAGTTTGGTTGTACCAATCGCACCTTTTCTATTAGTGGGTCGTAAATACCGCCTAAAGCTATTGCTTTAATCACTAGTAGTGCTGCTCCAAGCCCTAATAACACTAGATGAATACCTAAAATTGTTGTCATCTTATTGCCATCTTCCCAGTCGTAGCCAAAGCCTTTTGGAGCAAGCTTTTTTGGACCTAAAACAGCATGATAAATACCTCCTGCCCCCAAAACTGCAGAGCTGATGAGATGCAGCATACCGATAACATAGTAGGGATAGGTGTCAATTACCTGCCCACTTGCATCGATACCAATACCTAATGTTGCTAGATGGGGTAGTAAAATTAGATTCTGCTCATACATTGGTAAGCTCGGATCAAAGTGGGATAACTCGAACAGGGTCATTGCACCTGCCCATAGCACAATCAAGCCAGCATGAGCTATATGGGCACCTAGTAATTGCCCAGAGAAGTCTTTAAACCGGATATTACCTCCTAGCAGTGGAGCACCTTCCTCTTCAGTTGCCTCAAAAGACCAGCCTAGCGATCGCCATGCAGGTGTCCAGAAAATTGCTCTGCTATTACTTGTAGATTCAGGTGTTTCAACAGCCCTACTGTCTTCATTGTCTAATGTTTGCATAGAAATTATATCCTCAATCTTACAGATATCAGTTTCAGAAATCTCAATAGCAGTCCTAAATAATTAGAAAATAATTCTAATAAGCTAATCAAGTATTAAACTCATATCCCTTTTACCTTAACCTATGTCTTGATTTTAGGATACAGCAAATATTGAACTACTATTTGAGTTTAATTATCAATAAGTTTATTTCAACATAAATCATAATTTTTATCAATAAATAAAATGTGAATTTTTCTTAAGAAGTATGAGTAATATCATCAGGACTTACACAGTACTGCTATATATAGTGTATTTTGGTAATTATTTCCGATATTTGCCATACATCTAGTGCCTTAGCGTAAGTCCCGTTTTAGTTGACCAGAGATAATATTATGTCTGGATGATTAGTGATGACTAAGCATTTCTCGTTTTAGGCCACCAGTGCAAACAGGTTAGCCCCTAAACAAATTCCTGCTGCTCTATAATTTTCTGAGGGCGATAGACTAACAGATGTTCTAGTTCGTCTAAGTTTTCTGGTGAATGGTTAGCGATCGCGGAACGTGGCGTTAGCCGTATCGCATAAAGCTATATCCAGACTTTGTTTTTTAGCTACAAAGGTCTGCAACTAATTAAGTTCTCCAACTTGGATTATACTAGGTCCTAGGTATCAGACCAAAGTTCTCCCAACTGTTTCACCCAATTGATAATGGCAGTATGGGCTGCACCAGTAACTCGACTAATTCCTCCGAAACCCATACCATTGACGTACATTTTGAGACAGAAAGCCTTAATATCCTAACTATAGCAATCCTAAATTATTTCAGGACTTACGCAAGGGCACTAATTGTAGTGGCAATATTTTAAAAATGGCAAATTTATACGCCATATATAGCGGTACTGCGTAAATCCTGTTATTTGTCAAATCACTAGCTTTCTTAAAAATAGCTTTAGTTCCTGTTCCTTCTGCCTTCTGCTTCCTGTCTCCGGCCTTCTAGCCACCTATTTTTTTTACGAATCAGATAGGATTGCTATATATCCCAGTGAATCATAAACATCAACAAACTGGCGACCACATTGGACACAAATGTAGTTTTGGTTCTGGCTTCAATGGCCATTTTTGCGGATATGTTTACTAAGACAATCACCGATATTACATTGATGGAAAATGAAACTCCAACTCTATGGTACTTAGATCGTTTATCCAATTGTTTATTATTAAGAGCAATACCTAAAGAATTACCTTTGATTAAATTACATTCTTCAAAGCCCAGGTTGAGCAATCAAAATATTTCACTTTCTGGGTTTATGGCATTCCTTTTTTTGGTCTTCGTTCCAATATTAGCTTTTAACTTTTGATTTTTGAGTTCAAAAATTTAGGCCCCAATTTAAGGTAGTCTAGAAAGAATGATCAAATTTATTTATTTCAACATTAAGATATGATAGTATCTGCCTCTACTCCTACGGTTCGGATAGGTTCGCGCAAAAGCCAACTCGCCTTAGTTCAAACCTACTGGGTCCAAGAAGAACTTCAGAAAAATTTCCCAGACATCACATTTGAAGTTCACACAATGTCTACCCAAGGAGATAAAATCCTAGATGTGGCCTTAGCAAAAATAGGAGATAAAGGACTTT
>JAKQYF010000072.1 GCA_023356535.1 Trichodesmium sp. MAG_R03 | reverse complement strand
ACAGGTTTAGATTTAAAGTAATCAATATTGTGTGACAACATTTCAATTAATCCCATGTCATCAGAAACTGATGCTTTGGTACAATGGACAAAAAAAGGAAAGCCAAGACTATCTACTCCTAGGTGTCTTTTGATTCCGTTAGTAGCCTTGTAAAAACAGAATCCCTTGGACTTGACACTGGCATTACAGGTATTTTTTACTGCCTGTGAATCAATAATGATTAAAGTTGTCCATCTAGTTTTTTTTACCTGTTGACGTAGTTGAGAGTGTAATACATCTCTAATCTTCTCCATTACTCCCGATGCTCGCCACTGTTTGTAATGCCAAAATACTGTAGAGTAAGGAGGTAAATCCTTGGGTAAATCAGACCAATTACAACCATTCTTCAGTTGATAGAGTATACCGTCCAATATTTGTCTTTTGCTCCATTTTGTAGGACAAGTTGTCTTTTTTTTTGGCAACAATGGTTCAATTAGAACCCATTCTTTGTCTGTCAAGCTACTTGAATATGGCATTTACCTAACTCTTGTTTATGATAATTGGCGATCGCTACTTAATTATAACCGTGGACAGAAAAGATACCAAATGGGTTCTATAGAGTCACAAAGATTTTTGGGACACAATTATTCAGCAGGTTGAGAAACATTATTCAACTATGGATATGAAGTAAATCTATGATCCTGTAATCTCACAATTACAAGGTTGGCAATGTCAACAATGTACTAAATGATTGTAAGTCCAGCGATAGCGCAATTACTTCATAACCAGAGGTGATCGCCTCAAAAAACTCAGGCTGAGGTGACTAAATTCCGCTCTGCTGAACACAGAAAGGCATTTATGAGTCAGGCACGAAGCAATGCGACGCCAAAGGCACAAGGCTTGTGGCGACCAAAGGTAGCAGGGGTTTCAATACTCTCCTGAAGGTCAACTTCAGCATAAGTACCTCCGTGTTTCCTGCCTTCTCAACTTTATTTGCAAGACAACTCTAAGTCATCTCCTATATTCTTCCACTCCCCCACTCCTCATTGAAAACTTTTGATTTCTTGGTTATTCTCTCTTCCTTCTTGAAGTCTAGAAAACCCCTGATTAAGATATAGGGTAAATTACATAGGACTTACCCATGAACGCTATTAGTAGGGAGTGTTTTGCTGACGCCAAGCGGAGCGAACGCTTCGCGACTTGAATTGCGCGCTTCGTAACGCACCAAAGCATTATATATAGAGCCTTTGCGTAAGTCCTGTTACATTGAAAAGTTTGGCTTAGTTATCCCTAGGGTTAACAGGGAATATAAAATACAAATATTAATACTCAAACCTTTGTATCACAAGCATCTTACCTATAATAGCTATATCAAACCCTTGATTAAATGGGCCGTATCTCTAATTTTTAAGTTTTAGAGAAATAGTATTTACTTCCTTGCTTAGGACTTAAAGATGATTCACTAATAACTGATTCAAAGTCGGCGCCAACGATGAGCATCTTGGTTAAGCAACAATTCCGCCTCAACTGGTCCCCAAGTACCTGCTTCATACAAAGGTATTACATCTGGTGAAGCAGGAGCATCCCAGAGACTAAGTATTGGTGTTAATGCTCGCCAAGATGCTTCTACTTCATCGCCACGAGTAAATAGAGTTTGGTCTCCTAACATACAGTCAACCAACAAACGACTGTAAGCATCTGTACTAGGCTTACCAAAAGCAGTATCGTAACGGAAATCCATATCTACTGAGCGAGTCCGCAGGGAACTACCTGGTGTTTTGACTTCAAAGCGCATCGATATCCCTTCATTAGGCTGGATGCGCACAGCCAATACATTAGGATTAGCTTGTTTAGCTGCAGACTGGAACATCAAATATGGCACTTCTTTAAACTGAATTGCAATTTCTGACACTTTTTTTGGCATTCGCTTGCCAGTTCGCAAATAAAATGGTACTCCTTTCCAGCGCCAATTGTCAATGTTGAGTTTCAGTGCTGCATAAGTAGGTGTTGTAGAATTAGGATCTGCTCCTCCTTCTTCCCGATAAGCTGGCACACTTTTACCTTTCATCCAACCCTGTGTATACTGACCGCGAATTGCTGAATATTCTAACCGTTCTAAATTTGCTAGGTGGGTTGCCTGAACTACTTTTACTTTTTCATTGCGAATACTGTTAGCATCCAAGGAATTAGGAGGTTCCATTGCTGTCAGAGAGAATAGCTGCATCAAGTGGTTTTGTACCATATCCCTCAGGGCGCCTGATGTTTCATAATATCCCGCACGTCCTTCTAATCCTACTGTTTCTGCAACAGTGATTTGCACATTATCAACAAATTGACGATTCCACAGAGGTTCAAAAATGGCATTGGCAAATCTAAATACCATTAAGTTTTGAACAGTTTCTTTTCCTAGATAGTGGTCAATACGATATATTTGCTCTTCGGGGCAAACTTGACGCACAATTTTATTGAGTACCTGAGCTGAACTGAGGTCTCTACCAAAGGGTTTTTCAATTACTAATCTTTGCTTTTTAGGATCAACTAACATTCCTGCTGCCCCTAACTGTTGGGTTGCTTCTCCAAAGTATCGGGGAGCTACAGACAAGTAAAATACGCGATTACCACGGGTATGTCTCTCTTCATCCAGTTGACTCAAAAGTTCTTTGAGTTTTTGATAATCTTCTGGTTGATCTATATTACCAGGGGAGTAAAAAAGCCCCTTAGCAAAATCATTCCAGTGTTCTTCAGATTGTAAGCCACCACCAAATTCTGCTACACCTATCCGCATTTGTTCACGGAAGTAATCATGGCTCCATTCTCTGCGTGCTACTCCCACTATTGTTAGTTCACTGGGAAGTCTTCGTTCTTGCTGCATTTGATATAATGCTGGAACAAGTTTTCTCTGGGTTAGATCACCGGATGCACCAAAAATAATCAGAATTTGCGGTTCTGGAATCCGGTCTTGTTGTAGTCCAACCCGCAGAGGATTTTCTAAGACTGCTACCATCTATATTAACTCCTTCTAATTGATTTATTATAGAAGCCACTCTATAAAACTGATACAAAGCGTCACATAACCTGACAATCTTATGTGTACAGACGTTACATGCAACGTCCTATGCTTCTGCTAAGGTCGCCGGTGGTTATTCACCCACAGGCATTGACAGTCGAACCGACCGCATTTATTAAATTGCATTTAATCCCGATCTCAAGACTAAATCGGCTCTATAGACAAAAGCTAGCTTGTAATTTGCTAACATTCCAGATACATGAAGGTCTTCATTAACATTCTCCCGACGCTCCTCTTACGAGACAGGGCAGGATTCCCTAGCATCGCTGTTAGGGGCTTTCTGTCTCATAGCAACCACCTTCCAGGACTTGCTCCCGTCGGGTCTTAAGGTCGCTCTACAGACTGACACTGGTCCTTCTGCAGGCAAAATGTTTATACTTGCATTTCTGTTGTTAATTTATGAAGTACATCTTTCACTACTACAACCCATCTTTACTTGTTTAGGACTACCGAATATTTCTCTATTTGTTTTCTATGACTTGTTTGATGCCAAATTATTCAATAATTTAGCATCTTTAACTACATTTATTCCTATTGGTAGTCATCAGTTAAACTGTAACTTTTGTTGCATTTAGGACTGACGCAAAGGTACTATATATAGAGCCTTGGTCCGTTACGAAGTGCGCAATTCAAGTCGCGAAGCGTTCGCTCCGCTTGGCGTCAGCAAAACACACCCTACTAGTGCGTCAAGCCTTAAATGTTGTATTAGGATTTTGGCAAAAACAATACATAGCTTAGATTTTGCAATTTTCCTATTACCCTATTTGAAGCTTGATGCGCCACTGCCAATAGCGTTCATGGGTAAGTCCTAACATTAATAATTGATGACCTCAAGTTCCTTTAACCTGAAATAGGCGCTAATTTTTTAACTTTTTCTTCTAAGGAGTTAATTAGAGAAGTAAAGGGCTTGATAAATTTATCGATTCCTTCTGCTAGAAGTTGCTCCATTACTTGATCAATATTAATATTAACCTCAGGGTCTTTGAGACTTTCCATGACCTCCTTTGCTGCCTCAATTTTGGTCTCAACTCGGTTGTCAACATGACAATGGTCAGCACAAGCATCTATAGTTTGGGGAGGCAAGGTATTGACTGTATTAGGCCCAATTAATTCATCAACATACATTACATCACTATAGGTAGGATTTTTGGTGCTAGTGCTTGCCCATAAAAGTCTTTGTACTTTTGCGCCTTTTGCTGATAAAGCTTTCCAGCGATCGCCTTGAATAATTTTCTTGTATTCTTGATAGGCAATTTTTGCATTAGCAATCGCTACTTTTCCTTTAACTGCTTCTAATTTGGCCTTCACAGTTTCATCTGCTACATTCCTGAGTTTGCCATCAATAGTACCATCAATATTACTATCAATCCGACTCAGAAAGAAACTTGCCACAGAAGCTATATTACTAATATCTTTTCCTTTAGCAGCTCTAGCTTCTAAACCTTCAATATATGCCCAAGCTGTATTCACATAGCTTTCTATGGAGAACAGTAAAGTGACGTTAACATTTATCCCTTCGCTAATAACTCGTGCTACTGCTGGTAAGCCTTCTGCTGTACCTGGAATCTTAATCATTAGATTGGCACGACCGATAGCCGTGTAATAACGAATTGCTTCACTAATGGTACTTTCTGTATCTTTAGCAATAGTTGGTGGCACCTCTATACTAATATAACCATCTAATCCATGAGTCTGTTCATATACTGGCATAAATATATCACAAGCATCACGAATATCCTTAAACACAAGAGATTCGTATATTTCCATCACTGACTTACCAGCACTAATACCAGCTTCAATATCTGCATCATAGATAGCATTACCGGCGATCGCCTTTTCAAAAATTGCGGGATTAGAAGTAATACCACGAATCCCTTTTTCAGCAATCATGCTCTTGAGTTCCCCAGACTCAATAATATTGCGACTCAGATTATCCATCCATATACTCTGTCCAAGGTTTTCGATTTCCAGCAAATGATTAGTTGTCATAGCTATATTAACTTAATTCCTACTATGTTTTGTCGGAGTTTGGTGTATTTTATAGATACTTCTCAAGAATAACTAATACTTTTATCTATTTCAGCAGGTATTCAAAATTTCTTTACTATTGCTCTGAGCAGTAGTAAAGTTTATTTATAATCTTTATTCTGCTGCAAACAAATTTAAATCTATAACCTAATTCAAATTGTTAATCTTGATTAGAAATCCATTTTTGTTTTTTTGATAAAAGACTCAACAAGTGCTACATCTTCCTTACTACCAATAATTAATGGCGTCCGTTGATGCAGTTTCTGTGCTACCACATTTAATATTTCTTCAGTTCCTGTGCTAGCTCTTCCACCTGCTTGTTCTGCTAGATAAGCCATTGGAGCTGATTCATATAGTAGACGTAATTTTCCTTCTGGCTTTTTGATTGTACCTGGGTACAAAAATACCCCACCTTGATATAAAATTCTATGGAAATCTCCCACTAATGCACCACCATAACGAGCAGTATAACCTTCATGGCGGTGAACATAACGGATATAATCGCGCATACAATCATCCCACTGCCAAAAGTTACCTTCATTCACACTGTAAACCGGGCCATGTTCTGGAATTTTGATATTCTCATTAATCAGAATAAACTCACCCAAGCTAGGATCTAGAGTAAATGCGTGCACCCCTTGGCCGATTGAATACACTAATATTGTGCTAGGTCCATATAGAATATAACCAGCAGCAATTTGTTTACGTCCACTTTGGAGTAAATCTTGAGCTAAACCATCTTCATCATTACCTTCTTGTTGGCGAACTGAGAATATAGAGCCCACATTTAGATTTGTATCTAGATTAGAAGAACCATCCAGGGGATCGTAAAGCAAAGTATAGTGACCAATTGGACAATTTTCGGGAATATAATAAGGTTTTTCCATCTCCTCAGATGCCAAGCGACAGACAAGGCCACTTTGCTTAAATACAGAGATAAATACGTCATTGGCGTAGATATCCATCTTTTTGACGGACTCTCCCTGGACATTAACTGTGCCAGTAAACCCTAAAGTATCTTCTAATAATCCAGCACGAGTTAGGCGACGAGCAATTAACTTCCCGGCCAACCCTATTCTATTCATGAGAGCGCTGATATCTTGAGCATCTGGTGAGAAATTAAGTTGCTGTAGTACATGACGTGATAACGTAGTACAATCACGATCTAATAACTGTGTTTCTTCTAGGCGAATGTGGAGGTCTTCCCTAGTTTGAGCATTTACCATATTTATAATTCCTCTATCTTGAATAACTTCTGTTAATTAGGATGGTTGCAGAGGCTTTAACTTAAAGCTTTAACTTTATTTCTAGATATCCCTAAACTTTATTTAATTTAGGCTTTAGGCTTAAGCTACAGATTTATCAACTTTAATATGAACTTTAGATAGTCCCGTAAGTCAAAATTTAAAAGCCAAAAGTTAAATAAAATTTATATTACTAGCTTTTTGTTAAATGCTTCAAATTAATGCTACTATTGTGCCATAACACCCCTAAAATATTGCAAGAGTAGCGCTTAAAATTAATAATTTCAACACTTAATGAGATGAGATTAGAATTGAATAAAACACAACAACTATTTTGATTATTCTAATTCTACCACAATCAAATATCTATATCAAATGATGCTCTGAGCAAAATTTTGTTGCATTGGTAATGCCCTATGGCAGCTACATACTTACTATCAAGTTTTAATATCATAACTTTTTGTCAAAATTTAGGGATAATTTTCCTGATTGTAATTTCATTAAACTTCATAATCAACAGTAATTTTATCTCTCAAAATCGGCTTAATTAAAGTCTGAATAATCTCTTGATGAAGAGGATTTTTCGCATAAGCATCAAGAGCAGCTTTATCCTTAACTTGAACCACTAAACCATTTTGAAATCCTTGAGAAAGTTCCGAGAAATTATCTCCACAATATAAATCAATTATTTCAGGAACCTTCCCTTTCATTCCTCTCAAAGCAGACATAACTGAAGCAATAGTTGTAGGTAAAGTATCTGATTGCCACTTGAATAAAACTATATGTATTATCATCTAAATAAATCCCTTATTTGAGTTATCTGGAGAGTACAAAGTTCTTATAAAAAATGATTTGCTTTCAATGCTCAAAGTATTATTGGACAAGGTTTACAACCCCTACAGTTTTTTTGATAGAGTTTCTAACCAAGAGAAGAATGAAAGCCAAATCTTGCAATAGTTATTACCAGAACTTGGCACTGTCTAGTTAGTTATCAATTATCAATTATTAGTAACGACCGCTCAAGCCAGATACTTGAAATGGTGAATCGAAGGTTTTTTCATCCCCTTAGGCTTAGTACCTGATTTTTGGCTCCAAACTCCTCTTCGATTTTAACATAAATTGAGGTAGAGTTATTGCCAACTTAAGTGATGAATTTGATGCTAAATTATGAAACTTATTGGTTAAGCATTCAGCTAGCTCACATTCAGCTTTTGAACCTAATCACTTACTAAGGAATAAGAATTAAATAAAGCCCAGAATTTTTCAAGCTATACTAGAGAAAATGAAAATTCTTAGAATTGCTATATTTCCTTTTCCCTAAGATTAAATTTTTTACCTCATAGAAGCAAGAAAGGCTATAGTATCAATTTGAGTTGTTTTAAGCAATCAATTGTTAGTACAAAAATTCAGATGAATGATTTCCCAAAAGTAACCCATATTATCTACGACCTAGACGGTTTACTTCTAGATACAGAATTAATTCATGTCCAAGTAAATAGTATAATAACAAGCCGTTACGGCAAAATTTTCGACAAACATACTAAATGTAAAATTACTGGCAGAAAATCTATCGACTCTGCCAGAAAAATTGTAGAACTATTAGAACTACCTATCAGTCCCGAAAATTATCTTCAACAAAGAAATAATCTCACATATCAACGATTTCTAGAAGCCAAAGCAATGCCAGGTGCAGTTCGCCTTACCCAACATTTATATCAGAATAAAATTCCTCAAGCTGTAGCCACCAGTTCTTCCTATGAACCATTTAACTTAAAAACAAAAAATCATCAAGAATGGTTCCAATTATTTGATTATATTGTTGTAGGAGATGACCCTAATCTTAAACGTGGGAAACCAGCGCCAGATATATTCTTAATAGCTGCTGAAAGATTAGGAGTTTCCCCAGAAAAATGTTTAGTATTTGAAGATTCTTTAGCAGGAATGGAAGCTGCTTTAGCTGCTGAAATGTCCGTAGTTGTTGTTCCAGATCCTGACATGGATAAACACTTATTTAATTCTGCCCATCAAATTCTCAATTCCCTGACAGAATTTCAACCCCACTTGTGGCAACTGCCATCGTTTTTTTCAACATAACTTATAAGCTAATACTCATAGGACTTACGCATCAACACCATTGGTAGGGTATGTTTTGCTGACGCCAAGCGGAGCGAACGCTTCGCGACTTGAATTGCGCACTTCGTAACGCACCAATACTCTATATATAGTACCTTTGCGTAAGTCCTGACTCATTTAAAATGAGTATTAGTAAGCTAGAATGTAGAATGTAGAATTTAGAATTTAGAAGGACAACAATAAGTTGTTTAAATACATACAGCAGATTTTGGGCCAATGAGGTACAGGGTAAATGGTGAAAATTGTGTAGTGCGGGCATCTTGCCCAGGTAGGTGTACTTCAGAACAACGGAAACGCTGTAAAAGCTTAGAGTATATATTTTGAAAATAAGTATTATATCACTTCTCAAAAACTTTCATACATTTTCTTGAGTAGGAAAATAGGGGTAATGGAGCAGTGAGGAAGAAGTAAACATAATAATAATTAACATTAACTTAGCTAAAGAGAGAAAAAAAAGTTATTCCCTTTCTATTAATTATTTAATAATTGAAGTTTTACCTGAGTAAAGCATTACTTTTGGCATTGGCAATTGGTATTACATAATCTATATATAGTAATCCTATTTTCTTTGTGTTCAAAATCTTACCGCTTTTTTGGGAATAGGCAATAGGCAATGGTCAATAGGTAAGAGTTTCGGAGTTTATTTATAGTTAATGAAATTGTCACAACCTATTTGGGATTGCTATATAAATTATAATTACTTCTTACTCCCTAAATATGATTTTCATACTCGCGCTTCAGCAACGCCTTAAAAATAGTGATTAGTGATAATATATGTTAAAAATAGTTGAGTTTTTTATTTATACAAATCCACTAAAATAACCATGGTATTTACTAAGCCTATTCGTTTGGTTTACTCCATATTCAGCTTTACTCTTATGACAGTGACAGCTTTCACACTTTTCCAACAACCACTTAATGCTCAATCTGAGAAAACTGTAGAGCCAGAAAAGTCGTCTCAGATTCCAGTTCAGCCAATACAACCTACCCAACTGAAGAATGCTCGTCCTTTAGATCCAAAGAATAGTCTTCTCAGTCTCCCAGGTGGCCAACGCTTAATAAGCGAAGCTGACAATGCTATTGCTTCTGAGAATTATAAGTTAGCTAACCAAAAACTACAAGAAGCTCGTCAAATATTTAATCAACTTTCTAATTTCTATAGTCAATTAGCCGCTAGTTTTTCTGGTATTGATAATCGTCTAGCAGATAATCAACGTACTAAAGCTCTGGAAACTGCCCAAATGAGAGACCAAGCTACTTATCAGTTAGCCCTTGTCCACCGGGCGCAAAATCAACCTGAACTAGCAGTACCATTACTAGTTCAAATTATTAGCTCTCAGCAACCGACTCGTGATTTAGGAAAAAAAGCTTACCAACAGTTACTAGAGTTAGGATTTGTGGATATTCCTTATCCTAGAAGCTCTGAAGATGGCAAATCTCCAACTTCATCTCAGTATCTTAATTAAAATTTGACATCCTCCCCGGCCTAAAGGCACTGGGTAACAACCGAGCCGTAGCCCCTCGGCGGGTTGACATTTCACAAGCAGCTGCTACTTTGGCAGTAGTCTGGCTGCTGGCCTCAATGTCCGTTTTTTGTCTCGGATTGCCCACCCGCGACTAATATATTTTTTGCGAACTAAAAAGCATCATAACATAACCTGTGAAAAAAAATCAACTAAAAAGTCGCCCGCTTATGGGCGAGGCTTTAAACCCAATTTTTCGGTAAAATGGCAGTATTGTCTTAGGGAAAAAATATGAATCTAGAGCAAGTTGAGTTAATGATTAAAGCTAAGTTGCCAGATGCTCAGGTGCAAGTCCAAGATTTAACAGGGGGTGGCGACCATTTACAGGCTATTGTTGTTTCTTCTGAGTTTGAGGGGAAAACTCTTGTTAAACAACATCAAATGGTTTACGCTGCTGTAAAAGAACCAATGGCTTCTGAAGCCATACATGCTTTAGCTTTGAAAACCTATACTCCTGAAGAGTGGAAAATAGCAAGACAAACTGCTTAATTTGTGCTTTTAGGTTACAACATTAAAAAGCGATACCTTATCACTTAAGCATATGAAGCATATATTAAGGTTAGCTAAATGGTAAATGCCGATGGCTTTCATGACCATCTATTTGAGGAAAGAAATATGACTCTAACTCCAGAATTAGAAGCAAAAATCGATAACTTAATTACTGAAAATAAAATTATGGTTTTTATGAAGGGCAGTAAGTTGATGCCTCAGTGTGGTTTCTCTAATAATGTAGTCTTTATCTTGAATACGTTAGGAGTTACCTATGAAACTTGCGATGTATTAGAAGATCAAGAAATTCGTCAAGGGATTAAGGAATATTCAAAATGGCCTACAATTCCTCAGGTTTACGTCAATGGAGAATTCTTGGGAGGTTCTGATGTGATGACTGAAATGTACAACAACAAAAAAGAAGAGCTAGAGCAAAAGCTAGCAGTTGCTTCAGCTTCCTAGAAATCTTAACATTTACCATTAAATTGGGTTTAAAGCCTCGCCCATAAGCGGGCGACTTTCCATGTTTAGACTTTCTATGTTTATAATGAGTAGGGTTTGAAAAAAAAGCTGGTACTTTTTGCTACCTAAAAAAGGCTAATACCTTTATTTGTCAATGCTTTTATATCATGTCCGGTTGAATAGGTATAAATAAATTAGGGAGAAGTAGGGGCGAACGGCCGTTTTGCTTGCGCATACTTCGTTAAGGCTGCGCGACATGAAACGCCCCTACAGGAGTCAGGAGGGAAGAGGAGGAAGTTTTTTGATCACTAATTATCCGGACATCTAGACAGTGCAAAGTTATGGATATAACTATTGCAAGATTTGGCTTTCAGTCATCTCAAGGTTAGAAACTCTATCAAAAAAAACTGTAGGTCTTGTAAATTTTGTCCAGTAATACTTTCAGTATTGAAAGCAAATCATGTTTTAGAAGAACTTTGTACTCTCCAGTGGACATGATATTATATTTAATCACCAAACCCTAAATAGTTGCTGAATCGTTGCATCCTATTGGCCACTATAATGGTTTTCTTTTTACTTTTGACTTATATTTTTATACTACATTTTGTCCTCCGGAATGTAGATTTATGCTTGCTGACCTTTCTATCTTTTGTCTTGGACTGTCTGCCTGGGACCAAATTAATTACAGCTTGCTGAAAAAGTCTTTTTCAGGAGTAGGGAACCCACACCTCACATCTCCCAGGAGGAGATGTAAGGACATTGCATAACAAAAATGCGTTTCATGTCCCTAAGGGTTACGTCCCTACAGAAGAACGGGGAATTGATAGAGGAGGTAGTAGGATATATTTGTTCCTTGATTTTTCAGGCTAGGGAACGCCCAAAATACTAACTTTTTGAGCTCTCAGGACCGAAAACTAGACACTTTTTTCGAGTTTAACCATGCTCTAACCTTGATGTGTCAATACTTTTGGATTTAATCAGCAAGCCCTAATTAGGGTTTGCTGAAAAAGTCTTTTCAGGTAGGGAGTAGGAAGTAGTAAATAGGGAATAGGGAGTCAAGAGTTATAAGAAATGGCAATTACAGAAGAGGTAGTAGTAAGAATTATCTCTTAACTTTTCGATCATGATCAGCCCAAAATCCTCTCCATCCATGAGCTTAAACCACCGAAAAGATAGTAATTTTTGCCACCCAAATAAGGATATTACCTTTACATGTCAAACCTTTTAGAATTAATCAGCAAGCCCTAATTAACACTGAGAATAATATATTTTGTCTTCAAAAAAACAACTAAAAAGTCGCCCACTGATGGCCAAAGCGTTAAACCCAATTTTTCGGTAATTTAATACAAATCTACTTCGGACTGAGTTTGCAATGGCATTTCAAAATTTGAAGGATCATATATATAGCGAGTCGTTTCTTCCTCCAATTTATTAATTAAAAATGGTTCGATCGCTTTAGAGATTCTCAAGGATGCTAGGTAACCATCTAAATATATACGCATTTCGTCATAGCGATAACCACGGTTCCACATTTCGACGAGGGCGTCTGTTAGTTTTTGATAGTGACGAATTGTTTGAGTGTTAGTTAACATTGCTTTTTATTCTCAGGATTAATAGTTATCTTTCTTTATTAGAACCTAGTTTTAGGCTAATGTTATTTTTTTGATGCAACTTGTATGATTTATTTTTAACATTAGTCTGAACTAACTTGAGTATTAGTGTTACAAGTTGCAATAACCCTTTATGGATACATGGGCATTTTTTATACTCTTGAAGTTCAACTACTTCTATTTTAAAACTATTTTCAGAGGCTTTTCAAATCTTTAGTACACTTAGAAATAGTTTTTCCTAGTTTGTCTGTTCTATACAATAGATTTTTCATGTTTTCCGTGAATTTTAAAGAAACATATCAAAATCTTTACTTGGAAAAAATATCAAATATGTGATATGGGTATGCGGCCTATATGCAACAATGATTGCAAAAGACTTTTGATACATTATGGTGAGAGGAAATACTTAGGATTCTGAATTGAGAAAGTAATAATTCTGAACATTTAATTGTAAACTCAGGACTGATATCTCTAAACAAGAAACCGAGTTTATTTCCCTGATTATAGTTTTTCAAATGCAGAAGTCTTTGACACTGAATTTTTGGGTCAGAGTAACCTATGTTACAAAAATGCCACAATAATTTATGTTAAACTTCTCCTAGGAATGAGATTTAAATAAAGTTCAGAATACAATTGTTTTAAAAGAACTTAGATAATATGAAGTTTAGACAATTTGACTTGTGTAGATCACAAAATATTCGTTCCTAATAGGTAATATACGGTAAAGATATATAGGAAGTTATTTTAAGTGGGAGATGCTTGTATCTTAATTGTAGAAGGGAATTTGCATCTGCGCTCCTTACTCAGTTGGCATTTGCAGCAATCAAAACACTGGGTATATCAGTCAGCAAATGTTGATCATGCAAGAAAATTAATATATGCTCATTGCCCAAGTCTTGTAATTCTGGAAACTGATTTACCAGATGGAAATAGTCTAGAATTTTGCCAATGGCTTCAGCAACAGCAACAGTTCTTAATTTTAATGCTATCCTCACGCACAACGGAAACAGATATTGTAGCAGGTTTAAATTCAGGAGCAGATGACTATATGACAAAGCCTTTTGGTATGCAAGAATTTATGGCAAGGGTCGAAGCACTAATACGTCGTCGCAGAAGTATTAATTGTACTCCGCCTATTAGTTTAGATTATGGTGATTTGATTATTGATTTGGTACACCGTAGAGTTATCTTAAAAGGTAATCTGATTGATTTAACTCCACAAGAATTTAATCTTCTTTATGTCCTAGCTCAAGCAGAAGGAATACCCCTTACCCGTTCAGAATTACTACACAGAGGATGGCCAGATTCTATAGATAATCCTCGTACTATAGATACTCATGTACTATCTCTGCGGAAAAAAATTGAAATTGACCCCCGTCAACCTAGTCTAATTCAGACAGTTAGAAATGTTGGTTATAGATTTAATAGAGAAATTTTAACTATGGGTAAATGGAAGAATAATTATTACAAGAGTTACAAACAAACCCAAAAAGTTGCACCAGTTTAACTAGGTTTCTGGCTTCCCCTGGGTAAGTTCTGTATTAGTTAAGGAATAAAAACAAAATAAGAGCGGAAAATATTAATTAGGGTTTACTGAAAAAGTCTTTTTACTCTTTGTAGTAGTCAGTAGTCAGTATTCAGTAGTCATTAGTCAGGATAAATGGGAATTTAGAGGAGGTAGTCGAATATATTTGTCCCTTAATTTTTCTGCCTAGGGAGCGCCCGAAATCCTAACTTTTTCAGCTTTTTACCACCGAAAAGCTGGTGCTTTTTGCTGACAAAATAAGACTAAAGTCTTTATATCTCAATGCTTTTATAATTAATCAGCAAGCCCTAATTACACTATTGACGGTTGCTAAACTGCAAACCAGCTATGTCCGATTTTATTAAATTCACGATCCTAACGTAAAAACAAATGACTCTACTGAGTGCTAAATGCTGAACACTTCTTTAACTCCATTCTTGAGTTTCTTGACCTTGTGTTTGGATGATACAACGACGTAATTTAACCCAATCAACTTTAATACTAGGGGAATCTTCAATTAGTTCTCCTTGTTCTAAATGTAGTAGCTTTGTGCAAAACTTTTGAGCTAAATCTATTTGATGAGTTACCATGATTACTGTTACCTCACTTTCTGCTAAAGTTGCTAATATCTGTATAACTCGATTAGCACTACCAATATCTAGAGCTGAGGTAGGTTCATCCAATAAAAGAATTTTAGGTTGAATTACAGCAGCACGAGCGATCGCTACTAACTGTTTTTGCCCCATTGAAAGTTGTAATTCTGTTCTGGATAACCAAGATTCAGGAATATTCAACTGCTGTATCCAATATTCACACCTTTGCTGAATTTCTCGTTGCTTTAGTCCTCTAAGTTTTAAAGGATAAGCGATCGCTTCTACTGCTGACATTCCCAAAAGTTTTGACTCCTGTAATACCATAGCTACTTGTTTTCGCAGTTGAATTACAGGTATTGTGCAATATTCCTGGTTCTCTAAATAGATATAACCAGAAGTAGGAGAACTCAATTTATTTAATAGTCGTAACAAAGATGTCTTACCAGCTCCAGAGGCACCTACTATAGCAACCCTATCACCTTTTTCTACAGCAAAAGAAATATCTTTAAGTAAATATAGGGGTATAACTGGGGCAGTTAAACTTACTTGATTTAAATATAGTTGAGACTGCTGCTGTGCCATTTTTTTTCCTAGGAAATGGCAACTACATTAGAGATAGTCCAAGCATCTACTAATAGTAAAAGTATGGTACAACCCAATAAAATAAAATACATCCAAGGTTGTGACAGAGGATGTACATCATTTGTATCTATACCTGTCTTAGCTTCTACTATCCGAACCAGTTTGGCAAAACCCACGACTCGCATAGGCAACAAATAACCTTCTCCAGAGTTCTTCACAAAATAGTAGACTAGACCACCTTGACCTGTAGTCCTAGGTTTGAGAGCTTTTATTTCTGCCCAAGGTAAATACCAACCTTTGCGAAATAGGTCTGGTACCCAAGCTGGATAGGATACTTGAATTCCTTGATCATTAATTATGACTCGTTCTGTTAGAGCTGCGTATAATACTATTGCTCCTAGTATTAATCCTATTCCTAAAATAACAGGAGGTACTGGGGCATTTGTGGTTTGGGATAAAAAAGGTAATGGTAAGGTTAATGCAATATACAGACTTAAAAGAGTTAATTTAATCAGAGGAGAAATTCTAAATATAAACGTTTCTGAATGTTGGTTTTCAATCATACTAAATCCAGTTAATTAAGCATAATAAAATTATACTTTATACTTATTTGATCAATTATGGGGTAATCCTTAATAGTAAGGGTAGATAAAAATGGACAATGCCATCCTCTAAATAAACATCCATAGGAACCAGATATTTTAATGTTAATGTCTATTTGCGATCTGGATAATACTCCATTAATCACAAATTATACCAGGGAAAAATTATTAATAGAGCTGTAGGGATATAAACACTAAAACTGCTCAAAAACTACGATATAAGCCTTTCAGCTATTTAAGCTCATCAAAAACTTTACCTTTTAACCAATAAGACTTTTAGTTACTTTTTTAGCTTAATTCCCAGCAAGTCTAATATTATATCCAAAAATTTGGCAGCAATTATATAGAGAAAATAAGTCAACACTTATTTTCCCTCTAATACTTTTTCATTATGAAGTCAACACCCCTTATATCTTCAGGGCAAACCCATCTAAATTATGAAAGTCTTTCCCAGGAATGGTTTTGAAATTCAATAAATAAAAATACTTTGAACTGTGAAACCTTTGCCCAGTCAGAACCTCAAAAATAAATAGGTTTGTCCTGCTGTTCTTAAGGGGTGAAGTCATTAAGATTTTACAGACTCAAAACTTAGAGGCTACAGTAATTTCAACAAATTATTTCACTACTAAAGTTTGAAACTATTTATAACATTCTTTTCAAGACAAAACACAAAAATAACTGCATTTTTGGGAGTATTAATCATCTAGAACATCAACTTTTTTTGATATTAAAGAAATAAATGATGATTATAATTAAGTTGATTTATCCTCAGAGTTTTAATTTCACTCTTTTGAATCTAAATTAATTAATGTACTCCGCTCAATACTGCTGTTGGTTTCGCTACAGAATTCAGTTTTTCATGTAAAGTAACTGGTTCTACTACAGACTGTTGAGTTTTAGCAATTGAAGAATAAGGACCTTCATTAATTTGTAGACGATCACAAGGTATTGTATCTGACAAAATTGAGCTGGCCACTGTGCCTGTGTGAATTTCCATCGAAGCACCAATAACTGCTTCAAAGATTAAGCGCTGCCCTGGAAAGACAACTCTTTCAAAATGCCAATTTGGTATATTACTAATTTTAGCTATCTGAATTTGACTTGTGACATTAACATAGCAACAGAGAATTTGATTTGAACTGTTAGATGGTATAGGGTCAAGAATTTGTGCCATAGTGAGTATTTAAAAAGTTTTTGTTTTATAGAACCTATCTGGTATCTTTTTGTAAGCTAAATACCCTTGCTAGAGTAGTTAGCATATTGAGCAATTTCGAGTACTTGTAATAGCTAAGTAGGAACTATTGATGCCAATAATGATTCAACAAATCAACTACAAACCTGATGATGAGTCAAGAAGACCTCAAACTGGTTCTATACAAGTTTTAATTACATTAATAAGTTAACACTAACTGATTCCTATTAGTTGTAATCTTGAATACCGAGTTTGAGGTTTATTATTAAGTTGTTCACTATTTAGATTGCCTATTCTAATAACATACCAATTAAAGCAAAAATTTGTACAGTAATAATTTGACTATTTTGGTAAAATTGACAATAAGTCATTTAAATGATCAATCTAAATCTTAAAATTAAGATCAGCAGAGATAAAGCCTTAAGAGTCTCTCGCAAAATCATATAGATAATCAAAAAAAATTAAAATTTTTCTTTGATGTGTGCTATAGTATAATTTTTTTTGACCAGGAAGTAGGAAATAGAAAAGAAGAAAAATAACTGTGTCTCAGTAACTTGAAAAACCCTATAAGCAGGTAAACAAAATAAATTACACATTTGAGAATTTAAAATCCTTACTGTGTAAACATCGATTGTGTAAATCAGGACTTACGCTGTTCCGCTATATATGGTGCAAAAAAATTTCATTTTCAAGATATTGCCACTATAACCAGTGCCGTTGCGTAAGTCCTGTAAATAATGCTGTGTAGGTGCGTGACTAGATTTTAAAATCCCTGGCAATTTTTGGCAAATACTGTGAGAATAGAAAATGAAAACAGAAAGGAAAGGAAATGACCAAAAATTATGTAACGCCAGGGGAAGCAACTCCCATCTTGGGAGTCTGTGACAGAACCTTGCGCTACTGGGAAGAGCAAGGAAAAATTACAGCAATCAAAACAGCAGGGGGACACAGAAGATATGATATCACCACATATACAACTGGGACTACCGGAGATAGGGCTATCATCCTCTATGACAGAGTCTGATCAACCAAGCAAAAGGAAGATTTGCTTGGTTGATGTAAATATCTCCAATCCCAATATCCTGATGGAGAGCTTGTCAAAGAAGTTGGAGGAGGGCTCAATTACAAACGAAAAAAATGCTTACCATATTGGAGCGGGTCATGTCAGGAAATGTCAAACCTATTGTGGTCATATATCAAGACAGGCTCGCTAGATTTGGTTTCGATTTGCTGCAGTGGTGTTGTGCTTAATAGCAAATAACAATTTTATCAACTTAAGCTACACTTTTAGAAGTAATCTATTATGGAAGATGTTCCTATATCAGGAGTAGTTAAAATTGAGATAAATGAATCAGGAAAAACTCTCAAAAAACTTTAAACTTTTGAAAAATGGGAGTTTTGAAAGATTTGAAGAGCTTTCTGCATAAAAATATCCCAGGGTTTGTTCAAAAGGTATTTTTAAGAACCAGGGAAACTGCCCCTAACCCCGACCTTAGAGGGGAGCTCACTCCTACTGCTCTCAGGAGGGGGAGTTGGATATATTTGTGCCTTAATTTTTCTGCCATGAGAGTGCCCGAAATACTGTCTTTTTCAACTAGAAGGACCGAAAACCAGGTAGTTTGTTCGACTAAAAAAGGCTAAGACCTTTATGTGTCAATGCTTTTATATTTAATCAGCAAGCTCTATCCCAATAAAATTCATATAATTCAGCTAGATAATAGGCCAGCACATCAAAATTTAAGTTTGTCTATTCCTGATCAAATAATTTTATTATTTCAACTTTCATATTGTCCTGAAGTTATACCAATTCTTAAAAGTTCTGCTATACTTAAAACCTTGCAAAAATAACTTTCCTTTATAACCGAAGTTAGGATTCTATCTACAATTTGCTCCAACAAATAATATTTAGAAATAGAAAATCCAAGTATAGCAAAGTTGATGGTAATTGTTATTACTCAAGTAGAAAGGTTGTGGAAAGAAGTGAAAAAAATCTGGGAAAGTTAAGTTTTTGATTCTAGGGATTTCTTAAAAATAATCCTAATAAGTATATTAGGTAGATTTAGTCAAAAACATATGGCTTCTGTAACCGGGTATAATTTTATTTTTGAACCATTATGTGTAGTCAGAATTTATAAAATTGGTATAGCCTTAAAGAAGGTATATCAAAATTTTAAGAAAATTCAAGATTAAAATTAAATAAGTTCTACATACTAACAATCTTTACTGAAAAAATGGAAAATAAAGTTCTTTACGTTCGCCTTCCATGTAATCCCATTTTTCCTATCGGAGTTGTGTATTTAGCAGATCATGTCCACAAACTCTTCCCAGAAGCAGAACAAAGGATATTTGACCTAGGAGCGGTACCACCTCTAGATTATAGAACAGCTTTAAATAACTGTATTGATAAGTTCAAACCTAATCTGTTAGTTTTCTCTTGGAGAGATATTCAGATATACGCACCTGTCGGAGGTCGTGGAGGCAACCCTCTGCAAAACGCCTTCGAGTTTTACTATGGGAGAAACCCTCTGATTAAACTTAAGGGTGCAGTGGGAGGTTTACGGTTAGCTGCTTCCTATTATACGGAACTCTGGCGTAATATAGAACTAATTAAACAAGGTTTAAAAAGGGCCAAAGCTTATCGACTAGAAACTCGTGCAGTAGTTGGTGGTGGAGCAGTAAGTGTTTTTTATGAACAACTGGGTCGTAGTTTACCTACTGGTACTATTGTATCTGTGGGGGAAGGAGAGGTCTTGTTAGAAAGATTAATTCGAGGGGAAGATTTTAGTGATCAACGATCCTATGTAGTAGGAGAAACATCGCCCCGCGATCGCCTGATTCATGAAAACCCTGCTGCTATTGAGAAAACTGCCTGCGACTATGACTATATCAATGGTATCTGGCCAGAATTTGTATATTATCTCCAAGACCAAGACTTCTACATTGGGGTACAAACAAAACGCGGTTGCCCCCATAACTGTTGTTACTGCATCTATACAGTTATTGAAGGTAAACAAGTCCGTATCAACCCTGCTGATGAAGTAGTTGCAGAAATGAAGCAACTGTATGATCGTGGTATTCGTAATTTCTGGTTTACTGATGCTCAGTTTATTCCTGCTCGGAAGTATATTGATGATGCTGTGGAGTTATTACAAAAAATTCTTGATGCAGGGATGGATGATATTCACTGGGCAGCATATATTCGTGCAGATAATCTTACTCCCCAGTTGTGCGAGTTAATGGTAAAAACT
Source organism: Trichodesmium sp. MAG_R03 (assembly GCA_023356535.1). Classification (GTDB taxonomy): domain Bacteria; phylum Cyanobacteriota; class Cyanobacteriia; order Cyanobacteriales; family Microcoleaceae; genus Trichodesmium. The sequence goes on along the minus strand of JAKQYF010000072.1, from coordinate 2,198 downwards.
GGGATGAATTATTTTGAAATTGGTATTACCAGTGGTTCTCAAGAACTTGTAAGAAAAATGCGAATGGGTTATAACTTGCGGGTGGTATTGGAAAATTGTCGAGATTTAAAAGCTGCTGGTTTTAATGATTTAGTTTCAGTTAATTACTCGTTTAATGTAATTGATGAAACCTATGAAACAATTAGGCAAACTATTGCTTATCATAGAGAACTAGAGAAAATTTTTGGAGCTGACAAAGTAGAACCTGCTATCTTCTTTATAGGTTTACAACCTCATACTCATTTAGAAAATTATGCTGTTGAGAAAGAAATCTTGAAACCTGGATATGACCCCATGAGTTTAATGCCTTGGACAGCAAGAAAGTTGTTATGGAACCCAGAACCTTTAGGTGCGTTTTTTGGTCAGGTTTGTCTAGAAGCTTGGCAAAGAAACCCTAATGATTTTGGTCGTGAAGTTATGGCTATTTTAGAAGAAAAGTTAGGCCGCTCTGAACTTAATGAAGCTTTAAGTGCGCCTATGAAAAATGAAGTCAGAACTCAGAAGTCAAAACTCAGATGTTAAATTCATAGCACGGACTAAATTTCATGGTTTGGGAATTTCCTAACAGCCTTGAAGACAGAGTGCCATACTTGCTGGCTACAGAGGTTTTTGGCGTTGTTAATGGGTGGCTATGATTTTTCTTTAATGCTGAGGACTTACCTATGAAGGCTATGGCGATGGTGTGTTTTGCTGACGCCAAGCGGAGCGAACGCTTCGCGACTTGAATTGCGCACTTCGTAATGCACCAAGGCTCTATAATTATAGGACTTACCCATGAAGGCTATGGCGATGGTGTGTTTTGCTGACGCCAAGCGGAGCGAACGCTTTGCGACTTGAATTGCGCACTTCGTAACATACCAAGGCACTATATATAGAGCCTTTGCCTAAGTCCTGAATTAGTGTCGTTGCGTAAGTCCTGATGGTGATAGATAATGCACCATATTGATTCCATGTTTCATGTCCTATAGCGTTTAATGTCGGCGATCGCCGAAAATATTTAACTAGGGCTTGCTGAAAAAGTCTTTTTTAGGAGTAGGGAAGCCACCCCTAACATCTCCTAGGATGACAAGTAGGGGCGTTGCATGCAAGTCCCTACAGAGGAACGGGGAATTCTTAGAAGAGGTAGTTGGATATATTAGTCCCTTGATTTTTCTGCCTAGGGAGCGCCCAAAATACTAACTTTTTGAGCTCTCAAGACCAAAAACTAGATACTTTTTTCGAGTTTAAAACTTATAAAACCTTTATGTATCAATGCTTTTGGATTTAATAACTAAACCCTAACTATTCGTGAAAAGTAATTTAAGATTAGGTAATTCTGTGAGTTTTAATCTAAGTTAAAGGTAAATTATTGTCACAATAAACCCTAAAATCTTCATGTTTTATATTAATATCTCTAGAAAATAATTACGAAATAATACAAGGTTCAAATAAATGTTACAACTACAGTTAAGTTTAGGTAGGAACCAGCTATACTTCAATGAAGTGAAAAAAAGAGGATAGGATTTATGAATATTTTCAAATCTATTGAAGAAGCTATTGCTTATATCTCAGGAGCTATTCGTCGAATTTTTAGTCCTAGTGATGATATGTACCCAATGATTGGGGTAAGTCCTTTTGAAGGAGATCTTTATCAGGAAGCTAATTGGTAATATCTAGACTAGGGCAAATACTGTAACATTAATAGGACTTACCCTGTAAAATTAATAGGACTTACCCATGAACGCTGTTGGGAGGGTGTGTTTTGCTGACGCAAAGCTGCGTTAACGCTTCGCGACTTGAATTGCGCTAGCATAGCGCACTAAGGCTCTATATATATTACCTTTGCGTAAGTCTTGGTTAAGTAAAATCTCCAATTTGCCAACTTATAAGTTTTGAGTAAACTTATCAATAGTTCAATATAGTTGAATACCCTATCTCTCAGCAAAGAAAGATGGGGTAAATTTATCTGAAATAGGTTGAAGAAAAAGTCATACAAAATCTCCCTTATAACGTAGTTTAAATGTACGATAGCTTACTAATATCTATTCCCTATTCCACTCAAAAAAATTGATTGAGGAAAAAGCAAAGGGCAGCACTACCTAATGGTACGGTCAAATTATCCAGACCTACTTTTGATAGGGTCTCTAAAGCAGTAGCAGCTAAGGCGACTGGAATAGCAA
>JAKQYF010000071.1 GCA_023356535.1 Trichodesmium sp. MAG_R03 | reverse complement strand
GTCGGTTAGATATTTTGATAATAATCCGTGCTTAACTTTATAAATACTTTGACCTATTTTAGAAGCAAATCTTTTGAAAAAGTTCCACACTAACATTGCACAAGCAATATGATTTTCTTGAATTCTTCGCAGACGACACTGACAAAATCCTAAGCCTGTTAATTGCTTAATTTCTCGATTGATATCTTCGATTTTCCATCGAGTTTGAGATTCAAACTCTACATCATCTTTTGATGACTGATTTAAATTATTAGTGACAATATATTCTGTTCTGTTGGCAGATACAGTAGCCCAAAATATTTTCACTTTTTTGTCTTGTGGAAAGCCTTTAATTTTAATTCTTTTTCCTGATAATTTTTCAGTCTCATCCCAATTTAAGTCTTGAACTTTTTTATATTTTTCTACACCGCCTGTATTATCAACTAAGCGATTGCTTTTTAAAGGACAATAATAAAATTTTCCTAAATTATCTATTAATGCCATTAATCTTTGTGTTGCATATCAACTATCCATTAATACTGTTTTAAATGGTATTTTATTATTGTTTATGGCATTAAGCATCATTTCTTCAACATGATCTATTTTTGTTTTCTTATCAGTATCTGGGTCATAAATCCTATAATCTATAATCCATAATTGTTCATTTTGAGGATTAAAATATATACAATTAACTATTCCTATACCATGTTAGCGCAGCTGTGCGGAACGCAAACAACTTGATGTTCATTACCACTATATTGTCGTCGTGCAATCTCAATCTTATACCCATACTTTTTATTAATTACTATGTCATCAAAAATTAAATGAGCTTCTGTATCTGAAACAAATTATTCTTTTTCATGTGGATCGCAAACATTTCGCCATAAATCTTCTGAGTTTAAAAACTCTGTTCTTAAATAGCGATTTATTGTATCATGGCTAATATTTTCGATCTGGATTTGCTAGGTTTGTTATTGTAAAATTTGTGTGAGACTTAAGTAAATATTGACAGTAATCAACAAAATTAAAATTCATGTTTTTAAACCAATATAATCCTCTCATTATCATCTAATGGTTAAAAATTTTTAGCAAGTCAATTTAACATTTTGTAACTTTATTTAAATATATATTAAAAGTAATATCCATCCGAAAAAAAACTAATTATAGTATGGACAATTTTATGTTGGCAGTATGCTATATATAGCGTAACTGCGTAAGTCCTGAATATGAAAACATTAATTTTGTGAGACACGCAGAAAAAATTTCTATGGTGACAAAAGAAAAAAGTGATGGATTCTTGACTGATGGGAACAATACTGCTATAAAGTATCCTCAGGACAAATGCATCTACCAGTTATTTGAACAACAGGTAGAAGAAACTCCAAACTCAGTGGCAGTTGTATTTGAGAAAAAACAACTAACCTACCAAAAGTTGAACAGTAAAGCTAACCAACTGGCCTCCTACTTGCAAGATTTAGGTGTAGGGCCAGAAATTCTAGTGGGACTTTATATTGAGCGCTCCTTAGAAATGGTTATCGCCATGTTAGGAATCTTAAAAGCCGGTGGTGCTTATGTCCCTATAGAACCAGCTTATCCGACAAAACGTTTAGCTTTCATGCTTGAAGATGCGGGTTTGTCTATTGTAGTTACCCAAGAAAAATTGGTGGCAAAATTGGGGAATTTAACAACCCTGGGAATATCTTCTCAAATAGTTAGCTTAGATAATGATTGGGAGAAGATATCGCAACAGAGTCCTGAAAATCTAGACAGTAAGATAAGTTCGGAAAGTTTAGCATACATAATCTATACTTCAGGTTCTACTGGAAAACCCAAAGGAGTGCAAATTGCTCACAAATCTGTAGTCAACCTATTACAGGCGATCGCTACTTATCCGGGACTTAGTACTGATGATACAATACTAGCTCTCACCACCATATCATTTGATGTTTCAGTTCCCGAAATATACGGATTATTAACTGTTGGAGGTTGTGTCATTATAGTTAGTCGAGAAGTGACTAAAAACCCAAAACAATTAATAGACTTGTTAGTATCCCAGAATCCTACAGTCATGTCAGCCATTCCAGCAACTTGGCAAATGCTGTTAGATGGTGCTTGGCAAGGTAGTCAAAACTTGAAAATTATTTCGACTGGAGAAAGTTTATCGAGGAAGTTAGCAGACAAGTTATTAGAAAAATGTGACTCCCTCTGGAATTTATACGGCCCTACAGAAATTGCGGCGTTGGTAAATAGAAAGATGAATTGAACGCTCCAAGAGCTATAGAACAGCATTTGGGCGATGGAGAAATTAAGCACCCCTTTGACTTAGCAAACGATCCTTTAGTACGAGTTACCCTATTACAGTTGGCAGTCGATGATTATGTGCTGTTGCTGACGATGCACCATATTATTACTGACGGTTGGTCAACGGGTGTATTTAGCCATGAATTGGAGGTGCTTTATGGAGCTTATGTTCAAGGCTAAATCTCACCCTTACCTCCACTGCCAATTCAATATACTGACTTTGCTAGTTGGCAGCGAGAACCAACAACTGCTAAAATTTTAGCACCTCAACTTGATTATTGGAAACAACAGTTAGCAGGAGCGCCTCCTCTATTAGAATTACCTACAGATTATCCTCGGAAAACGGTGCAAACATCTATTGGAGAGAAAGAGTTTTTTGAGCTGGGAGTCGAGTTTACACAACAGCTTAAGACTCTCAGTCAAGAATTAGGAGTGACTCTATTTATGACTCTATTTACTGCCTTTAGTACCCTACTGTATCGTTATTCTGGTCAAGAAGATTACTTGTTGGCACACCAATTGCCAACCGCAACCGGAGTGAAATAGAAGGATTGATTGGCTTTTTTGTGAATACATTAGTGCTGCGAAGCAACTTTAAAGATAATCCCAGTTTTACTGAATTATTGCATCAGTTAAGGCAGACTTCTTTGGATGCTTATGCTTATCAAGACTTACCCTTTGAGCAATTAGTAGAGGTGTTGCAACGGGAACGAAGTCTGAGCTACTCACCTATATTTCAGGTGTTGTTTGCCCTGCAAAATGCACCAATGGAACCTTTGGAGTTACCGGGTGTAAGTTTTAATTGGTTGCAAATGGAAAGTGCTAAAGCTAAATTCGATCTAACTTTGTCAATGGAGGAGACAGAAAAAGGATTAATTGGATATTGGGAATACAACCGGGATTTGTTTGAACCAGCAACCATCCGTCGAGCTATAGGACATTTTCAGACTTTGCTGGAAGCGATCGCTACTAATCCCAAAACGCGAGTTAGCGAACTTCCCTTATTAACAGCAGCAGAACGACATCAATTATTAATAGATTGGAACAATACTACAACAACTTATCCTCAAAATCAGTGTATTCATCAGCTCACGGGGTGACAAGTAAGCTTAATGGTAGATATAGTAATGATTTGAGATAATAAGTTGAATAATAATTCAATTTAAAGAGAAAGCTTATTGAGCTTGGGAGGTAGCGATCGCCAATTCACTCTTATCCATCATCTGAATAGAAGGGAACAAGGAACAGGGAATAGGGAACAGGTTGTATAAAACTGGAGATTTAGCTCGTTATCTATCTGATGGGAACATCGAGTTTTTAGGTCGCATTGATAACCAAGTTAAAATTAGGGGTTTCCGCATAGAAATTGGAGAAATTGAAACTACTCTCAGTCAACACCCTACAGTTAAAGAAACGGTAGTCTTATTGAGAGAAGACCAACCTGGTAACAAACTTTTAGTCGCGTATATTGTGCCTGAAGCTGAAGGTACTCAGGATGTTGTTCCCCAATTAAAACAATATCTGAAGGAAAAATTGGCAGAATATATGGTGCATTCAGCTTTTATCGTCTTGTTGAAACTACCCTTAACTCCCAGTGGGAAAGTTAACCGTCGCGCTCTCCCTGCACCAGATACTTTCCATCTCTCTCAAGCAGCAGGAAGAGCTCCCCGCACTACCACAGAATTGAAGCTGGTACAAATTTGGTCGGAGGTTCTCAATATTCCTACCTTGGGAGTGGGAGATAATTTCTTCGAGTTGGGTGGTCATTCCCTATTAGCAGTCCGTTTGATGGCTCGCATCGAAAAGCAATTAGGAATTAATCTACCTTTGGCAACTCTATTTACCGAACCTACTATCGAATGTCAAGCCAGTTTGTTAAGTGTTGCCACCGAAGCCCAACATTTTTCCCCTTTAGCTCCCATTAAGAAAACAGGATACTTACCACCTTTCTTCTGCGTTCATCCCGTAGGAGGCAATGTTTTGTGTTATACAAAATTAGCTGATCATCTAGGAAATAACAGACCTTTTTACGGTTTGCAGTCTCCCGGTTTATATGAAAATTCTCAATCGTTAACTCAGATTGAGGACATGGCTGCTCGTTACATTGAAGCTTTGCAGGAAGTTCAACCAGGGGGACCTTATTATTTGGGCGGCTGGTCTTTGGGTGGTGTGGTTGCTTGGGAAATAGCACAACAATTGCAAGCCTTGGGAGAAGAAGTCGGACTGTTAGCTTTAATTGATAGTTATGCACCCACAGGTCTTGAAGAACAAATTGATGATACTGTTTTGACTAATTCTCTAGTCACCGATCTCGGCGGTATATTTGGCAAGGAGTTATCAATTTCTGCCAACGAACTTCAGCAACTTTTGCCAGAGGAACAATTAAATAGTATCCTCCAAAAAGCAAAATACCTGAATATCTTGCCACCGGAAATCAGCATTGAACAGATGCATCGGTTATTCAAGGTCTTCAAAGCTAACCTCAAAGCAATGTACGACTATCTACCATTACCTTATTCTGGTCCGACAGTTCTATTTGTTGCTAGCGATGAAGTCTCACAGCGAGGTTGGAGTTCCCTAGCTACGGAGGCGATGGAAATTTATAACATTCCTGGAGACCATTATGGGATTCTGCAGAAACCTCATGTGGAGGTTCTGGCCAAACAATTAGAAACTTGCCTAGAAAAGTTTAATACATAAAGGTACTATATATATTGTCTAGGACCTACATAAAACAACCTATTTCTATCATGGTGAGCAACAGTATTCGTGGAGCAGTCCGTCAGGATAGCAATCTCAAGCGTCCAAATCTCATTCCTAGTGCTTCAGTCTTGTTGTCTTTACCTAAGTTCTACTTAATTCAAAATTCGGTATTCTGTATTTTGCTTTAATCCCTTTTCAAGCAAAATCAAGCTAAAATAATAATAATTATAACTGACTCAAAGTTATTTTAGGAGCAATTAATATGCTGCGTAAATTAATCGTTTTGTTTATGTGCTTAACATTGCCTTGGACAACCGTCGCCTGTGGCGGTTCCAACACTAGCTCATATCAAAACTCAAATTCCCAGACCTTATCTAATCAAAAACGTAACCAAGTAACTGAAGGAGAATATCCGGTACAACAAGCAACCTATAATGATGCTAATGGCGAATATTCTCTCATGTTGTTGAATACCCCCCCCGGTAAACCTCCAATTTATAGTACTACAGATTTGCAAATGGCAAGTTTAACTGAGGAGGAAATTCAAGAAGGCAAAACTAACTATGCTAATATTAATAGCGATCAAGCTAGTTTGCATATTAAACCAGACTTTAAAATTGAATATGTACACAACGTAACCGAAACCCAAACTAATCCGCAAACAGGTAGACAAGAAACAGTTATTGTGCGCCGGGAGTCTAGCTTCTGGACACCTTTTGCAGGAGCAATAGCAGGTCAAGTAGTTGGTGGGGCAATTAGTAATATGTTGTTCAGACCTCAATATTATGTACCACCAGTTTATCAGCCAGGTGGAGTAATGACTGGTTACGGTGGATATGGTAACAGCTATAATCAAGCTGTTAACAGTTATCAAGAACGTTATCAAGCTCCACCAGTAGCGGTGAAAAATCGTCAAACCTTACGTTCTACAGGTGTAACTAATTCCACTCGTAGCAGCACAACTCCTAAACAGCAACAAAATAAGCGTTCTACAGGAAGTGGCGCTAGTAGTAGTAATTTGCGTCGCTCAAATACAGCAAAACCTCCTCAAAAAACTCGTGGTTTTGGTAGTAGTGGATTTTCATCACCTTCACGTTCTAGAAAAAGTTTTGGCCGTAGACGACGCTAATAAGTTTATGAGATTTATCTGAATTATTGTTGTAAAAATTAATTAATTTAATTAGGGGTGAACTATTGTTTTCCCCTACAATTATTTTATCAAAAGTTGATCAAGTTAGAACTTACAGAGGTGAACCTAGAAACCCAGTTTTTTTCTACATATCTATATCTTAAAAACAATGATTAATCCTAAAAAACAGGTGTCTTTGCGTAAGTCCTATTAATTTTATATATAAACGATGTTGCTGAACATGATATAGCATCAAACCTACATTCTTTAAGACAAAATAGTATAGCATAAAGAGCAAGTAGTCAGTTTCTACTATTTGGTGTTTGAAATAATTGATTAGTAGTAGGAAGGACATAAATCAATAGAATTCAGTTAAGGCTAACAGGCAATACAGTTAAATTATAGTGCTTTGAAGTACATCCACGGGGGTAAGATGCCCGCACTGGTCATGCTGTGCAAAAATAAGTTTAGCTGACTATCTTTTTCGCGTCGGACTTTTAATTATTCTTGGGGGCTAATTCCTATTTCCCAATTTTTTTTATTATCTCTCCCCTTTTTTATATTCACTAATTTTATCAAACAATGGTATTAATTAACTGGCAAGACTTAATAAAAGATATTAATTTTAAATATCAACAATGCCAAATTCATTCAAAAAATTCTCTAGCTTATGCTTATTCTTTAGGTCAATTATTATTAGAAACTCAATCTTTATTTTCTCCTACTGAATGGCAATCATGGCTTCAAAATAATTGCCATTTCTCGGAAGACTGCGCGGAAACTTATTTGCAAATAGCTCAAAGTTGGCCTAGTTTCCGGAAACAATTAGATATGTACAGAAAAGTTGATTTATCTGCTATCGAGGATAAATCCCAAATGCAATTTGTTGCCTCTGAGTCAAGAGATAATTTGCTAGAAGAGCTAGAAACGGAAGTTAACAAAGATACTTCGTCATTAAATAATGTTGAGGTTTTTACCACTTTTCACCCCAAATATGAAGAATCTGAAAATTACACAACAATTCATTTGTATATTCCCGGAAAAGTAGTTCCTAAAGCACGCCCACGAGTTACTGCTAATGGTACCTATTTACCATCTGGGTATCGTACCTGGAGAAATCAGGCAGAAGTAGAAATTTACCGTCAAGTTTCTGAGCTTAATTTAGAGGTAAGTTTACCGATTCAAAAAGCAGCTATTTCTATCAGTTTTTGTGGAAAACATCGCACTAATTCTGATTTAGATAATTTAGCAGGAGCTTGTCTTGATGCTTTAACATTAAATGGTGCGGGTGTACTTCAAGACGATCGCTTAAGTTGTATTCCTAAGCTTAATATTGAATATATTCCTCATATTAAAAAAACAGGAGTTTGGATTGAAATTGAAATACTTTCTAGGAAATAATACAGTAAGTTACAATGCAGTGCAGGTATCTTACCTATGCTACAAAAGTTTTCAGGACTTACACAGAAACCAGATTTATCAAGGAAATTTCTTGTTTTGAACAACAATAAATCAGAGTAATAAACCCGATTTCTTGCTGAGCTGCGCAAGTCCTGGTTTTATTTAGCAGTAAAAATTAATGTTCCTTTGTCAGCTTCTAAACTATCACCAATTTTATGCCCATCGTGAAAAGCAGCTAAAATTACATCACAAGTTTTTCCCCAGTTAATTGTACCACTAGCATCAATACCAATCGCTCCCAAATCTCTTTTATGTTCATGTGCCTCAGCAAATGAACGCTCAAAAGCTGCTTTAATGGAAAAACCATCCGTTACCCGAATGACAATTTTTGCAGCCAAACACTCATCAATAATATCTTCTCCAATACCAGTACAACTGACTGCAGCACTACCAGTAGCATAATTTCCAGCAGGGGTCGCCGAGTCACTGACCCGACCAATTTTTTCCAAACCTTTTCCGCCAGTAGACGTACCCGCAGCTAATCTACCCTCTTTATCTAAAGCTACTACACCAATAGTGCCAGTACCTGGAGATGCTGTAACCACATTTGCCATTTTTCTATTAAAATTTTGTTTGCGGTCCTCGAGCCATTCATTTAATCGTTTATTTGTCAGGGGATCATAAACTGGCATTTGTAATTCCCGCACAAATTCAGCAGCTCCATTATCTGATAATACGCGATCAGGCGATTCTTGTAATGCTCTAGCTAAATCAATGGGATTTTTAATCCGGGAGACATTTATAGCCCCACTAAACCGATGATTTAAACCATCCATCAAAGAAGCACTCATCCGGATTTGACCATCAGATTGTAGTACCGAACCGGTGCCAGCGTTAAAAATTGGGTTATCTTCTAACAGTTGGCAACCATATACAACTACATCTAGGGCAGTGGTGTCTTCTAGAAGGAGTTTATATAATTTATCTACTATTTGATGTAGAGATTTCCGAACAACCTCTAATTCTCCTTTTTCGTTAAGGGAACTACCGGCACCACCATGAATAATAAGCTTTGGCTGCATTTTTTTGTATTAACTACTACAGAATAACTTAAAGTTAGCTCATTCTACTATGTCTTGGTTTGTTTGTCAATCCCTTGTCAAGGAAACAAAAAAGGGAATAAGGCAAAGAGCAGGAGTTTCAATCCCGCACTGAACTTTAGTTCAGTGGCTACCGTTCAGGAGGGTTAGGGTTACCTTCTGCTTTTCGCTTCCATGCCTCCTACCTTCTCAAATGACCTATTTCGGCGACATCTTTCAGAACAATATTTGACTTCATTCCAACAATTAGCCCATTTTTTTCGCCAGTTAAAAGGGCGGTTGCATACAGGACATATTTTTGTTGGTAAGTTAGATTTAGATTTAGTCTTTCCCATAGCACAACACCTATCTTAAATATATATTAATTATTACATAGCAATCCACCCATAGGTTGTGGCAAAATTCTATATTGAAAAAGTTTTGGGAAATCCAAGATTTGACCATCCGCAAAAAAACTTAAATAGATATTTCTATACTTTACCTTAAAGCTAAGTTATAATTAGCGCTTGCTGAAAAAGTCTTTTTCAGGAGCAGGAAACCTACCCCTAACATCTCCCAGGATGAGAAGTAGGGACGTTGTATGCAACGTCCCTACAGAGGAACGGGGAATTGTTAGAGGAGGTAGTTGGATATATTACTCCCTTGATTTTTCTGCCTAGGGAGCGCCCAAGATACTAACTTTTTGAGCTCTCAAGACCGAAAACTAGATACTTTTTTCGAGTTTAAAAATTCTAAAACCTTTATGTATTAATACTTTTGGATTTAATAAGCAAACCCTAATTACTTACTTGTAAGCATTCACCTATTGGCAGTCAAGAGTCAACTCCTAGCTTTAATGAATGAAGAAGATTTTTTTAACTTCTACTAAATTTTCAACCATATATTTGAGTTGTCAACTCATATAATTTATGGGCGGAAATTATAGATGTATCTCAGAAGCTGATAGCTGATAACTAACTGCTGAATACTTACCTTACCTATTATTTCTAATTTCTTTCTTCTAACTTCAAAAATGGTTTTTCGCAGAAATTTCTTTACTGATCTTTTTCCATATCTATTATTGTTTATAATAACGGCGATCGCTCTCTACATTACTAAACCAGTTGCTCTACAAATTCGCTGGAATGATGAAACGCTTTACTATACTGTAGCTCAAAATATTGTCCGTCATTTTAATTTTAATAGCAATCATTATTTGGCTAGTAGTATTATTGAAAAAGGCTATCCAACTAAGGATACTCATCTGCCTGGTTATCCAATAATATTGGCATTTGCTTTTTTGGTTGGTGGAATTAATGAGGCTACACCGTTTTTTGTTAATTATTTACTCCTAATTTTGACAATATTTTTAATTTTTACAGTTAGCAGAGTTATTGCTAATCAATATGTTGGTTTTGGGGCTAGTCTGATTTATTTAATTTATCCTTACACTTTAGTTTTGACTCATTCAGTAATGACAGAAATGTCGGCCGCTGCTGTAATAATGGTAGTTGTTGCCCTTTTATTTGTAGAAAAAACAAGCTTTTTAAAAGGAATATTTTTGGCTTTAGCAATAGCATTAGCATATTTAATTAAGCCATTTTTATTGACTTTATTTCCTGCCAGTATCACTTTTTTATGGATGGATAAAAATCAAAATTACAAAAAAGCTTTATTCAGCTTACTATTTGCTTTTGTATTACTATTTGTCACCGTCTTAATACCCCTTTCTCAAAATCAAGAAATTTATCCCTACGCAGCAACGAGAATTTTATCCCAATCTAATTATGCTGATATGGCAAGAATGATGGGGGAAAATTTGATTTTTAATTGTAGTCTTATAGTTGATTTTCAACAGTTTCCAGTATATGGAAAAATTACTATTTCAATGCTACTTTTATGGAGTATTATTTTTGCTGTATTGGTTATGGCAATTTATCAGTATAAATTTCAAAAATTGTCAACTTATATAACTTATATAAATTTATGTATTTTTACTATAATTAGTTTTATACCAGCTTTCTTGGCAGTTTTTTTACTGTATCAATATATTGATATGGGGATTCGAGGGTTAGCAGTTTTTGCCCCTTTAATGGCAATCTTATCAATCGCAGGTTTATGGCAGTTAACTTATAAGTTAAAAGCTGAAAAAATAGTAGCTATAGGATTAGTAATTTGTCTATATTTAAGTTATTCAAGCTTTGTTACTTTTCACAAGCTAAAAAATCTCCAACGGCGACAGTCCCAACGTTTATATACTTATAGTTCACGGTTGGAAAAAGTAATATCAAAATTATCAATTCAACCACAAATAGTTATGTCTCAGAAAAACTTTTATTTAGCGATCGCTAATTATCCGACTCAAGTAATTTGGCAATTACCTCAAACATTACAGGAACTACAGCAAATTGAAAAAAAAGTAAGTATAGATTTAATAGAGTTAAAAAAAACTGACCCAATATTTCAAGAAAATTTGCAAGTTTATGGTAAGATCAATCTATTAGATAACCGTTATATTTTGCAATACCAAAATCAGGGTTTTTATTACTATTTACAAAAATAAAAACTATCGTTAATTGTATCTATCATAGTATATATAGCAATCCCAAATGATATTAGAGAAAGTATTATATTGTAGTCGAAACCAATATCATCAATAATCCCTGCTACCAAACCTAGGTGGTCTATATTAGTCACTTCTATTAACATTTTATCCTCTTTTTTTATCTTCACCTTTTGACTATAATTAGAGCTTGCTGAAAAAGTCTTTTTCAGGAGTAGGAAACCCACCTCTAACATCTCCCAGGATGAGAAGTAAGCACGTTTCGCTACGGGACATGAAACGCATTTTTGTGATGCAACGTCCCTATAGAGGAACGGGGAATTGTTACAGAAGGTAGTAGGATATATTTGTCCCTTGATTTTTCTGCCTAGGGAGCGCCCAAAATACTAACAAATTGATCTCTCAGGACCGAAAACTAGACACTTTTTTCGAATTTTAAAATTGTAAAACCTTTATGTGTCAATACTTTTGGATTTAATCAGCCAACCCTAATTACACTTTGAAGTTTTTTCTTGAGTTTCAATACTTACTCAAGTTTTACCATCTTTGTGTACTAAATTTTGTCGTGGGGAATGTTAGGTTATTATTGTTCAAAGCACCAAACTCCCTATTATAACCCGGTTTCTGGGTAAGTTCTGACATAAATGGTTTGCAGCTTGGCAACCCTCAGTAGTGTAATTACAGCAGATTTCGGGGAAGTGATGTACAGGTTAAATGGTGAAAATCATGTAGTGCGGGCATCTTGCCCGCCTGAGCGTACCTCATAACAACGGAAAAAGCTGTAATATTTTCCGGTCTTATTCTGTGCTCATTCCTTACTTAAAAATAACTTCTATATAAGAATTGGGATTTTCAGCTACCCAACCTAAAGGAGAATTATATCTAATTTCAAAATGTAGATGAGCTTCTTCAAAATCAGGCTCTCCCGTTTGGCCAACTGTGCCTAAAAGTTCTGTTTGTAGAACTTTTTGACCAGTTTTAACCTTAATAGAGTCTAAATGAGCATAACGAGTTTGTTTGCCGGCAGCATGATTAATGACTACTAAATTTCCATAATTACTTTTTTTTCCAGCAAATGCTACAATACCTTCTCCTACTGAAAAAACAGATGTTCCACTATTAGCAATTAAGTCCAAACCACTATGAAAAACTACTTTATTTTTAATTGGATGTAACAACCAACCATAACCTAAAATTACCCTAGTTTCAAAAGGTAAAGGATAACCTGTTAATGAAGATATTTTTGGGGGTATTTTTCCTCCTGGGGACCAATTTACCCCTGGTAAAAACACTATTTCTGGTGTTTGCTGGTTTGGTGTTTCTGGACAACCATTGACTTCATATAAAGTGTCAGCCCGAATATTATAATTTTCTGCAACATTTTTCCAGGTTTTACCAATGGGTACTTTTACGGCCATGCCGTTATAGGGCGGAATAACAATTTCAGTGCCTATGGTTACTTGCCCTTGCTGTAGGACTCGATTAAATGCTAATAGAGTTGAAGAAATAAGGTTGTAATGTTGGGCGATAGTTTTAATGGTTTCTCCGGGGACAACCGTATGACGTTGGAACCGAGAAAAAGCGGGTGCCGGACAAACTTCTTGTGCTTCTTGTGTAATAGAAGAAGTAGGAATTTTTATTCGTTGAGATTGAGCATTAACCTGGATTACTAATAGTGGATTAATTAAGCATAATAATATAGTTAGAAGGCAAAAGTAAAATTGAGAAATCATAGGTAATAAAACTCTATAAATCTACTATCAAACAAATAGTTTAGGACTTACGCAGAAACTGGGTTATTCAAGGAAATTTTCTTAATGTGTGAAAAACAATAATCAGGACAATAAAGCCAGTTTCTTGTTTGGTTCTGTAAGTCCTGTTAATATTGAATAGTTTAAGTATATTTATTAATAACTTCAACTATCACTTAGTTATCAAATTGCTATAGAAAGGCACAGTTTCTAAGTTTGCTATTAATGTTAAACCAAACTCTTTTTCAAAGGCCTCCTTCTTATATTCCAAACTCCAAAACTCCAAAGCACAATTATCTTTAGGGTCAGCAGGTCGTAACCAGAGATGAAATTGCCGTTGATTTTTGTTTAACCAACAGGTGACATTAGCGATCGCTCCTTTTTGTCGCCTATCTAAAGCTACCGCTAACCGCAACAATGCACTCAACTGAGACACCACTTGTTGATATTTTTTAGGTAAATTTTGATAATAGTCATGTTTTTTCTTGGGTAAACTCTTGCGATGATAACGAGCTAAATTGGCAATAACCTCAATTTCTATCTGACTATATCCCAATAACTCCCCATTTCTAATCAAATAATAGGAATGTTTATGATGTTCTGAATGACTTACATATACACCACAATTATGCAAAATTCCTGCTGACCATAATAACTCTCGTTCCTCACATCCCCACTCATGCAGCAGTCCCAGAGTTTGGTCAAATAAATACAATGCCCAACAAGCAACCCGTTCGCTATATTCTAAATTGACCTGGTATTTTTGCGCAATTTTTAGAGTGTTTCGTTGACGAATTGAACTTTGGAAACGGAGGCGATCCTCAATCAAACCATGATTCAACATCCAGTCAACTATGACCCCTTCCCGCAAACTGCTTTCACAAACAGTTACCGACTTCATCTTCAATAAACTCATTGCTTCCTTTAATACTAAAGCACCTGCCAAAATAATTTCTGCTCGCCTTTCGGACATTCCCAGAATTGCTAGTCTTTCAGAAATAGATAGCTTTCTCAACTTATTCACCAACTCTTCCAATTCGGCAAAGCTCAACTGGTAACCGCCCAAGGGAATTGGTATATTGCCCAATTTTTCATAAGCATTAATAGTTGCTAAAGCTTCAATAGTACCAGCAGTTCCCACTAACCGAGGTTTTTCACCTTGCTTGATGTTAGCTAATAATTCTTCTGTCGGACGTTCTAATAAACCTCTAATGTACGCTTGCAGATACATAAACTCACTCTTACTAATGGGGTCAGTAGTAACAAATTCTTTCATCAGACGTACTGCACCTACTTTTGTACTGCTTAGAGTTCTTGGTGTATCGCTATCACCTAGTATCAACTCTGTGGAACCTCCACCAATATCAATAATAATATTGGGTTGGTTGTTAAATTCCATTGCTGACAGCACCCCTAGATAAATTCGTCGTGCTTCTTCTTGACCAGAGATTAAGTTAACAGACAAGTTTAATTCCTCAGCTATTCTGTTGAGAAATTCTTTGCCGTTGGGTGCTTCTCGTACAGCACTGGTAGCAACTGCAATGATTTGTTCAGCATTAGCACTTTTAGCAATTTGTTGGAAACGCTCTAAAGTGACGATAGCTCTATCCATCACTTCTGGTTTTAAATTATCTTGCGTTCCGCAGTCTCCCAGTCTTACTGTTTCTTTGTCTCGGTCAATAATAGTAAAAGCAGGTAAACTAGGGTCGATTTTTACTACCACCAAATGTAAGGAGTTTGTACCCATATCTATTGCTGCTAAGATACGGTCTTTGTTTCCTAGTGGAGTAGGAATTTTAACTAGAGGAACAGATGTAACCATATAAATGTATACTCACTTACAAGTTTGTTAAATTTTAGATTAAATAATGTCATCTGTATTGATTATGAAAAAAAAATTAGTAAAATAGACTTTTACTATTGACAAATAGTTCTTTGTTAAGGTATTAACATTAAGAAAATTCAAAAATAATCAGGACTTACGCAGTACCGCTATATATGGTGCCAAAAATTATCATTTTCAAGATATTGCCACTATAAATAGTGCCGTTGCGTAAGTCCTGATAATCTCAAATCTTACCGAAAAATTGGGTTTAAAGCCTCGCCCATAAGCGGGCGACTTTTTAGTTGATTTTTTTTCACAGGTTATGTTATGATGCTTTCTAGTTCACAAGAAATATATTAGTCGCGGGTGGGCAATCCGAGACAAAAAACGGACGTGGAGGCAAGTGTAAGACTACTGCCAAAGTAGCGACAGCCTGTGAAACGTCTACCCGCATCGGAGCTACGGCTCGCTAGGAAACCCAGTGCCTTTAGGTCGGGGAGGATGTCAAAAAAGATTCCAATTATGTGAGATACAAATATTATCGAAATCGGATTCGGTATAATAACTGAAATGACCATATCTGCTACACCTCAACCAGAATCAACCTTAATGAAAGTCATCAGACTTCTAAGATGGGATAAACCTGCCGGACGTTTTATTTTAATGATTCCTGCCTTGTGGGCTGTTTTTTTAGCGACCCATGCCATGCCACCTATACCATTAGTCGGAGTAATAGTAGTAGGAACTTTTGCTACTAGTGCTGCTGGTTGTGTAATTAATGATTTGTGGGACTGGGATATTGACTCAGAAGTAGAGAGAACTCGCGATCGCCCCCTTACTTCTCGGGCTCTAACCATTCAAACAGGTATTGTTATTGCCATTATTGCCTTTGCTTGCGCTGGAGTTATCGCCTTATATCTCAACCCCCTAAGTTTTTGGCTATCTGTAGTAGCAGTGCCAGTAATTATTTGTTATCCCTTAGCAAAGCGGTTTTTTCCAGTACCCCAGTTAGTATTATCTATTGCTTGGGGTTTTGCCGTTTTAATTAGTTGGAGTGCTGCTGTGGCTAAGTTAGATATTACAACTTGGATATTATGGAGTGCAACTATTTTTTGGACATTGGGTTTTGATACAGTATATGCGATGAGTGATCGTGAGGATGATCAACGTTTAGGTATTAATTCTAGCGCTCTATTTTTTGGTAAATATGCTACTAATGCTGTGGGTATATTTTTCCTTTTAACTGCTATTTTATTAGGGTTATTAGGATTCAAAATGGAACTACATATTGGCTTTTGGATAACCCTTGGAATTGCTACAGTTTTTTGGTTTATTCAATATAAAAAATTAGGGCAAGAAGATATTTTGAGACCTTATACTCAGATATTTAGACAAAATGTTTGGATTGGTTTTATCTTATTAGCTGGCATGATTACAGGTTTAATATTTTGAACAAAAATTATATAATTACTATATAGCAATCCTAAATAGGTTGTAACAATTCAAAAACTAGCAATCAACTTTGAAAGTCCTACCTATCAAAAATTTGACATAAAGACATAAAAAAATAGGGTTGCTATATGTAATACTAAATCCGCATAATAATGGAAAGCCTTATAATCAGGGTCTGTTAAAAAAGTCTTTTTAAGAAGCCGGGGAGTAGGCAGTCCGATCTATTTGTCCATTGATTTTTCTGCCTAGGGAGCGCCAAAAACACTAACTCTTTCATCTGGAAGGACCGAAAACTAAGCACTTTTTTCGATAAAAAAAGGATAAGACTTTGATGTGTAAATGCTTTTCTATTTAATCAGCAAGCCCTAATTATCTAAAATATCCAACAAATCCTCAATAGTGGCATTATAATCTAGAAAAGAAAACAAATGCTTATAGCAAAGTCTACCCTGTTTATCTAATACAAATTGCCCTGATAAAGGTGCCCCTAAAGCTTGACCAACCTTATAATTTTTAAACACCTGACAGCTAGAATCACTAAGTAGTGGCATTTTTAAACCTAAATCATTTACAATAGTCTTACTTTGCTTTTCATCGGTACTAGTAATCATTAATACTTCTACTCCTCGCTCTAAAAACCTTTGATAATTGTTATTTAAAGCTAAAATATGAGGAAAACAAAATGGGCAGTACTGCTTTTCAGTAAAAATACGAGTTAAGGCAATTATTACAGGAGTTACTCCCCAATAGTTGGATAATCGAACTAACTTACCATTGGTAATATCCGGTAATTCAAAATCTGGCGTTCTTTTACCATTATCCAAATCATAAATTCCTGGAATAGGTAATAAATTTTCAAAAAAACGTTGACTTAGTAAACCTCTAAAGTCATAAGAAGTTAGCATAATCAAAATTAATTAAAAATCAAAATTTCAAACTTTCATTTATTACAATATATTTCTAATTAAGAACTCCAAAGCCTTGATTACAACAATCTCAGCTACAGTGTTGAAGTGAATATTTATGGAAATTATGAAGTACTTTCTCTGGTAGATAAAACCATTTATTTAACAGTAGCAAAAAATTCTTTAGACTTAATTGGATCGGGATTCATAGTTTTATCTCCCGGTTTCCAACCCACAGGACAAACTTCATCTGAGTGAATCTGTACATATTGAATAGCTTGTAGAGTTCGAATAGTTTCATCCACATTGCGACCAAAAGCAAAATTGTTAATAGTTGCGTGCTGGACAATACCTTCTTTATCAATAATAAATAGCCCCCGCAGAGCAATACCAGCCTCTGGATCTAAAACATTGTAGGCTACACTAATTTCTTTCTTAATATCAGATAATAAGGGATAATTAAGATCTCCAATACCCCCAGACTTACGATCTGTTTGAATCCAAGCTAGATGTGAAAATTCACTGTCTACTGAAACTCCTAAAATTTCAGTGTCAAGTAACTCAAAATCTTTGTAGCGATCGCTAAAAGCTGTAATTTCTGTTGGACAAACAAAAGTAAAATCCAGGGGGTAAAAGAACAAGACCACATACTTACCACGATAATCAGACAGTTTAATTGTCTCGAATTCCTGATCAACTACAGCTGTAGCTGTAAAATCTGGGGCTATTTGGCCCACACGCAGGTATTCGTCTGACATGATTTACTTCTCCTTAATTAAAATGAGTTGATAATTTTTTTTACTATTGTAAAAGCTTAGATTTGCTATAACCATTCTAGGATAGCCGAAACAATAAAATAATAAATACTATTTTAGCACACTTACTGTTTAAGCAAATTTAGTATATTGTTATTGAACCAATTTTCAAAACTTATCATGACTTTCAGACTAAGGGTTTTAGCTAGGTTTATATTTTCCTAAACTCAACTTTATACTAATTCTTAAAAGTCTTGATCTAATAAGCTATAGCTATGGGTCGGGAATATCTATACCTAATAGCCTAAGAAGAGAGGGAATAAACAAAATTAATCTATCTCGACAAATGGAGAAATCCTTTAATAATTTTTTTCTAATGTCTTTTATCCACAACTTAGCTATGGTAATTAAACAACGACAACTTAATAATATTGCAACATGGATGATAGGAGAACAATCTCAGGATTTACCTGAAGTCCTTCAGGGAGTATTCTTTATGGATGGAAACCCTCTTCCTGATGATTGTATAACTATGTATAACTCACAATGGGACGCTAAAAACTTAACTTTGTTGCTTCAGGTTTTTTCTCCCATACAGTGGACATTTCATGCTTCTATTGCAGGACGTTTTTTAATTTATTTTGTGAAGCTTTTTCGTGTAACTTACGAGTTTCGTTTTGATGATGAAACTTTAAAATCAGCTCATATTATACCCATATTATTAGGATTTAAGGTGCCAAAATTTCTGGCCAATTTTTTAATAGAACAAGATAAGAATACTCCTAATGGAGATATTTGGTATAGAACGAATATATTATTTGGATTTTCCTCTTCTGGTGGATATACCCTAAGGAGAATAGTTAATAAAAATGGGGATAACACACCAGCATTTTCAAATATGCTATCTAAAGTTAATAATGATTGTTTGATTATTAGTGAAGACTAATTAGGATTTGCTGATTAATTATCAAAGTATTGACATATAAAGCTTTTAGCTTTATTAAGAGAGTGAAAATCACTATTTTTTCGGTTGCTTTAGGCTCACAAATTTGGAATTTAGGACTAACTATGACAAAAAAATACAGGAATTATCCTTACTATTACCTCCTCTATAATTTTTATTTCTTGTGACTCCTAACTTCTTAACCCCTACCCCTAATTTAACCTATATTCTTTACTATGGCATGTAACATGAAAATACAGTTCAAAAGCCAAAAGGAAGAATAAAATTATAGGAGTCAACGACTCAGGAAGCATTGATAATTAATTAGGACGAACCACGTACATAGCGCTTGGGTTTAACCCCGATGCTCTCCTTCAGAAGATTGCCGGACCTACCACAGGCGATTTAAATATTCATGGCTCAGGCGGGATTTGAACCTGCGACCTTGGGCTTATGAGTCCCCTGCTCTAACCACTGAGCTACTGAGCCTAGTTAATAGCACACTACAATCATAGCATGGATGACTATATTTTCGTCAACCTTTTAAGGATTTTTTCTGTGATCATGAAATTAGACTGAAATCCTCGCCTTGCTAGGGCGACTTTCTATTTTTATTCCTTGATAATTGACTTGGAAAGATAGTTTTTTTTCTTATGCCTTAAAAAAGAAAGCCAATTTTCACCTAAATTCATCAAAAAAGGTAACTTACCTAACTGAGTTTAACAACCCGCCGAGAAGGTACGGTTCGGTCATTTGAGCTGCGGTATATCAGAATACCGCAATATAAACAATAATTTATTCTCTTAGGGACTGTTTACCTACAATCTGAGAATCTATAAAGATTGTGGTGTGAGGCTAATCAGCACTCTAGCTAATTAGAAGCCATTCCAGAAGGAAGATAAGCCATCGGATTGACTGCTCCATTCCCCTTAGGATGAATTTCAAAATGCAAATGAGGTCCAGTGCTACGCCCTGTACTCCCCATTTTAGCAATCAACTCACCCTGAGACACTTTTTGACCTTTTTTAACCAAGATTTGGCTGTTATGAGCATAAATTGTCAGGCTACCATTGGGATGCTGAATTTCTACCAAATTACCGTATCCTCCACCATTCCAATCAGCATAGGTAACAATGCCAGGAGCTGCTGCAATAATTGGTGTTCCAGTAGGTGCTGCTATATCAATACCTCTATGCATTCTTCCCCATCGCCAACCATAACCTGAGGTAAGAACTCCTCGCGCAGGCCAGGTATACCCTGTAAATTGCATTGAGTCACCAGGTAAATAAGTATCAGCTTGACCTAAAGGTGGCCAATCTGGAGAAACCATTTTTCCTATTGAAGGAGTATTAAGAATCTGATCCGCATTACTTCCTATTGGTGCTGCTACCATGAGCGATGACTCTTGAGATTTACTAATCTGATCTGCTACAGGTAACTCTTTGAGAACTATAGCAGGATTTCTTCTTTCTGGTTGATTAGCTTCTATCTCTTCAGACCATTGTCTTGTTTGAGTGTTACTAATTTCTAGCTGATAAGTTGGCTTTAAGTATCCATTATTAACATTTTTATCTATAGGAACTTGATTATTAGTAGATAGGTTATCTTCTGAAGATCGTGGTTCAGGTACTGGAATATTTATTGATTCTGAATTGGTCAGCTGAGATTCTTCAAAATATTTTTGAGCATTATATTCCTCTCGTAGCCTAGTAATTTCTGATCTTAAACGATTGACATAAGGATTTTCTTGATTATCGGTTTGAGTTACTAGTGTTAATTCACCATCTTGAATATCTCTGTTGACTAGCAATGACTGAACAGATTGGTTATTACTAAGATGGATTTGAGTTTCTAACTTTGTCGAAAAATTTGACCTAGATACTTTTGATTTTAGATGATTAGGCCATACTTTGCCATTAACTAAGGAAGTTTTGGAACTATATTTACTAACAGACTGTCTTGAAGTTATAAATTCTTTTGATTTGTGATTGATTTGGTAGTCTTGGTCTGTAGCTTGAGACGAAGAAACAAGATTTGAACTATCTGTTATTGAAACTTTAGGTTCATTAACACTGGGTCTACTATATGATGAATAATCAGATTTTATAATAGATATCTTGGCTTCTCGAAAATCAGCGTGATTGTTTGTAGTTTCTAGGAAAGGTTGTGCAAATTCTTGTTTTCCTGAAGTTGTAGAATTTCTATCTCTATAAATTGGTAGACTTAATGATGTAAAAGATGGTTCCTGAGGAATTTTCAGTAATTTTGCAGCTTCAATTACGTCTGGATCTTTGATTTGATTAATTTTAGCCAATGATCCAACAGATACATTATGCTGATTAGCAATTAAACTTAGTGTGTCCCCGACTCGCACTTTATAGACTAAAGAAATTCCTGTAGATGTTATCTCTGAATCAAGAACTACTACTCCTTCTAGTTTTGTCCCTTTAGTCTTAATCGACTCTTGAGAAATATTGGCTTGATCCTCAGCTACTTGTTTAGGGCTAGAATTATTATTTAGTTTAGGGTTATCAATGTCTAGTACTGATTTTGCCACAACTAAATTTTGTGATTTCTGATATATATCTTTTTCTAGGATTTTCTTTTGTGATGGATTAAAAGGATTTCCTAAAGATTCAGAAACAAACTTCTCATACTTCCACTCCACCAAACTTTTTGCCGGGGGTTTTTTTTGTTTTTGAACAGGGTTAATTCCTGTTTTTAACTGCTCAACGAGATGGCTATTACTATTGCTAGCTTGCTTAACTTGTACTTTGCTGAGAGCTCCTAAAGGAGGCAACTTATTGCTTTGTCCTAGATTCAGGTTTTTCTGTTTAAGATCCACAGATAAAAAAGCTCTATCTCCTAGTTTTTGTTCTGAGGGCAGAACTATTTCAGGTTGAGTTATACCTCCTTCAGAATTGCTATTTTCTTCAGTGTTTACATAACCCAATTTTTGCAGCAGTAGAACTTTTGAGCTATTAACCCCAGTAATATTTAATTCTGGAATTCTTACTTCAGAAGAATATTGTTGATTTGTATCTACTTGAGGAAGTTCTACTGCTATTGCACAGTCACCTTCCCCAGACAAGAAGATTCCTGATACACCCATTGTAGTTGAGATGGCAGCAAGTCCAATCATTGTAGCTGAGGAACAAGCCTTGCTACTACCGATATTTGTTTGTTTTGTCTGTTCAATACTTTCTTTTGTCTTCATTTGACACTGAGGAACAAACTTAGTTTTATTCGGAAATGTTCGTTTCATAGAACGACCTCCTATCGAAAAGCGTTTAAATGTCCTGAACCTTTTGCTTGTCAAAATGATATGGGCCACTTAGTTTTATAGATCCATCTCACTTCTAGTCATTTAGGCTTAGGATAGGTTATCTTGCTTTTCTAAAAAAAGCAAGAAGAACTATAACTTAATTTCTATATCATTACCAAAATAAAAGAAAACAATTAACTTTTGACCAACTATATTGCCCTAAGTAAGAGCAATATAGTTGAATCTAGTTTGCTGTTACTCTATTTTTAATTAGTAATTAGTCCAGTTTATTTTTCTATATTTTCTTTTGTTTACTCCTATAGTACATAGCCTCTAGATTCAGAGGAAGATTTCAGGAGGAAATATAATCTAAATTTTTCCATACAACAACTTGTTATCTTTTGCAATTGTTAGAATAATAAATAATATAAATTTAGTTATATATATAGACTAGAGTCGACCAATTAGGGTTTGCTGAGTGCGATTCGTTGAGCCAAAGAAGCCATTAGGCAACATGGTTCACATCTCTCGAATGATTAATAGTCATCAGGGATGATCACTCATATATCCTTAGAGGTTAAATTCCTCTCCTCTTGGGAACGGGAGTGACTTCATAGGTCAGGTTTAATGAGGTAGCGCTCATTACTCTCG
>JAKQYF010000070.1 GCA_023356535.1 Trichodesmium sp. MAG_R03 | reverse complement strand
TTAGGTTTTAGGTATTAGGGATTAGGTATTAGGTATTAGGTATTAGGCTTTAGGTGTTAGGTATTAGGTTTTAGGTATTAGGTATTAGATTTTAAGTGTTAGGTTTTAGGTATTTAGCAAAAAACTAAAATTGGTGCGTTACGGCGGCAATGAAGCTATTGACAATTTGCCAAAGATATTGGCCCCCTAACGCACCCTACTGAGCTACATTTTATAAATATTTTCTAAATATTTTGTAAAAATTTTAGAAAATTTCAACATTTTATTCATTTTATTGACTTAAATTTTTAAATAAAATTTCCTTAACAGATTTAATAGTATTATCATCTTGAGGACTATTTGATTGAGTTAATATATGAATTGTATTAAGTAACTGATCCGTTGCTCTATCAAATGCTTCACCATCCTCTTGTTTAGGCAAAAATTCTTTAATTAATTCCCCAATATAATCCTGCTTTTGATTATACAATTTATCTCCGAAATGAGCTTTGACAATACTTCTTAAAGCCTCCTCTTTTGGGTCTGGCATTGTCACCCTTAAACAACGTCGTTTAAATGCGGGAGGAAAATCTCTTTCTCCATTACTTGTCATTACAATAATAGGAAAAGCAGAACATTTTACCTTTCCCGTTTTGAGAACTACCTTATCTTCATCTTGTGTCCAAACTGTAAATTGTTGTCGAAATTCTGCTAAATTTTCAGATTTACTTCTACGCATTAATTCAGGAATAATAAATTCTCCCTCCTCAAAAATATTAAGTAAATCATTAGGTAAATTAATATCACTTTTATCAACTTCATCTATCAATAATACCCTAGGAAACTGAGAAAGTAAAAACGCTGTACCTAAAGCACCCAATGTAATATATTCTCCAATATGTTGTTCTTTTTTCAATTGAGCATCCTGCAACCTAGCAATAGCATCATAACGATATAAGCCATCCTGTAAAGTAGACCTTGCTGTAATTGACCAAGACAATACAGTTCCCAAACCTAATTCATAAGCAATAGCATAAGCAAGAGATGTTTTCCCAGAACCTGGCTTTCCAGTTATTAATAAAGGTCTTCTCAAATAAATTGCCGCATTAACACTATTAATCACATCTTTTGCTTCATTTTGTTGTTGAGGAAGTCGAAAATTTTTACCTCTTTCCAATCCTTTTTTTTGTTGTATTGCTAATTTTCTTAATTCTAACCATCTGCGGTCAATTCCTTTTTCATTTACTTCAATATCTGTTCCATCTCCAAAATTACGCCAAGGAGGAGGCTCTATATTTAAGAGCTTTTGTTCAACTCCTTTCTCTTTTATTCCATTCCCTTGAAATAAATGCCAATGACTCATTAATTATACTCCTTATTTGTTGTTAATTTTAGCCTCAAATATATGCATCATCCTCTTTAAATCGTAATGGAACTCGGTAAGGATTATCACATAAAAATCCTAAACGATATCCTAACTTTTCTTCAGAGTTATCATCAATATAAGCTTGTCTTCGTAACCTTGTCATGCGATTTAAAAGACTAGTTAAATTTGTAATATCTCGGGAAGTTAAAATTTGCAGAAAAATTTTTCTTAGCTTCTCAGGAGTATCTTTAATATTAATACTCCATAATGCAATAGGAATGCCAGCCATAATAATTGCTCTCATAATTTCTGCAGTTTCTTCAAAACCTTTTAAAGGTGAAATAATATTTATTCCTATTTTTTCATTGTCTCTTAAACGTGCTTCTAGTATTTTCCATTTTTCATAGCGATCATGATGTTCAAATTTATTTTCAATGACTTCTGAAGTTAATGGTGACTGGGATATAAAAAAATCATTTACTTCTTTCCAGTTATTTTCTAATCTCCGTGAATATTCAGGATTATTTTGATAAGTTTCAAATCTTTCCAAAACTCTAAAAGTTAATGGATAGTCAGAACAAAGCTTTTTACTTTCTCCAGCAAATAGTGTTGAATCTTGTATTGGTAAAGGGACAGCTTCCATGGGCCTTAAAAAATATTTAATAGGCAAAAACCATTCAACAATAATTGACTCTTTAAATGTAATATTACTATTTCGAGAACTATAGCGTTGTAATTTCCAAGCACTTTTCTGAATAAATTGTTTAATATAATGTCCTATTATTTCTAAGTTATCAGCACACCTAACAGCTTGTGTTTGCTCCTGAATATAAATAGGTTCTTGTTTCACGATCTTATCATTATCATTTTTTTGTAGAACTAACTCACCTTGTAATAACAAATCAGAACCAGTATCTTCTAAACTAATTAATAAATAAGGCTGAATTTTTATTTTTTTTGTTGGCAATGGCTTTGATAGACTTTTCTTTTTTTCTTGAGTCTTTGATGGAGTATTTTTTTCCTGGTGTCTACTAATAAATTTTGAAACCCATTTTTTCAAATTAGATAGACTTTTCTTTTGTTCTTGAGTCTCTAATTGAATATTCAGTTGATTAGAAACTTCTACAACCCATGTTTTAAATTCATTGCCAATAGTAGATTTAGGAGGAGGAGAATTAGAGTTTGATAAATTTGCCTGAAGAGCTCTATTTATTTTGTCATATCGCATTCTGCTTAAATAATCAACAAATTCTAGAATCACAGGAATTTCTCGTAAACTTTGCTCTCGTTTTTTAATTAAATTATCTTTTAAAATATCTTTAATTTTTTCAGCATCAAAAGATTGTAAATTAATTAACCTAGAATCAACTTCCACAATTTCTTTCGGTTGAAAGCTTTCCTGAACAGCCAAATCTAAATAAGTAGGATGAATCTGAGAAAGTAATTTATCTAACTTTTCCCATTGTGTTTGGGTAATGTAGAAAAGTTTATAAGTTATGTTTCTGATTTGCAAATTATCAGGATTTCCATTATTAGCTCCCCAAACTAAATCTAATAGTTTATATTTACTTTCAGCCCATTCAATTAATTCCAGAATAACAATTTCAATATTCCCTACTTGAGCAATATTTGCTAGATTTTGGTCTAGGTTTAATCTGACCATAATTCTGAGGGAATCATAGCTTCGATAGCCATATTGTAAAGCTTCAAATAGAGATTTTCTTTCAGATTGAGATAACTTCATTATTGTGCTTATTTAATTAACTCAATTTACGTTTTTCTAGAGGAATTAGAGGAATAACTACTGTATAAAGTACCATTAATATTGAGCCATAAATAGGCTGATACCAACTAATAGAAATAAATGGTTTTCCACCAATAGCGATCGCCCAAATCATAAATGCCCCCACCGAAATAATCCCTTGTTTAACAGTAGGCTTCCTTTTGAACCCTGCCGGCAATAAACGAATATAAGCAAAAGTTAAAAATAAACAAAATATAAATATTCCCCATAAAATACTATTTTCAGGAACATTATCATTTCCTTCAACCATAGTTTTAATAGTAATCCATACTCCCACTATTTCTGAAGGAATATATTTCATTATCTTGTCTAAATAATTATCCACATCAGATTTATTTCCTGAACTTTGTAATTCAGTTTCAACAATACAACGGCTCATATTTTTCAGTAATTTAATAATTTAGTAAACAGAATTTAGTTAAGTTTAATTGATTTTTGAGCTAAATCATGATAAATAGAGCTAAACAAAATACCTTCACGAATAGTGCCAAAAGATTTAGAACGTTGAGCATGATGTAAAGCCACTAATTTACCATTTTCATTAAAACAGGGTGAACCACTAGAACCCCCTGCTGTTCTATTAATATACTGAACTAATCCACTATAAGGATAAACTCCAGTAATTCCATCACAAGTAATAGAAAGTTTCATAGATTCTCCATTAGGATGTTGTAGGATATTAATACTATCAGCTTCAGAGAGGGAAATATTAGGCTCCCACTGAGCAGGTTTAATCCTTATATCTTCTGAATCTAAAATTTTAGTAAAAGTTTCTTGAAGCTGCAATAAAATATAATCTAATTTTTCTACAGGACTAAAAGAAATAATCGGCTTTTCAGAATCTAAGACAAAATATCTTGATGTTGTTAATCTATGATCATTTAAACTAAAACAACCAAAATTAAGACGAACATTTTTAGCATTTAACTCTAAATTATCATTCTCATTCAGTTTGAGCACATGATAATTAGTTAAAACATATTTAGAACCAATTAATACTCCTGTTGCTGTAATATTGAGACTTGTTAAATCAACCCGACAAACTGATTTAGCCTGTTCAATAATTGTTTGCAAAAAACCTACATCATACCAATCAGGTTGTTTTTTAAATAATCCTTGTAACTCAACTTCATCAGTTTTTCCATGCCAATCAATATTCGGACCAAAATTTCTAATGGTAGTCAAATCAGAATCTAAAATCAACCTTTTCTGAAAGTCTTTTGAGATTGTTTGAAAAAAAAATTTCAACTTTTGATTATTAGGATTTTGCTCATAAGCTCCTACAATCAAATCCTGTAACTTTCCCCTAGCGTCTGCTGACTCAATCAAATTAAAAACAACCGTTTCTAAATCACCTTTCCCGGCAAATCTCTCTAAATTTTCTCCCAACTTAAATCTAACCATTCTTTGAAGCTTATTATAGTCTCTATAAGCATCTAATAAAGCTTCAAATAGTTCTTCGATTTCAAAACCTGATAATGCCATATTTAATCCCCAGGGTGATAAATATTTCAGAACTCATATAAAAGCACTAATTGTATGATGCATAGCAGATAAGAGCAGAAAAATCAAGGGGCAAATATACAGGATATTCCCCCTTAGCGAGCTACATCTATTGCAGGGAAGATGCTCGCAATAGAAATATTTAAAGAATATTTAAATTTTAATATCCGTACTTTCTATACTTAGAAAATAAACTACCTTTTGGAATAAAAAGCTCTAGTTCCCTTAGCATTAATTGCCTCACTCAATCTATTTAAACCATGCACATAAGCAGCAGTTCGCATAGAAATAGATAACTCCCGAGATATTTGCCAAATATTCTCTATTTCTGCCACCATTTTTGCTTTTAATCTTTGATTAACCTCATCCAAAGTCCAATATAAACCACTACGATTTTGCACCCACTCAAAATAACTGACAGTCACACCACCAGCATTAACCAAAATATCAGGAAATACATAAATTCCACGGTCTTCTAAAATTATATCTGCAGCAGAAGTAGTCGGACCATTAGCAGCTTCAAAGATAAATTTTGCCTGAATATCTTTAACATTTGCCTCAGTAATTTGATTTTCCAAAGCAGCAGGAATTAAAATATCAACATCCAAAGTTAAAAGTTCTTCATTAGTCAAAACTTTATGCTCAACAATATTACAAACACTATCCTGACAATAAACTGCTTGTATCTGCTTATTAGATTCTTTATATTGACGAATACTTGGAATATCTAAACCCTGTGAAGAATAAATACCACCCTGAGAATCACTAACCGCAACAACCTTGTAACCAGCTTTGCAAAGGAGCTCAGCCAAGAACGCCCCCGCATTACCAAATCCTTGTATTGCTACCGTAGTTTTTTCAGGAATATATCCAAACTTCGGCATAATAGTTTCAATAGCAAAAAAAGCCCCCGTTGCCGTTGCCGTATTTCTACCCAAACTACCACCAATGCTGACAGGTTTCCCCGTAATAACTGCTGGGCTTAATTGTCTGCGAATAATGCTGTATTCATCCATCATCCAGCCCATAATCATCGGGTTAGTGTACATATCTGGTGCAGGAATATCTGTATCAGGGCCGATAAAATCAGCGATCGCATCAATATATCCCCGACTCAAACGTTCCAGCTCCATCCGAGATAATTCTTTAGGATTAACAGTAATGCCACCTTTAGCCCCCCCGAAAGGCAAACTGACGACAGCACATTTAAAAGTCATCCAAAAAGCTAAAGATTTCACCTCATCAATAGATACATTTGGATGATAACGAATACCACCTTTTGTCGGTCCTCTTGTATCATCATAACGAACTCGATAACCTTGAAAAACCCGTAATGAACCATCATCCATCCGAACAGGAATTGAAACTATTAAAGTAGCTTTAGGATATTTGAGTCTTTCTTTTGTATCGTCGGAAAGAGAGACATATTTTAAAGCTCTTTCTAACCTACAACTAGCATCATCAAATAAAGAATTTGACATAAAGACCTCTTTCTATAAAAAATTATATTGGTACAGGAATTACGTAACCTGGTTATAGTAAGAAATTTAGTAGTTTAAAAAACAATAATCAGGGTAATAATACCAAATTAATTCCTAGAATAAGTTTATAATTCATAGCCTTAATCCAAGATTAAATCAAGAAGGTTTCTACCACAAGGATTTAAGGAAGGGAGCCCAGAAACTCAGTTTTTTCCTCTTTTGATCAAGATTCATCCAAAGATAGGACATAGAGAGGATTTCACTTTCGTGAGGTATACTGACCAGGGCAAAATACCCACACTACAATATGTTCATAATTTATCCTGACCTCATTTAAAAGAGCTATAACCAGCTTATAATTTTTCACTTTTGTGCCCAATAATTATAACTATTCGAGGTTCATTTTGATATTTTTTCTGATCCCAAAAAAGGGGAATAATAGAGGATAAAAAACGTAGCTAACATAAACTCCTAAACCCCCATAAATGCCTCGCAAAAATCAGGGAAAAAATATATCATATATAATAATTATACTTTTTTCATACTGTATGGTAGAAATCTTAGCTGCTTTGTCTGCATCAGCAGCAGCAGGCATTAGAATAGCATTACCCCTGCTGCTAATAGGTTTATTGCAAAACGACCTATGGACAGAGGTTCCTTTACTGTCTAAAATTTCCCCGCAAATAGTTCTGGGAATTTTAGTTAGTTGGTCCTTATTTGAAATATTTGCCTCAAAACAACTCTTAGGCCAACGCATTCTCAACTTAATTCAAGCTATATTTAGTCCAATAGTAGGAACAATTATGAGTATGGCGATCGCTAAAGCTACTCATGTAGAGAATGGGTTAATTATAATTATTGGAGTTGTGGGAGGCTTACTTGCCTTAGTGCTGCAACTAGTTCAAATTGGATATTTTTTTCGATGGCGGGGCTTACCTATTTGGATGCTGTTATCTCAAGACATCCTCTGTATTTTCCTAGTAATTTTTGCCTTCGACGCGCCACAACATGGAGGATTAATTGCCTTATTATTATTATGGCTAGCTATTCGTAGTTATCAAGATTGGTACCGATGGTATTCAGGAAAGAGAAAACGAGTTGGTGGTCTTCGTCCACAAACTAATAGTAGTAATTTTGATTAAAATTAATTACTGATGTTAAGAGCAAAAATAGAATTAGTTGTTAATTTCAGGTGTGCAGGTATCAAGCTTAAAAATTAATAAATTGATAACATCTTACCACCAAACCCATTAATTTTGGCCACACCGTTAAATCTTGATAACTTTTTCCTTCAATCATGTTCATTCTTTCTGTTAACCTTAAACCTGAAACCACCAAACCTACTAAAACTTAACATATGAATAAGTACGTAAGGTGAGTTAATTAGAAAGAAGGGGGCATCATCAGATGCCAAACGCCCCAATATTTATAGTAAACCAGCCAAGTGTAAGGGACCATAACCAGTAATTAGCTCCAACAACAAACCCAAAAAGCCAAGCATTGCTAACCGCCCATTCCAGACTTCTGCTGTAGTAGTTAACCCCCACTGCCATCTTTCTTGGGGATACATTTTGATAATTTTTTTCATTTGGATAGCATCAGAAAAATCATGATTTGGAGCATCTAAAGCTTCCATAACCAAATCTGCTAAATCATTAATAAATACTGGGTGAGTATTCAGAGCAGGTACTCGGTAAAAATTACTAATTCCAGCTTCTTCGGCCACTTCACGATATTCCATATCAATTTCTTGGAGAGTCTCAATATGTTCAGAAACAAAACTAATAGGAACTACCAATAAATCATTAACTCCACCAGCAGCCAATTCTTGAATAGCATCCTCGGTGTAAGGCTTCAACCATTCCACCGGGCCGACCCGACTTTGATAAGCTAAGGTATAAGAGTTAGAGGAATTCAAAGTTTTCATAATCTTATCTACACAGTCTTCAATTTCTGCCTGATAAGGGTCTCCTGCTTCTTCAACATAGCTCACCGGTACACCATGAGCACTAAAAAAGATATGTACTTGCTCTGGGTTTGGACAATGGTCTAATTCTTGAGCAATTAATTCTACCATAGCCTGAATATATCCTGGTCGTTGATACCAAGAAGGAACAACAGTATATTCTATTCTCTCTAGTTCTGGATCTTTTTGCCACAGTTTATCAAGTAATCTAAAACTTGAACCACTGGTACTAATAGAATATTGAGGATATAGTGGCAGAATTACTAACTTTTCTATTTGGTCGCGCTTAACTCTAGCGAGAGCTTCTTCTGTAAAAGGATGCCAGTAACGCATTCCTATATAAGCTTGAGCCAGTAATCCTTTTTCTTCTAACTGTTGTTGAATAGCTAAAGCTTGCTCTTCTGTAATCGATCTTAGTGGAGAGCCACCGCCAATTTCCTTATAATTTTCCTGAGACTTTTGAAAACGCATCGTAGAAATGAACCATGCCAAAGGTTTCTGTAGCCAAGGAAAGGGCAAACGAATAATTTCTGGGTCAGAAAACAAATTAAATAGAAAGGGGCGCACATCTTCCAGTTGTTCTGGCCCACCTAAATTAAGTAATAATACTCCCACACGACTCATATTGTTAATCATACTCCCATTTTAATATTTGTTACCAAATTTAACATATTTATATTTTGTTAATTATATTTTCTGAATAATGTAGAGTCAACCATAAGGACAAATCTATTTTGTTTAAGTGATTAAGTATAAATTTAATTTCTACTTTTTTGACTTTTGTTTTTTTATTTTTGACTTTTGACTTTTAAATCCAATGGCAACAATTTTAAGAGACTGGAGCTATAGATATCAATGGTTGTATGACGGAATTTCCCGTTTAGCATCCCTAAGCGTTGGGGGAGAAACTCGCTTTCGCGAACTAGGGTTAAAGGGGTTAACTATTAAGCAAAATACTCAGATACTGGATCTTTGTTGTGGTAGTGGTCAAGGGACTAATGTTCTGGTTAAATACTCACAAAATGTTACAGGATTAGATGCTTCACCAGTATCAATAAATAGAGCTAAAAAAAATGTACCATCGGCAAAATATGTTGAGGCTTTTGCTGAGGACATGCCATTCTCAAATAATGAATTTGATTTAGTACATACAAGTGCTGCTTTACATGAGATGAATTATGAACAATTACAGCAAATTCTGCAAGAAGTTTACCGAATTCTGAAGCCTAGTGGAATTTTTACTTTTGTTGATTTTCACAGTCCGACTAATCTTTGTTTTTGGCCTGGATTTGCCATATTTTTATGGTTATTTGAAACTGAAACTTCTTGGAGTTTTATTAATACAAATATATTGGAATTATTGAAAAAAGTAGGATTTAATTTAGTTGATACTGACTCACCATTACCTGTTTTATATGCTGGTGGTAGTCTTCAGGTAGTTCAAGTCAAAAAATGAATGGATAGGAGTTTCAATGACTAACCAAGTTTTAATCATAGGTGGATACGGCAGAATAGGGAGTAGTGTTGCTAGAGACTTAGCAAATTATACCAACTCAGAAATTACTATTACTGGACGTAAACCAAAAGTAAATCTCAAAGAATTTTATATTTCTAGAGTAAAATATGTAGCTCTAGATTTAGGAGACAAAGAAAGAGTAAAAAAGATTATTAATTCCTACAATAAATCCTCAAAAAGTTTAGTTATTCACTGTGCAGGTCCATTTCATAATCGAGATGGGAATGTTCTAAAAAATTGCATCGAAGCTGGCATTAATTATGTAGATATTAGTGATTGTCGAAATTTCACTTATCAAGCCTTAGAATATTCTAAAGCTGCGCAAAAAGCGGGAGTTACAGCGATTATTAACACCGGAATTTTCCCAGGAATTTCTAATAGTTTATCTCGTAAATCTATAGAACAATTTGATGAACCAGAGGAGATACATTTAAGTTATGTCGTAGGTGGCTCCGGTGGAGCAGGAGTAACAGTTATGCGGACTACTTTTTTAGGTTTACAAAGTCATTTTGATGCCTGGATAAATGGTAAATGGCAATCTGTTAAGCCTTATAGCGATCGCGAAGTTATTAAGTTTCCATCTCCCTATGGTAAAATTGGAGTTTACTGGTTTAATATGCCAGAATCTTTAACTTTAGCTAATTCTTTTCCTGTGAAGACTGTAACTACAAAGTTTGGTTCTTTTCCCGACTTTTATAATCATCTAACTTGGATGACTGCTCATTTATTTCCTGTTAGTTGGTTAAAAAATTCAGCGGTAATAGAATTTTTGTCTCAAGTCAGTTATAAAATGACTCAAGTTAGCGATAAACATAGCGGTACTGGTGTAGTAATTCAAGCAAAAGTGATTGGCAAAAAGTCAGGAGCAAAAGATAATTTTTGCTCGTCAATTATATATAAAGACACTGCAACTGTTACGGGCATTGGTACTGGTGGTATTGCCGAATTAATTTTGTGTAGAAAATTAAATAAACCGGGTGTTTGGTCTGTGGAAAATAGTGTGTCTACAGAATTATTTGAGCAGGTAATGCAAAGTAGAGGATTTGTAAAAAATCATAGTGATAAGTCTGTAGTTTATCAATCCTTGAACTAAATTTGTACTTCTACTTGCAAGTTGACTACAAATCCAGATTATGTTAATAATAAGAGATAAATAAAGGGGATATATAAAAGCAAAAAATTTTTTTCTTTACGAATATGAAGCAAATATTTCAGGTGAACGTGGAGTTATGTTAGTTTAATCTAGAGATATGCTTAAGAGAATAAGTTAATACTCATTTAAACCACGTATTAGTAAGCTATAATTTAGAATTTAGAATAGTTTTTTCTCTAAACTTTGACTTCTGTGAAAGGGTATAACCTATTAAATTAGAGGACTTACGCAAAGGCTCTATATATAGTGGCTTGGTGGGTTACGAAGTGGGCAATTCAAGTGGCGAAGTGTTCGCTCCGCTTGGCGTCAGCAAAACACACGCTACCAATAGGGTTCATGGGTAAGTCGTAAAATTATTCAATATGCCATAAACACAAATTAACATTGAAGGACAAACAAAAAGATGACTACACCCATTGTTGCCTTACAACGACCAAAAGATATCTCCCTAGGAGAAATAGAAGAAGAACTAAGTAAAATCTGGCTGAGTCAAAATCAAGGTAAAGCAACTTCTATTGCTACTAAAGCTGCCACCTTTAGCATAGTAGTTTATGAACCAGAAGAATTCCAACAATTGCTAGGGGCACTAGGATTCTATAATGGTCCAATTGATAGTATTCATGGGCCACAAACCAGGAATGCAATTAGAGAAGCACAAAAAGCTTATCAACTGACAATAACAGGTAGAGTAGATCCCCAAACCCTAACTAAATTGCGGGAAGAATTTGCTAAACAAGCAGAAGACCGTCAAAAAGTCACAAATATTAATCTTAGGGGGTTTAGTATGGCAGATATGATCGCTACTCAAAATCCCAGTCGGGTTATAACCCTATGTCCAACTATGGGGGAAAAAGATAGAGGAGTTACAGCTCAAGTATCTGCCTATTGTCCAATTCAGAAGCAAAGTAACTCCAATCTAGTTTGCAGTGAATATGTCACCCTGCGAGGAACAAAATCAGCAATGCAAAGGGTAGAGAAAACAATAAAATCATTAATGATTCCCAATCTACCGAAATTTGTCTGGTGGAAAGCAACCCCTAACACAGAGCAAAAATTATTTCGTAGTTTGTGTGAGGCGAGCAACTGCATAATTATGGACTCCTGTTACTTTTCTGATCCCGAATCAGAATTTTTAAGGATGTACGAGTTGATTGAAAACGAAACTTATATTGCTGATCTTAACTGGCATCGTCTATCAGCTTGGCAAGAATTAATTGCTGCGACTTTTGATCCTCCCCAACGTCGGGCAGCTTTATGGGAAGTTGACATTATTACAATTGACTATGAAAAAGGAAATACTGCTCAAGCACTAATGTTTTTAGGTTGGTTTGCTAGTCGTCTAAATTGGGAACCAGTGTCTTATACAGAATTAGGTGGTGACTATGATATTATCCATATCAAATTTACTGGGTGTAATGATCAAGAAATTTTAGCTGAGTTAGGAGCTATTCCTACTGCTGACTTTGGTGAGATTCCTGGAGATTTAGTAGGTTTGCGTTTAGGTTCGAGTAATCCAGATGCTAATATTGATTGTTGCACAATTTTGTGTTCTGAGACTACTGGTTGTATGCGGTTAGAGTCTGGGGGTAAGGCACAGTCTTGTTTGACTGAGCAGGTAACAGCATTAAGCGATCAGAAAGCAGAAGCTTTAATTACACAACAGTTACAACGTTGGGGGCGGGATATTTTGTATGAGGAGAGTTTAGAATTGACAGTACAGATGCTGAAGTTAAGAAAATAAAGAGGTATACCTCAACTCAGAATTTAAATTCGCAGGATGAACTAAGTTTGAGAGGTGTGAGAATGTCCTAACAGTAACAGTCCGTGCTGCAAATGTAGAAAAAAATGGCCATCTCCCTAATAACTTCTGACTTGGCGCTTTCTGACTTTAGCGATACCTGACTAAACCTAATTACTGGAGGATGTTAGATGACAACCAACAAAAAAACCACAGAAAATTTCCCAAAGACTAGGCTTAAAGAACCTATCTCTATAGACAGTCTTGCTGAAAATTTGATGGAAGACTTGTTCAATGATATTGACCGAGTATTAAATGGTGGTAGTCGCTTACCAACTGAAATAACTCGACCAGAAGTTGTTTCTTTGACACCAATTAAAATACCTCAAATAGTTTTGTCTGAAGAGAAGACTGTATCTGAAGATACTGAGAAAGAAGAAAAGGTCAAATTAGCTGAGGCACAAGTAGCAAAAAAAGAAAATCAATCATTAGATAAATTACTTTTAGGGGCAGCTTTTACATCTATATTAGTAACTCTTTCTTTGTGGTTACTAACTAGAGGAGGATTTGATAAAATTTTAGGCTATTTAGGCTATATAGAAAAGCCAGATTCATCAGTACAAAAATTAAGTCCTAAAGCAGTAACAGATGCCAAATTTGCAGATTATATCGAGCGATCGCTTAAAATGATCGAGCAAAAAGAGGCAACTCAGAAACAACAAGAAATTCCGGGTGTACCACCTGCTCCATCTAGTCATAATTTACCGACAGTACCAGTACCAGCTAATCCACCCATAAATACTAGCCTACTCTTACCACTTAATCGACTAGTCGATCTGATGGAAGCACAAGTAGCAAAAGAAGCTCTAACTATTCCTGAAACTAAAGTAGTAGTAATTCCTCCTATTCCAACAGCGGTAGCAGTTACACCAAAATCTGAGACCCCTTCCCCAAAGCTATCAGCAGCATCTGCATCTAAAGCTTCCACAGAAGCTGCTGAAAGGGTCCACAAAAAATCGGAAGCACAAGTAACTATCAAAACAGACGTCAAACCAGAAACTAAAGCTAAGATTAATAACTCTAGTTCAGAGAAAGCTGAAGCAAAAACAAAACTGAAGCCTCCAGGCAAAACCACAGCACAAGCCAAACCAGAAAACAACTCAGAACTACAATTAGAAACAAAAGTAGAAGCTAAACCAGAAACTGAAATACCAACACAGACGGTATCATTACCCCCAGCCATACCAGCAAAAATACCTGGAACAGAAACAGTAGTACCCAGTCAAATTCAAACTCCTATTAATACCTTAGTAGGGATCTTAGAATTAGGGGAACGTTCTGCTGCTCTGTTTGAAATTGATGGTGTAGCCCGTCGAATATATGTGGGGGAAAAGATTGGCAGTAGCGGTTGGAGTCTTGTGAAAGTAGTAAACCAGGAAGCTGTGGTTCGCCGTAACGGTGAAGTTCGTTCTGTTTTTGTAGGGCAACAATTTTAGTTATTTATGGAACTAACTAATGGACCTCTCCAAAATGCAGATTTTAGAACAGCATTGGAAGGGTTTGAGAACCTTTTCTGGAGATATAGTCATTCCGAATAAGAATGGGAAACTTTTTTAGCGCCTACCCTCTCACAGCAAGAAAACCTTGTCTCAATCTAAACCAGAATGACTATATCTAATAACTACAGGACTTACGCAAGGGCACTATACATAGAGCCTTGGTGGGTGACGCTAGGGCTAACGCACCCTACCAATAGGGTTCATGGGTAAGTCCTAAACTAATAACTACAGGAGTTACCCACGGGAACTGCACGAGGGTGAGGGCAAATGCCATTAGCCCCTACATATTGCGTTTTCAAGGTGAAGCGTGGGTAAGTCATGAACTAATAAACGCCAAGGTACTATATATAGAGCCTTGGTGCGTTACGAAGCGCGCAATTCAAGTCGCGAAGCGTTTGCTCCGCTTTGCGTCAGCAAAACATATTCTACCAATAGCGTTCATGGGTCAGTCCTCAACTAATAACTAATAACTAATAACTGAAATAACTTATGGGTTTATTTGACGATTTCAGCCAATTTCTCGAAAACAGACTTGAAGAGTTCCTGCAGAATAACCCCCATCTAGAACTACAGGCACTTGAAGAGCAACTTCGACAACAAGAAGAAGACACTCTGCGCCTCGTCGCACAACTCCAACGCCAAGAAAAAAAATTAGAGCAAGATATTCTCTCGACAGCTCAAGAAGTTAAGCGTTGGCATAACCGAATTGAAAAGGCACAAATAGCTAATAGACTAGATTTAGTTCAGGCTGCCCAGGAAAGAGAAGCATCTTTTTTGCGACAAGGCAATCAACAGTGGGGACAAATGCAAGGATACGAGGAGCATATTCAGCAGGCAAAAGAACTCTATTATCAGATTAAACAACGTCGTGAGGAGGTACGAGCCAAAGCTGTTCAAGCTGAGGCTACTCGTTATGCTGCAAGGAATGAAAGGCATTGGGAAACTGATGGCTGGAATCAAAACAGTTCCTATGATGTTGATAATTTATTTGACCAATTAGAGGAACAGTTTAAAAGCCTGGAAACAGATGAAGAATTGGAAAGAATGAAGCGGAATATGGGAAAGTAGTTGGATATAAATCAAGTCAGGAAATCATTAAATTTCCTGATTTTGTTAGATTCAGGTTGAGAGCAGTTTTCGAGTTTTTGAAGTAGGAGTTACCCATGAACGCTATTGGTAGAGCGAAACTACCGTTCGCCCCTATTTCTTCCTAATTTATTTATACCTATTCAACCGGGCATGATATTATATAAACAGGACTTACATAGTACGGATATATATGGGACATAAATTCGTCTTTCTCAAGACATTGCCACTAAAATTAGTGCCCTTGGGTAAGTCCTGATAGTATATTTTCATAATTCTCAGGGCTTACCCCAAATCTGAAAATATACACTATTTGTAGTGGCTGATAGCTGTTACCCCTACTATATATAGTGGTTCCCCTAGTAAAAATGTAGTATATTAGGTTTACTCTTGAAAGCCTTATCTAATAATAACTATGAAGTTTATAAATAAAAATACATATTACAAAGCTGCTAATTGCTTGCTAATTGCTAATTCTTAGTAAACACAGAGGCTATAAAACAACATTCTACACTTAAAAAAACCTCTTGTAGTATATTTGCAGCACTAAATGTGGGCTATAAACATGAACTTATTACTTATTTATTACATTTTATCTCAGTTTTATGAAGCACTCAAAAAATCAACTTCAGTTCTCTATCCCTTAAATGCATAGTGATATCAAAAGTTTTAGGGCTTTAGGGAATAGATAGTAGATAGAGCTTACCCAAAGGCTATAAGCTATAATGATAGTGCTATAATTATAGTGTAAATATCTTCAGATATTTTTACGGTGAGTTATTGGTTGAAGTTATATAATTGAGAACAATTGTTATTTATTAGAACTTACCCATGAATGCTATTGGTAATAGCGCGTCAAGCCTTAAATGTTGTATTAGGATTTTAGCAAAAACAATATATAGCTTAGATTTTGCCATTTTCCTATTGCCTGATTTTAAGCTTGATGTGCCAGTAGGGTGTGTTTCGCTTCGCGACTTGAATTGCGCGCTTCGTAACGGACCAACGCTCTATATATAGAGCCTTGGCTTAAGTCCTGTTTATAATACAATTATTCCAACTTTTCGGCTAGTCCTAACCCCAGATATAGAGAAAAAAAATGGCAATTAACGATGATTTTCTTTACCCTCGCAGTCCCTATCACGGTGATTTTACTCTAGAAAATTTACTATTTAATGCTAACTTACAGGAATTTGCCCAACGAACTAGTCTCATTTGTGGCTTAGAAACTGGTGGGAAAATTTCTTCAGAAGAAGCTTACGAAAAACTTAAGGAACTTTGGCAAAACTTGAAACAGTCTAAGAAAAATTTAAATATTGCTCAAGAAGATCAAAATAGTTTAGAACAATAAAATATTTTAAATAAGTAAAAATTGTCAAGATAAAGGGAAAGGATAATCAGAACTATGTCTTACCAAAAAATTGGGTTTAAAGCCTGCCCCTTCTAGGGCGACTTTTTAGTTGATTTTTTTCCCAGATTATGTTGTGATGCTTTTTAGTTCACAAGAAATATATTAGTCGCGGGTGGGCATACCGAGACAAAAAACGGACATTGATGCGAGCATAAGACTACTGCCAAAGTAGCAGTAGCCTGTGAAATGTCAACCCGCCGAGGGGCTACGGCTCGGTAGGAAACTCAGTACGGTTAGGCCGGGGAGGATGTCAACGTTATCTTCTAAATCCCTTATGATAATTGAATCATAACAGCAAACCTAAATCAAAGGAGATAATTTTCTATGCTATCTTTAAGAAAGAAGAATTGAAAGATATAGCAGCTGAAACAAATCTCTTGATATTTATAAATGCTCAAACTTAGTCAGGGATGACTTCTGACTTTTGACTTCTGACTGGTTTCGATTGCTAGTGCTCATAAAGGCGTTTGTTTGACTTTGCCTAGATTTTGGTAGTTGGCGAAATTATCTTCACTAAAAGATATCATAGGAGATTTCGGGCAAATGATGTACAGGGCAAATCGTAAAAATCAGATAGTGGGGGCATCTTGCCTGGGTAGGTGTACCTTATAACAACGGAAAGCGCTGTCAGACTTAACCCTAAGGCATAGATGATCATAAGGGTTGAAAAGCTTGCTCTATCAAGCGTTGAGCAAAACATGCTCAACAAAGATGAGCTTCCTTTTTGTCAACAAACCTGAGATTAATGACAATTAACAATTTACCTCGACTGTACCATAAATATATTGTTTAAGAAGAAGCTGAGGAAATGATAGCTAATTGTCCAATTCACCGGAGCAATTACTAGAAAGCTAAAAGAGCTACACACCTTGTTAAATAGGATTGCTTATATTCAAGAGAAAAATAGAACTTAAAATCTTTATTAATTAAATCAGAACTTACGCAAAGGTACGATATGTAGATCCTTAGGTACGTTACGAAGCGCGCAATTCAAGTCGCGAAGCGAAGTACACCCTACCAATAGCTTTCATGGGTAATTCCTATAAATTATAAACTGTCTCCAATAAGTTAGGGAGCAACTAACATGAATCAGCATGACTTTCTTTATCCACAAAGTTCTTATTATGGAAAAAAAACTCCAAAAAATATAGCTTTTAATGGGAAATTACAAGAATTTTCTCATAAAGTAAATTATATCATTGCTCTACAAACAGCAGGAAAAATTTCAGCCATATTCGCTTATTTACAGGTTGAGGAACTATGGCAAGACCTTGAAAAAATAAAACAAAAGTTTAGATAGTGCAAAAAAAGCTTAAATATAGCTTTAAGCTATCAGCTCAAGTCAAAGGTATTGGGGGAAATGGAGATAGCCGGATATATTTGTCCCTTGATTTTTCTGGGATGGGAGTGGCTAAAATACTAGCTTTTTGAGCTTGAAGGACCAAAAACCAGGTGTTTTTTTCGACAAAAATAGGCTAAGACCTTTATGTGTCAATACTTTTATATTTAATCAGTAAGCCATAAATAGAGTGTGGATATTGATAAATACTCAAAGTCAGTCAGGGATTACTTTTCACTTTTGACTTTTGACTTGATAAAGAGCCAATTTCTGTTCATAAGTTCCTACAAGTTTCAGCATAATTCGTTCCACATCTGTTTCAGTTTCTCCAAATGAAGGCCAGACCATATGTAACTTTTTAAAAGCTTCTTCTATTCTCCCTTCTTCAATATCTTTCAGAGCATTTTTGTCTCGAATCAATTCTATAGCTACAAGGTCTTGATAGGTAGGACTAAAATTCTTAGCTTTGACCACAGGAGCAAACCTATCCCAGGAGGTACTCAAAAACTGATATCTACCGGCAGCATCAGAACAAAGTTCTTTGCTATTGCTATCGGCACATTTCAGTTCTCTGGGATGGTCTTCGAAGCTAGAGAAATGACTACCTGTGTATTGACGATAATAACCTTTTGGCCCTGTTGTTCCTTCTGTGACAGCGATCGTATCTAGAAAAGCTCTGACTCTGGGAACATTTACTGGATAAGCCCAATTTTTAGTGGGATCAATGTCAGGCATAACTACTGATGTTACTGACTTATTTTGATCACCATTTACATCCCCACTCACTTGCCGAAATAGTTGTGAGATTGCTATAAATAATATAAAAATAATTAATATAGAAGAAGCTAGCTGTAGGTTAAATAATTTAGACCAGTTTAAGGGCTTTTTCTGCACTTTCCTGGTAGTATAGTAATTCTTAATTTTGTCTTGAGAAGAAACTAATTTTTTAAAGTTTGTGGTATTTGAAGACAATGTTTTTTTTGTCGTAGGGAGTACCCCAGTTTGTTGACCAAATTTTAGTAGAGAATTAATAGTTTTTATTCGTTTTTCTTGATTAGATTGGGGACTATGAGAACGAACACTCCGCACATTTGCAAATGCTATAACATCTGCTGAAGTTACTTTTTCTAATGGTTTTTTGACAAATTTCAGAAACATCTGAGCTATATATAAATGAGAATATTGCTGTATGGGAGGAATTTGTTGTAACCACATACTTATTAACTTAATATCTGAATTTTTTTGGGGTTGACTTATTTGTTCTTCTTGTTGGTTATACATAGCACAACACCTAAATTTTTTAGATTAAGACATCATACCAAATCCGGGTATAAAAGCAGGGTTGTGCCATCGCCCAATGCCTTATTTAGCAATGGCTGTAACTTTAAAAAATACCTTCTCACACTAGATGGATTTAATATCAGACTTAATTATAGGACAATACAGTTTAGATCAGACCACAACTCTTATGGTATGGAACTAGAATTATGAGCTTTTTAGATTACAGAGCAGCCAAAAACAATTTTTCAGGAATTACGCAAAGGCATTATATATAGAACCTTGGTGGGTTAGGAAGTGTACTTTTCATGTCGCG
This sequence comes from Trichodesmium sp. MAG_R03, assembly GCA_023356535.1. Lineage (GTDB taxonomy): Bacteria > Cyanobacteriota > Cyanobacteriia > Cyanobacteriales > Microcoleaceae > Trichodesmium. Next base: position 3,235 of record JAKQYF010000070.1, on the reverse strand, counting down.
AAGCAAGACACACCTTACCAATAGCGTTCATGGATAAGTCTTGTTTTTAACTGAGCCGTATTCGTCTTAAATAAGCGATCGCCTTTCATCAACTTAGGCTTACAGTACTGACTATTAACCAAAATGTAAAATAATTTCCTAAAACTACTGTATCGTCAAAGTTTTGAACTTTTAAAATCTAACTTTTAACTGTTAACTTTTAATTTTTGACTTCTGTGAAACGGTATTAGTCAAATTTTATGTCGTTAATCTGAGACTCTTCTACCTGGCTACAACCAAAATATTACAACAAAAATAGGGTGACTATAAATTCACCCAGCCTATCCCTTGATAACCAAAATCAAACAATTCTGGATGTAAAATTTCTGCTAAAATTTCCAAAGAATCTACTAATCTTGGTCCAGGACGATTGAAATAAGAATTACCATCAGTAATATAAACTTTTCCTGACTTAGCTGCAGATAAGTTTTGCCATTCTGAGCTTTTAATTAACTCCAAAACATCTTGACGAGTACGTTCCAAACCAAAACCACAAGGCATAAAAATTATTATATCTGGATTTGCAGTTAATAACTCTTCCCATTTTAACCAAGGAGAATGCTTTCCCACTTCTCCAAATAATGAGTTTCCACCAGCAAGTTGAACTAATTCTGGTATCCAATTTCCAGCAGCCATTAGTGGGTTACTCCACTCAATACAAGCTACTTTAGGAATTTTATTAACTGGTAAATTTTGCGTTTTTTCCTCACAAGCTGTGACCCTTTTTTTTAACTGAGAAATTACTTGACCCCCATCTACTCCTAAACTATTTGCAACTCTTAATATATCTTCCCAAACTTCTGCCAATAGGTTTGGTTGTAAAGAGATAATTTGAGGATGACTTTTTGTTAAATTTGCTACTGCTATTTCTACATCTTTTAAACTAACAGCACAAACATCACATTGAGCTTGAGTAATAATATGGGTAGGTTGTAATTTTTCTAATGTTTCTACTTCCACCAGGTAGACACTCAAAGCAGACTGTAATAATTCCGTAGCACGATCATGAATTTCCCGACTACTACCATCAGGATTAAATTTAGGTTGAGTACAAACAGGCAAATTGTGAATTTCTGGAGGATAGTCACATTCGTGACTTCTACCAACCATGGCTTTTGTTAACCCCAATGCTGTAATAATTTCTGTAGCACTGGGAATTAGAGAAACAATCTTTAATGGGTAATTTACTATCATTTTCTGGTCTTAATGTAAAGTATTTACTACCATCTTAGACCAAGCCTATCAAACAGGTTGCAAAGTTAAGGAAGATTTCCAGCAAACCATGAAAAGTATTTTTGATAATTAGATGTCTTACGCAACAACAGTATTTCTAGTGTAAACAATTAAAATAATTACTAAAAAATACTACATATAGATCTATTGCGTAAGTCCTGTTTTACTATTTCTTAAGCATTGGAGCCACTAGCAATATCTTGACTAGCATATGCATCCATGCTGTAGGCGGGCACCCGGTTATTGTAATCTAATTGATTGCCAGTTAAAGATTCAGATAAGTTTTCAAAAGATTGAGAATTCCAATTACGCTCGTGGATAGGCTTTGTTTGTTCGCCCAATAAGTAAGCTTGACTTCCGATGACTGCAACAGCTACCCAAGCGATGACGAATAATGAGATTACGATAACCATAATTTTTTTCCTTTACATTTTTTAACTTTACTGTAAATAAATGTAACAATTTATTGCTTTAAGTGTCAAGTCTAGGGTATGTGAGGAAAACCGAATAAAAAGTATGTGGAAATTTACATCTTTTTAAGAGTTGACAATAAAATTATATTATGTTATACTATTATGTGATAATTAAAATTATTATTACTATCTCCTCTATACATTCCCTGTTGTTGTGTAGGAACATTGCATGCAATGTCCCTATCTACTTCCCTGCTCCTTATCCCGATCTGTTTTTTTAGTTTTGGCCTATCAGGTCATGCCATGCCTGAATAAAATTTCCTTGCATTAAAGCAGCAATTCCATTTAATAACCTAATCTCTGGTTGATGGGGGTCAATTTCCAAAGCTGACTTTAAAGCTATTTTTGCCGCTCCTGGATTAAGATTGTATAAATAGACAAAAGCTAAATAAGCATAAGCAAAGGGGTTTTGAGAATCTAACTGAGCTACTCTAGTTAAGGTAGCGATCGCTCCCTCTGCATCTTTTTGTAAAACTTGGGCTAAAGCTAAACTATAGAGAAACTCTAAATTATCTGGTTCCTGTTGCAAACGATAGGCTAAAGTTTGTTCTGCTTGCCCAGTATAGTCTTGAACTGGATCGTATTGGTTAACTCGCGCTACTTCCGCAAATATAGCTTCCAAACCCTTTATTCCCCGAGGCAACTTTTGACCCCACATCCGCAACTGCGTCACTAAATCTAATTCTGGTGCTGGTAATACTTCTGCCTGGAGATCAACTTGTACTCGCACTGGTGGTTCTACAGTAATAGGATAACTTTCCCCAGTTTCTCTGTTAAGATAGGTAGCTTCTAATATATAAGTTCCTGGTATGATATTAAATGGGGGCAGCATTCCTATTCGTTCAATAATTTCAAACCCAACTTCAGACTCATTTGCTTGAAACATACCAGGGTGTAAACTGCCCATGGCGATACCGTGGTCGTGAATAAATTTGGTAACAGGTTTTTCTGCTACGTTATTGTCAGAAATTAATTCCGGAAATTCTGTTTGATTAATATTTTCTCGGCGATAAGTTAATAAGACTAAACCTGACTGTAATTTTTGCCAAGAACCAGACCATTTATAGGTAATAGGTATGGTTGTTCCTGGTCGAATTTTTGGGGATAAAATTATATAGTCTAGTTTAACTTTTTCTTGTGGCTTAGTCAGGGGATGAACCTCTACGGGTAAAAACTGATTATGATATAAATTTAAGTTGCTATTATCTGGCAACTGCCAGGTTTTTTGTAGTTGAAAATTCGGGTGTTGTTCGATGAGATTAACAATAGCAGCTTGAGCTTTTTTGATTCTTTTGACAGAACCTTGTTCATTAGTTTTTGTGACAAACCAAGAAAGGGATCGCCCATCTTGTTCTACTTGTTTTAAATTAGTTCCTACTTGCCGACCATAGACTTGTAAATTTTGCAGAGCGCCGTAATAATTTAAGTTATGTTGATTAATTTCTGGAGTGGAAGGTAAAACTCCTAAGGTTGACCGTAAATAGGGGTTA
>JAKQYF010000007.1 GCA_023356535.1 Trichodesmium sp. MAG_R03 | reverse complement strand
TAACCTGGAAATCCTTGTTATTAGGAGCCGTGTGAGCTGGAAACTCTCACGCACGGTTTTGGAGTAGAGGTGAGGGATAGTGATATCCCCATCGACTACCTCAGTGAAACCCAACAAAGGTGTATTATGGTTAGGTTTCGTCCCTCAACCTAACCTACCCTTATTGCACCATTTTAGCTATGTCGGTCTAGTAGGGTGTGTTAGCGCCCTTAGTAACGCACCCTACCAATAGCCTTCATGGGCAAGTCCTAATATAATTGAGGAGCCAGAAAACCCTTCGGAGTCACATAGATACCGTTTCATAACTAGCTTATTAGATATTGAGCAATTTCCTGCCGAGTTACTAGCTCTTGAATATCAGCAAGGTTGGGAAATTGAAAACACAATTGATGAATTGAAAACACATTTGTTGGGGAGAAAAACTCATGTTCGTTCCCAAAAGTCTAAAGAATTTGCACAAGAGGTTTATTGGTGGTTATTAGGTCACTGGGCAGTAAGAGTATTAATGTTTGACACTGCAACCAGTGCTGATGTAGCTCCATTAGGTCTTAGTTTGACAGGAACTTTATGAGTTATTCGTCGCGCTGTGCCTAAATTTCAACGTCTTAATCTAGAAGAAATTCCCCTTTTTTTTGATTGGTTGAGAGTAGAAATTTTAGATACGTTATTACCCGAACGAGTTCCTCGATACAGCAGATTTCGGGCAAATGATGTACAGGGTAAATGGTGAAAATCATATAGTGCTAGCATTTTGCCCGCGTGGGTGTAGCTTATAACAACGGAAAACGCTGTATAATCCCAGAGTTGTCAAAAAGCCTGTATCTAAATTTCGTTCTCAAAAATCAAAACACCGAGGTAGCCTTCGGCAGATTGAATCTCCTTCTTTTCGTAGTACCAATCATGCTTTTAGCCTTAACTGAACCGTATTGCCTTATATTAATTACAGGAGTTACGCACGGGCACTACACGAGGGTGAGGGCGAATGCCATTCGCCCCTACATATGGCGTTTTCAAGGTGAATTTGTGTAAGTCCTGAATTATTTAATAACTGCAGTTTTATTCAAGTAAAGCCTTAATGTATGGGAATTGGTCTCAGGGATTCAGCTTTACAAGATGTGTAATTAATTTTGTGTTCCTGCTTCATATTATTTCTTGGTCAAAATGTTATAGGATTTCTAATATAGCTTAGGTATTAGATAGCTGCTTGATTCCATTTTTTTTCATTTATTCCTTATTACCTTTTCATTAAAATAACCATGAATCAAAATAATTACTAGGTGAAGCATTATCCTGGAGAATTGGAACATTTTCTAAGTTAAAAATTGATAATTCTCCCATCACTTTTAGATCATTTGACCTATCTACCAAGGAAAATGAAAACTGATGATAATCTTGAATTGATTTAGCTTGTTCTCTAATTTCTTCTTTGTCAATCGGATGGCTGCGAGTGCCAATAATAATAGTATTTCCGCTGCCAGTATGACAGATATAAATATCTGGAAATACAGTGTTAATAGTTTTCAGATACTCCGGTTCAAAACCATTACTTTTTAATGTGTTGACAACTATAACTCCAGACTTTGATAAATGGCGATCGCAAAGTTGATAAAATTCTTGAGTCGCTAAATTATAAGACATATAGCCATTACCAAAAGCAACATCAATCATGATAATATCATACTTATCCTGGGAATTTTTTTGCTCTAAATATTCCCTACCATCTTGAATTTTTACCCTTAATCTTTCATTTAATTCTACTCCAAAAAATTTCTGGGCAATTGACAATATATTAGCATCTACTTCTGTACATTCTATTATTACCTCCGGAAAATAGTGATGTAATACTTGAGGAATACTACCCCCACCAAAACCTACAATATAAATTTTTTTCGGTTGATTATTCCAAAGCAAAGCTAACATCATTGCCTGAGTATAAGGAAAGATTAAATATATGGGGTCATTCAAATTAAGTATAGATTGAACCCAATCCATTGCTAAAGTTACTTGCTCTACTAATACTAGCTGAATAATGAATTTAACTTTTTTTATAGTTAAAAAATGTATGCCAGAAGGTTGATAAAAAATTACCCCATCTGGCTGTTTGTGGAGCCAAGAAATTCTTTCGCGAATCCCTTCTAAATTTTTAATTTGCCAATCTTTTTGATTATTCATTGTGAAGAAAGAAGTAATATTAAATCTAGTACTTTTGGTATAAATAAAGCAGAGAAACCAGGTTGATATTAGATGCCCGACTATACTGACATCTGTCTTCCATAAACCCGGTGTCTTATAATACTCCAAAGTCAGCATATTTGATGTCATACCAATTCCCGGAAATCATGGGATACCAATATCAAAACTTCTATTAAGTAATACCAAATCCGATCATCAAAAGTATATTTTTCAAATTCCTCTCTAACCCTTCTTTCTGCCTTCTACCCTCTGACTTCTATATCTTAATACAATTCATACTTTAATAATGTACAAGCTATCGGACCATTATAAACAGGAATTCTTCCAGAAGTTCTTAACCCCACCTGTTTAGATAATTGTTTATTTCCTGTTAAAATAAAAGCCGTCCAACCAGTAAAACGTTGTTTAAAAATATCCCCTAACATTTTATAAAATTCACCCAATTTTTCTACTTCTCCTAAACGCTCACCATAAGGAGGATTACAAATAATTATTCCTTTTTCTGCCGGAGGTTCTAAATTAGATATATCTGTTTGTATAAACTTAATTTTATCGGAAATACCACATTTTTGAGCATTATTACGAGCTTGAGAAAGCACTTCCAGATTTTTATCGCTTCCGACAATTATTGATTTTAATTCAGTTAATTGACTATTCTTAGCTTCTGTTAATAAATCTTGCCAAATCGACTGATCAAAATCACGCCAATTCATAAAAGAAAATTTATTTTTCAACAATCCAGGTGCAATATTTAATGCTTTTAAACTTGCTTCTAAAGGTAAAGTTCCAGAACCACATAAAGGGTCTAAAAAAGCTAAATCTGGAGAATATTCTGCTATCTCCAATAAAGCTGCTGCTAAAGTTTCTTTCATAGGAGCACATCCCATTGCCAAGCGATAACCACGTTGATGTAAGCTACTACCAGAACTATCTAAACTAAGGAGACAATTATTATATTCAATATGACCATTAATTAATATCTCAGGATTTTTAGTATCAATATTTGATCTATAGCGAAATTTTTCTATTTGTTGCTCAGTAATAGCATCCTTTATTTGCAGAGCAGTATAATGAGTATGCTTTAATTTTTCATTAGTTCCCGTACAGTGAACTGCCAATGTATTTTTAGGAGATAAATACTGCTGCCAGGGAATTTTTTTTATTTCTTTATATAAAACTTCTCGGTTAACACATCTAACTTGTGCAATAGGAACTAAAACTCGAAAAATAGTTCTTGCCCAGAGATTAACTCGATACAGTAAAGTTTTATCCCCAGTGAAACTTACTCCTGTAAATTTTGGAGATATATTTTGAGCTCCTAAACTTTCTAATTCTTGGGCAGCAATAGTTTCTAACCCTTGAGCAACTTTGGCATAGTATTGATTCATTGCCTAGAAATAATTTTGATATTTAGTTTACAATAACTGAATTTGGTGTTAAAGTTAGGAAAATTGAATGAGGCAATCAGTTAAATAATTGATTAACATTTTTAATGTTAAAGTTTTACAACTTCCTATTGTTATACTTTTAAAAATTAATCAAAAAACTATTGATTTAACTTTTTAATCATACTATTAAAAATCAAAAATATGAAACAAAACCTAACTAAAACCTCAGCCAGCTATAATCACTTAATTTCTCAAATATTTCCAGAAAACCCTTACAATGGCTTTGATTTTCAACAATACCCAGAGGATTTACAAGGTTGGAATGGGAGACATAAGGTGTTTGCTCAAATTATATCTGAAGTTAAGCCTAAAGTTATTATTGAGGTTGGAGTGTGGAAAGGACAATCTACGATCCACATGACAGAGATAGCTAAAAAAATTAATCCCAAAGTAATCTTAATCGCAATAGATACTTTTTTGGGTAGTCTCGAGCATTGGAAGCTAAAACACCCTAATAATTTTCAACAATTGCTTAAACTTAAATTTGGATACCCTCAACTATACTACCAGTTTTTAGCAAATGTGATGCACAAAGGACTAGAAAACAACATTATTCCTCTACCACAAACCAGTGTAAATGCTGCCATAATGTTAAAAAATCTTGGTATTAAAGGGGATCTTATACATATAGATGCAGGTCATAATTTTGAAAATGTTTATTCAGATCTTGTTAAATATTGGGATTTGCTAACGGAAGAAGGAGTATTAATAGGAGATGATTTTGTACCAGGTTGGCCAGGAGTTCAGAGAGCAGTAAAGTACTTTTGTTCGAAACACAACCTTAAGTTTATTGTAGAAAAACCTAAGTATATAATACATCGTAAAAATGATTTTGAAAGTCATGAAAATGATTTTGAATTTTGCTAGTAGTAAGTGCAGATCAAAAGTAATTTCATCCTTGGACTAAAGTCAAGGTTGACGAGATTACTGATGAGAGAATTTAATTGACCCTAGTAAAATTAAAATATTTATACCTTTTCTTTGTGCCCCATTCTTCCTTAATTAAAATTATAAAACAGGAGAACAATCTGAAATATACCTTCCACTACTATCTCTAGAAACTATATATCCTTGAGATGGGCTTGTTAATTCTATAAATTGTTGAGTCCCACTACCAATTTCTTCATTTCCCGTAACTTCTATTCTTTGACCATTTTTTACTACTCCAAGTCTACGGCTCGCCGAGTTTCGTGTCTCAAAAATATATAATCCATTGGGTCTCAGTACATAACAAATCTTTGACCTAATTTTTTCTATAGGTTTAGGTTGGAAATTAATTACAGGTTCCGTAAGGCCATTCTTTGTAATAGAATCTACACTATATTGGTTTGGGCCAATAGTATATTCAATCCCTTGTACTGGGTCATAAGCTTCCCAGGAACTACCTATTTTTATGGCATTACCAACGATCAGCCAATCTTGCTCAGTTCCACTTTTGGGTTGACTAATGAATATATACTCACCTTTCCCGGTTTCACAAATATTGATCTTAAAGTTTGTAGTTTCATAATTTGCTGTCTCAGAGCCATATCCATAACAGGTCTGTCCCTGGGATGGCAGAACTATAGTCCCCAAGACTAAGGCTGTTGTCAAACTTCCAACAGTTGCCAATTGGTGTTTCATTATTTTTCCCCTTGCTGCCATTGGATATTAGCAAAGACTTGTAAGCTTACCATAAGTTGATCAAAAAATTGATAGTTAAATTGTCTAAAAATTTTCAAAAGCAAATAAAAATAATTATTTTAGATCAGAGGTCTCTGAATGATAGGAACAAAAGACTTAGTAAAGAATAGACTCACAATTAGAGGCAATTCATAAAGTCAGAAGTCGAATTTTAGAAGTCAGAAGTTAAAAATATTTGGGATATTTAGACTACCTAATCATTCTAATCTGCTCAAATGAAATTTATAGTGGGGGTCTTCAACCCTAATTTCAAAGGTTGGAAAATAGAAAATCAAATTAGAAAATTATTTTTGAAAAACTTTTGAGGGATAACTTCCTCTTTCTGAGGTGGGAGGAAGGAGTCATAACATTTCTCGAAAGTAATACTACCCTTGGAAAGTGGTAAAAATAACTGGAGAAATCACAGAAGTTAGTTAACAATAAAATTGCGTCAATTGAGAAAGGTTAATGAATAGGAGCTATATAGCGGGAATTACAATAAGAAAGCAGTAAAAACATAGGCTCAAATATAGACGCTCATAGGCTTTTACGTCGAAAAGGTATGATTCCTTTATAAGCACGGGTTCTAGCCATTTTTAGGGTTTTGAGGTAATTCCCTTGCCTAAAGTTACTTTCAAGCATTTTTCTACCCAGAAAATGTGTAAGTCCTATTCGTAGAAATAGTTTGTTCTGTGAAGTTATATCATGTCCGCTTGAATACTTCTGCCTTATGCCTTCTGCCTTCTAGCAGCCCATCTCTTTCACAAGCCAGATAGTATTGCTATACTAAGTTACCAAATTATAAAAAGGTAAATATTTTTTATGAAAGCAACTAAATTAAAATTTTATATTCTTACAACTCTGACTATAATTTTAGGCCAATTAGGAACAACATTCTCCGTCTATTCCCAACCCATAACCCCTGGCAAAAATGACACAGGAACAATCATAAATCAAAATGGTAACCAATTCAATATCCAAGGCGGAACTCACAATGGGCCTAACCTATTCCACAGCTTCGACCAATTCAAGGTCGAGACTAACCAAACTGCTAATTTCCTAACTACCCCAAAGACTCGCAACATTTTTGGCAGAGTCACAGGAGGCAATGCCTCAATGATCAATGGTCTCATCCAAGTTATCGGTAGTAATTCCAACCTCTTTCTCATGAACCCGGCAGGTATAATGTTCGGTCCTAACGCCAAGCTTAATATACCGGCCTCCTTCAGCGTCACCACCGCCACAGGTATTGGCTTTAACAATGATAATTTCTGGTTTAAAGCTATGGAAACCAATGACTACTCAAAATTAGTTGGAAATCCTAGTGGGTATAGGTTTAACCAAGATAAATTAGGCCAGATAGTTAATCAAGGAAATCTAAGTTTAAACCCCGGAGAAAATCTGACTTTGTTTGGTGGCACAGTTATCAACACAGGGCAACTATCTACTCCCGGCGGTAATATCATCATTGCAGCGGTAAAAGATAATGGTATCCTGAGGATATCTCAACCAGGACATTTATTAAGTTTGGAATTCAAACCAAACGTCGAAGGTCAAGATGTAGTAGATTTCTTCACAGGTGAAGACCACAAACACGCCACATCCATAAGAGTTGATCCTGATGGTAATGTGATGTTGACAGATAATGCTTTAATAGATGTATCAAGCCCTGATCAGATAGGAGGACAAGTTTATGTACTGGGCGATCGCGTATCTCTCATCGATGCCAATATTAACGCCGATGGTTTAAATGGTGGGGGAACAGTATTAATTAGAGGCGACTTTCCCGATCATGGCATAGTTTCCAATTTTGAGCAAACTTTGATGAATCAAAACTCTTTGATTTCCAGAGTTGATGCTGATGGTAATGTGATGTTGACAAATAATGTAACAATTACCAATACTTCAATAGATGTATCAAGTTCTGATAAAATTGGAGGACAAGTTCATGTACTGGGCGATCGCGTATCTCTCATTGATGCCAATATTAACGCCGATGGTTTAAATGGTGGGGGAACAGTATTAATTAGAGGCGACTTTCCCGGTCATGGCATAGTTCCCAATTTTGAGCAAACTTTGATTAATCAAAACTCTTTGATTTCCGCTGATGCTATTAGAAATGGAGATGGAGGTAAAGTAATTGTTTGGTCATATGGAATCACTAATTTTGAGGGAAATATTAGGGCCAAAGGAGGAGAAAATTCTGGTGATGGAGGTTTTGTTGAAGTCTCGGGAAAACAAGAATTAAATTTTAATGGTCCGGTTAATGTTAGTGCTGAATTTGGCAATAGAGGGACAATCTTGTTAGATCCAGAAGATATTATTTTAGGAGGCCCAGAAAGTAATACTTCCCTAGACAACTCAGAGGGTAATATTGTTCTCCAAGCGGATAATGACATAACAATTAATGAAAATATAGAAAGAAACTCATCGGTACAATTACAAGCCGGACGCAGCATCAATATTAATGCTGATATTAACACATCGGGTGGGAATGGAGACATCAACTTATTTGGTAATAATCAGAACATAAATTCTCCTAACCGGAGTGATGGAGCAGCATCAATAAATCAGTTAAACGGAACAACATTAAATGCCGGAAATGGTGATATTAATATTCAGTTAGGAAATTTAGGAGAATTCGGCGATATAAATCTGGCAAACTTAACAACAACAGGGCAGGTATTAGTCAATGCAAATGGAGGAAATATTGCCAGAGTTTCTGAGAATTCATTGATCACTGCGGGTAGTGGTTTATTTCTAACTAAAGATAGTGGAGGGATAGGTTTAGAAAATCAACCATTACATTTGAATGTAGATTCTTTGGAGAGTGTTTCTGGTAGTGGTGGGGTATTTTTTGATGTAGAAAATGTGAATATTGGTGGAGTTAGTGAAGAGGTAAATGGTATTTCCACTATTGCTGGAGGAGATATTGTTCTCAGAAGTGAAGGAGATGTGAGGGTAACTGAAAATATGTTTACTGATCTTTCTGATGGTGAGCTAGGAGGAGACATAAATATTACAGCCAACAACCTTGTTGTTACCAATGGCAGTCAAATATCTGTTAGTACCTTTGGCAATGGGGATGCAGGGACAGTTGATATTGCAGTAGAAGATACTGTAATCTTTGATGGAGTATCTTCAGATGGCTTTGCCAGTGGGGCAATTAGTCGTGTTGGAGAAGGAGCAGTTGGAAATGCGGGTGGTGTGACTATTACCACTGATTCTTTGGAAGTGACTAAAGGTGCTCAAATATCTGTTATTAACCTTGGCAAAGGCAATGTAGGAGGAATAGATATTCAAGCAAAGAATGTAATCTTGAATGGATTATCTTCGGATGGCATCGCCAGTGGAGCATTTAGTATAGTGGGAGCCAGAACTGAAGGCAACGCAGAAGGTGTGAACATTACCAGTAGTTCTATAAAAGTCATTAATGGTGCTCAAATATTTTCTAATACCCAAGGTAAAGGAACTGCTGGCAATATCAGTATTCAAACCGACTCTCCACCAATAATCAGTGAAAATAGCAAAATATCAGCCTTTACAGAAAGTGCAGCAGATAGAGGTAATATCATCATCACTTTTCCAGAAATTGACAACCCTACTCCAGCTACTCCCCCTATCTCTTCTCAGGAACCATCCGTTATCAACGGCTCAACTCCAGCTACTCCCCCTATCTCTTCTCAGGAACCATCCGTTATCAACGGCTCAACTCCAGCTACTCCCCCTATCCCTTCTGAGGAACCGTCCATTATCAACGGCTCAACTACTGGCCTTGATGACAACCCACTCCCCATCCCTCTTGATTTAATTTCAAGAATTATTACCTCTAGTAATAACGACCAAACTGCCAACACCCCTAGCGCTCAAGACCAAATACAAGGAGCCATCAATATTACAACTGATACTCAAACAATATTAGCAACAATTGAAAATTTTAATACCAATATCCAAACACCAGCCATAAATTCAACTCATGTAGCAATAAGCATTTTAGAACAAAACTGGAATAACCAATATTCCAATTACTTTGGAGAATATTTGCGCAAACAATCACTTGCTGAGACGTTAGAAGAGTTACTGATTACTATTCCACAGGGCTCCACTCCACAGCAAGAAATATTAAAAGAGCTGGCAAATAAAACAGGAAAAGAATCTGCTGTTGTTTATATTAATGCTGATCAAGAGGAATTACAAATAATCTTATATACCAAAGATAGTCAGCCCATTATTAAAACTTTTCCCGAAGCTAACTATCAAGAACTAATGGAAGTAGTATTAAACTTTCGTGTAGAAATTACAAAACCCACCTCTCGTGATACTAATAGGTATCTACCACCAGCACAAAAATTATATGATTGGCTCATTGCACCTATATCAGCAGAATTAGAAGCAAGGAATATTGATATTTTACTATTCAGTATGAGTGAAGGTTTACGGACTTTACCTATAGCAGCATTACATGATGGCAAACAATTCCTAATTGAAAAATACAGCCTCAGTTTAATTCCCAACTTCAGTTTAATAGATACTCGATATCGCAACCACGAACTTCAAAATACTCAGGTATTAGCAATGGGGGCGAGTCAGTTTATTGAGAAAAACTCCTTACCAGCAGTACCCGTGGAGCTAGAAACTATTTCCGAACAATTGTGGCGGGGTCGGGGTAGTCAATTTATCAATGAAGATTTTACTAAGAATAACCTATTAACTCAACGGCAAGATTATCCCTATTCTATTATTCATCTAGCCACTCATGCAGAATTTAGACCTGGTAAGGCTAGTAAGTCCTATATTCAACTGTGGGGTTCAGAACAAATAAAGTTAGACGAAATGAGAGAGTTAGGTTGGAATGAACCTACAGTTGAGTTGTTAGTATTGTCAGCTTGTCGTACTGCTGTGGGAGACAAAAATGCTGAATTAGGGTTTGCAGGGTTAGCGATAGGATCAGGAGTGAAGTCAGTATTAGGTAGTATTTGGTATGTGAGTGATCAGGGAACATTGGGGTTAATGACAGAGTTTTATGCCCACCTGAATAATGTCAAAGTTAAAGCAGAAGCTCTAAGACAGGCACAGTTAGCAATGCTGCGAGGAGAGGTGGTAATTACAGAAGGGAATTTAATCATAAGTAGAGGAAATAGGGTAGTGGTGTTACCGGAAACATTAAGGAACCTTCGAAATCAAAAGTTTTCCCACCCCTATTATTGGGCAGGGTTTACTATGATTGGTAGTCCTTGGTAATTGAATTTTCAATGATTAGACATCTTCAGAAAAGAGAGAGCAGTTAAGGATATTGCATGGAACTGATATGGAACCATTAGATAGGCTTTTCAGACTACAGAATTGCCAAAAAAATCCTTAACTGAACTGTATTGGCTTATATCAAATCTGATTTAAGATAATGATTATTACTAATTTCTCCCTCGGTTCAAGGAGAAAAATTGCTCACGGGGTGACAATGGCTTCAACAGTATTGCTAACAATCGTTTAAAGGATTAAAGTAACTCTTGAAAATTACCATCAATAGTGAAAATAATAATTATTATTAGTATAGGTGTAGGCGATCGCTACTCATCAGCATTCCCAATCTGCGTTGATTTTCTTGATTTTTATGTCAATTTTTTATTGTAGACATAAGTTACATTTTATGGTACAAAAAGTCGGTCCACTTACACAAATAGACTGACAAAAATGCAATTTTTATCATTGTATGAGTCATATTTTAAACAATCTTTGACTAATACTCAAGTTCAAACTTTAAAAATTTTAGTTTGCTTAATTACGGTTCAAAAAACTGTGAAAATAGAAAGGCTGGCAGCTTGTTTCCCTTTGCCCGTTAAATATGAAAGTCGCCGAAAACATATACAAAGATTTTTAACATTATTTTCTTTAAGTCTTCCCTTGTTTTGGTTCCCGATTATTACCATGATTATTAGTAGAGAATTTTCTCATGGTAGTCGATTAATTCTAACTATAGATAGAAGACAATGGACAGATAAGAATATATTTGTCTTATGAGTTATCTACAAAAAACGAGCCTTACCTATTTATTGGCAAATTTTGCAGAAAAAGGGTAGCAGTAATTTAGGAGAACAGAAGGCACTAATTAGACCAGTTTTATGTTTATTAAAACAATTAATCGCTAGTAGTTATTGGAGATAGAGATTTTTTTTTGTGTTGAGTTGTCTCATTGGTTTAAAAATTTCAAATCACTTCAAAAAGTTTATTTTATTTTTAGACAAAAACAGAATACTCATTATCGGAAATATGGAAAAAATTATCATCTCTTGAGTTATTTAGGATTATTTCTCGGAACTAATTTTTTTTAAATAATATTAATATTACCCAAAGAAAAGGGTTTGGCAAATTTAACTTAGCTGTATATTGGAAAATAAAATATAGAAAAAAGGTAGAATAATAACCCTGGTATTTATTGACAAATCTGGATAATTTAGATGAAGGTTTAAAAATTTATCGGTCTTGAATGGGCATTGAGACTATGTTTAAAGACTGTAAAACAGAGGGATATAATCTAGAAGGTAGTCGAGCCAATACACAAGGTCTGACCAACTTGATTTTACTAATAGTTATTGCTTATACAGCTTTCTAGTTATAATTATCATTTTATCAAAAAATCAGGGTATCAAAACTATATTTGTAGATTAACAGAGTTAAGAATAAAAGATAGAAGACATAGTAATTTTTGGGTCGGTATATATGGTGAATTGTGGGTCATAGCTTGGGAATATTTAATTGATATTGTTCAAGGTATAATGAATCTATCGCCACAGAAAAAACCCTATTATCAAAGAGGATTAAAAGCGATGTCTATGCTATTAGATTAAGTATTTTTACTTTCCAGAGTTTACAGTTGATTTAATAACTAAAAAAAATTTTTAATTGATCCATATAAATTTTGTCAGTGGCCTTAAATTGAAGAAAAGATCAACTATTTAGTAGGAGTGTAGTTAAGCGATCGCTCAATTACACTCCCACTAATACAGGACTTACGCAAGGGCACTAATTGTAGTGGCAATATTTGAAAAATGGCAAATTTATGCGCCATATATAGCGGTACTGCGTAATACCAATTTCATAAAATCAGGACTTACGCAAAGGTACTATATATAGAGTCTTGGTACGTTACGAAGTACGCTTTTCATGTCCCGAAGCGTTCGCTCCGCTTTGCGTCCGCAAAACATACCCTACCAATGGTGTTCATGGGTAAGTCCTAAAAATATTGCTACAATGGTTTTCCCTGTTGGTGGGAATTTAGAGATTAATACTGTAACTACCTTTTTTGAATTTGGTATAAGTCCTATAATAATAATTATTATTTTCACTATTGATGGCAATTTTCAAGAGTTACTTTAATCCTTTAAACCATTGTTAGCAAGACTTTTGAGGCCATTGTCGCCCCGTGAGCTATCATACATCATTTTCAGCTTGACGCACCATATCGCTTGTTTCTTCTGATCAACTTTTAGCGATCGCCTGATAGTCTGTGATGATAACTTCTTGCTTCTGAGGTTAATACACTATTTTAAGCTTGACACGCCAGTACAAAGCGTTATCTAAACTTTTTTAAGAAAAATCTGCATCTAGATATTTGTGCCCAAGAATTTTTCCCAAGTAGCGATCGCTCAACTCAAGTTACCCCCCAGTCATCTTCAAGATCACTTTCGATGTGAGCCCTGAAATAAATTTCTGGGCAGAATGTGGGATGTACATTAATTTGTGAGGGGAAATGATGTACGCGGAATTTGTGAGCTACATTAATTTCTCGTGGTAAATGGAGTCTATTGCACCATTACCAACCTTCACAATAACCCTCGATAACGAATAAACAACAAAATAACCGCCCACGAACCCAAAGTCACCTTTATTGCCACCAAAATATTTAAGATCGGAATAATTCCCCCACTAACCAACTCCCCGAATTCTCCTTGTGGTAACTCCCATCCCATCAAAGTTATCACTGCCAATACAATAAATATTAAAACAGAAATCTTTTCCCAGATAGCAGCATTCCATTTCTTATATATTTCCTCCATCTGTTCCCGTGATGAAGTAATAGCAATTAAACCAATAGCAGTTCCTCCTGCCACCCCCGCAGCAAAACCACCCCCCGGACTCAGATGTCCTCGAATTGCTAACTCAATACTCACCAAAGCAGAAATAGTCGCCCCCAAACGTGCCAAAACTCTCGAAGGGCGATCGCTAAATCGATAAACCTTTTCAGTAGGTTGTTCATTCGCCAGTAAAAAACGGACACCCAAAATAGCGATTGTAAAAACTACCACCTCAAAAATTGTATCATAGAGCCGATTTCTCAAAATGATACCAGAAACCACATTAGGTACCCCACTATCAGCAACTATTGATCTAACAATAGAAATTTCATCCCCTTCCGCCATCGGGTCAGGCATAATTAGCACCTTAACAAACAAAGCTATTCCCGCTAAAAAATAAACCCATTTCATTAATCTTTTTCCTCAAAACCATTTACAGCTATATACCTCACAGTTATTTCCGGTGAAGTTAACTCCTTTTGCATAATTTCAAATAGACGATAAACCCTAATAGCAGTCTGATAAATTGGCTTACCCTCTAGTTTTAATTCCTCCGGTTGACTACAAATAGCATGAACTTCTTTTGCCAGCAACCCCCCCTCCAAAGCCTGTCGAGTTGGATATTCCACCAATTCCAAACGCAAATGATATTGATCAACAATTTTTCTCAAATTAGCAATGACTTCCCCAAAATAATCCTCAATTTCTGGTTCAACCCCCTTAAGTATTCCCAAACGCATTACCAAAGAAGAACGAACAGCAATCACATAAAGAGTAACAGCTAACATCGTTCCAACTAAAGCTTCAGTTAAAGCTACATCCGCAGCGCCTAAAACTGAATAGACCAATGCCGCTACAGCCCCTAAAATAGCTCGAATAATAATAGCATTATAAGGATTAACTTGAACTAATAACATCAAAGCCGCCAACGGTAACAGGGCGACAATAATATAAACATAAATATCAATCATTCTTTTAACTTTTAACTTTTAACTTTTAACTTTTAACTTCCGCGTATCAGAGCTAGAGCAATATGCCAAAACATACCCCAAAACCGTATTCCAAATTGCCAAAGTAATAATTGCTAACAGTAACAACGGCCATTCATTAGGTATTTTTAGCAATAAACCAACAATAATACTCATAGAACCCAGAGTATCAGCCACCGAAAGACTATGGAGCTTAAATAAAACCGATCTATTACCAACTAGAGGAAATGTTCCCCAAAACCAGAAGATAATGCCAATAAACATGAAAATATAACTAAAAATCTCAATCATACTTCGTTTAACCTTTTAATTAAATGTGCCAGTAGCATTAACCCTGCATTGCCCACACTCAGAATAATTACTGCAACTACCCCAATAGACCAATCATCCCGTAAAACCGACACAACCAACATCATAATTGAAGTTTTAGTAGCAATACTAGCAAAAGCAAGCATTTTCTGCCAAATATCATTATCCTGCCAAGCCTCATAAATAGGTATAAGCAAAGCCAAAACCATAGTAATCAAAATATAATTCATTTTTTCCTCTTCCGTTCCACTCGGTGTACCTCATACCACCCCTCTTCATGATATTTCAAGACAACAGTTTTGGGAGTAAAAGTAATCAAAAATATATCAAGAAATATTAATTCAGGCGTTCGTCGAGGTTTAACAACTTCCGAAACCACAACTGTGTCATTATGAGGACGAACCATAATTTGTATTGCTTCAATATAAGCCTGGGGAATGGCGACAATAATTTCCCACAATACTCGCAACCAATCATTTAATGCTCCCAGAGATGTTTTATTACGAGGTAATAACAAAGCAATACTGATACCAATCATAATATTTGCTGGACTTAGGTCGGCAGTGAGTAAAAACCAAATTACCAATCTTAGTATTATATTAAAAAGGGGAGTTGCATCCATGCTATTTATTGATTAAAAATTAATCAATTATATCATATTATTTGAGAATAATATTACTTACAGCAAAGTATAATTTTCTGGAAATCTCACTTCTAACTTCAGTAAATGGTATAAGTTTTGTTCATACTAAAAAAGGCAATTGCCCCCATGCTATCCAGAAAAGTAATATTAACATTAGACTCATAAACCCAATTACATGATCAAGTTCTTCGATCGTTCTTGATAACTTAATCACCAATTTCTTAAAAATATAAAAATATACAAGCCAACCAATAACGATTGTTATCAATGGCTTGATAATATTTTTGAGACTATAAGCTTCATAATAAACAGCATTTGCTACTATCAAGCCCCCAAGCAATAGTACTATTGCGCACCAAAAACCAAAGCTGACTGTAATTTTTTCCTCGTTTTTCTGGTGAGGCAAAAAAATGAATTTAGCAAAAGAAATTGCCGTTCCTACTGCTGCAATATTCATAGCAATAACCTGCCAAGGTAATAGATTTTTCGAGGTTAATACTTTTGCTCCAAAACCAGAAAGTAAAGGACAACCAGAAATAGAAAAACTAGCGATCGCCAAAACCACCCAAATTTGGTTATCAATAGGGTGGTGCTGTAATTCCTTAAAATTACGACTAGGCAAAATTCCTACAATTAAAAACAAAGCAGATTTAACTAAACCGTGAGTCAAAGCATAGAAACCTCCTACTACTGGAGCAGCAAGAACAAAACCCAACTGAGAAATAGTATGAAATGCCAGCATCCGCTTAGCATCTTTTTCAAATACAGCAAAACAAACTCCGAAAAGTGCCGTACTAACCCCAAAAAATCTAACTATCGGATCAATTTCTTCTAACATCAGGGCACAACGCACTAATGGAAAAACCCCTGCCTTAATTACCACTCCCGACAACATTGCCGATACCGGACTTTCTGATTCGGAGTGAGTTAGGGGCAACCATAACCCCGATATAAATACACCACCTTTTACCAATAATCCCAAAAATATCAGAGCGATCGCTTCTGGAGGCGCACCCCGCAGACCAGCAAAATTAAAAGAATTATGTGCTTGATATACTAAAACTGCTCCCACCAGATAAAACAGCATTGTCGTATTACTAACAAACAAATAGCGCAACCCTACCCAAATAGATCTATCGGTACGAGAATAAGCTATCAGCAGAAAAGAAGCAATACTAATTACCTCCAAAGCCACATACAAACTAATAAAATCTGCACAAATAAAACTAGCATTAACACTACCATGGAGGATAGTTGCTTGCATATAGAAAAAAGCTGTTTTCTCCGTATTCCAACAGGAAAAAATGACTGCTGCTGTAACTATAGCATTAGTAATAATGAAAAATCCACTCAATTTATCAATAGTTAAACTAACACCAAAATTATCTAATAACTGTATATTTACTATGGAAGGATTTGCGAATATATACAAGGCATAGTCAGCCGAAATAAATGCTATTCCTAACGCCAAAAAGCGGTCTAATTTCGGTAGCAAATAAATAATAAATCCTACAAAAAATGGTAATGCCATCCAGGCGATCGTAATATTGGTCATAAAAGTAAAAAGTAAAAAGTTATGCATTCAAAAGCAATAACAAAGGAAAATTTTAAGCAAGGAAGTTATTCAAAAGTATACTAATTAGGACTTACGCATGAACACTATTGGTAGTGGTGTGTCTCGCTTCGCGAAATGAAAATCCCTCGCGTAACCCACCAAGGCTCTATATATAATACCTTTGCGTAAGTCCTGCTAATTAAAGTATGTCTCAATAGGAATAAGACCATAGTTTCAGCAAATTATTTGCCATTTAAAGTAGAAAAGTATGTGCAATATCTTTAAAGTGAACTAGTATAAGTTTTTTCCTTTTTTCCTCTTTCTTCCCATCCAGGCAATTATAATATTAATCATTTCAGCTATTAATTGTCATAGTGTATTATTTTCTTCGATAACTTTAGTTTCCAGAGTAGGATTATTCTTTCCTAACTTCATCACACCCACCAACATTAAAGCTTGAATTGAAAAGCCAATGACAATAACAGTTAAAATAACTGCCTGGGGAACAGGATCCGAATAAGCAACATTTTTGCCTGTAGCTACAATAGGTGTAAATACACCATCTCGCGATGCCACCAACACATAGTAAGCAATAACTCCCGTACTCATAGTATCCATTGAGATAATTTTCATCACCAAATTTTTCTTAAAAATGATGCCAAAAAATCCACATAATACGGTGAAAAATATACAAGCTTCTAACATATAATTTTATGATTTAATAATTAATAATTGGTTGAAATATTTAGATTTTACAAGGAAATATGACAAAATAATTTATTAATGGAACTTTAGCAAATTTTCAACCCAAACAAAATCAATGAGGTTATCGGTGAGTTTCGCTCACTGATATCCCGATCAGGCAAACCCATCTAATTTACTTATTTCTAATAATCTAAATTTTTATTGTGGGAAATATCTACTAAGGAGTAAGCTTTTATACATTCAGGACTTACGCACGGGCACTACACGAGAGTGAGGGCGAATGCCATTCGCCCCTACATATGGCGTTTTCAAGGTGAATTTCCGTAAGTCCTGACATTTAAACGAATTATTGTTGTATGCCTCCCTTGAGAACAAACCCTTCTAAATTCTAAATTCTAAATTCTAAATTCTAGCTTACTAGTATTAGGTTAACGTAATTACTGTCACTTCTGGTGGACAAAATAATCTCCCTGGAAAATAAGTTCCTAAACCACGATTCACATATAAAAAGTTATTTCCAATTTGATGCAGTCCCTGAGACCATTCCCAATACTTAACTATTTTGTGATATTTTCCCATAAATGGTATTATAGGCCGTAGAAATTTAGGTATAAGTCTACGAATAGGCTCCCGAAACCGAAATAAAGGCCCAATAAATGGTAATCTAATCTGACCCCCATGAGTATGACCAGAAAGTTGTAGGTCAATACGCCATTTTTGTAAAACTTTAGCAGTGTCAGGATTGTGGGATAAAACAATCCGAGGAACTGTTTTATTTATAGACTCCATAACTGTAAATGGTTGGAAGTTACCAGACCAATAGTCTTCTAATCCCACTAAAGCTAAACCTGAACCCAGAGGATAGACAACTTGGTTAAGTAGAATGGGAATATCAATGCGAGTAAAAGCTTCTATAACTTTATCCCTGGCACCCGGATATTCTTCATCGTGGTTGCCAAGTACAGCATAAACTCCAGCACGACTTTCAAGAAATTTCAACCGTAACACCAGGTCATCTACAGGTGTAGGTTCATCCGTGATAAAATCTCCTGTAAGTAGAATTAAATCTGGTTCGACTTCATTGGTAATGGCGATCGCTTCAGATAGTAGCCCTTCAGATAGTCGTTTTCTGTCATAGTGGAAGTCTGACAGGTGTACAAGTTTTATACCTTGTAGATTTTTAGGCAACCCAGTAATTTTTAAGGTTAAGGTATCTACCTGCAATTGGCCTGTTAATATCCTGTGCATAGTATATAGACTGTTGTTACACCGGGGCGCTTATAGCATAACAAAGTAGAATATTAAAAGCAGCAAGCCAAGTTAGTTAGCTAAACCCCCGAGAAGCTAACTCCTGACTTAACTATTCTATTAAAGAACGTCGCCAATGAAATATATTTTCTATCCAATCTTTAACTATTTGATTCTTTTCTCGTTTTTGCCTTAACCATGCTGTCGCAGTTTGAGCATTAATTTCTGATATAGTCGGCCAAATATGAGGTAGTTCAGCGATCGCTTCTATTTTTATTCCTTGACGAATAGCCAATGCCATAACATGAATTATCTCACTTGCTTGATTTCCTACCACTGAAACACCTAAAATTTTGCCATTACTATGACCGACAATTTTACAATATCCTGTTGTTTTGCTTAAAGCTTGTGCCCAATCTAGACTTTTGAAATATTGCTTATTAACCAATATATTTTCTCCATAACGTTGTCTAGCTTCTTGTTCAGTTAAACCAACCCTTACTAATTGTGGATCTGATAATATTGCCCAAGGAATACCACTATAATTAACTGAAAAAATAGGTAAATAAAGAATATTTTTTATCGCTATTTCAGCTTCATAATTAGCAACATGAGTCAATGAATATCCACCTATTAAATCCCCACAAGCATAAATTCGATAATTATTCGTTTGTAGCTTTTTATTTAATAATAATTTATGACCATTAAACTTAACTCCTACTGCTTCTAGATTTAAAGTTTGTAGATTTGGTTTATTGCCTACAGCCAAAATAATTTCATCTACTTCTATAGCTTCGTTTCTTACTAAAATCCATTTTTTACCCTCTATTTCCCTCACTTCAGATACTTCTGTTTGACCTAATATTCTAATACCTTCTGCTTCTAACTGACCTTGAACTAAAAATGCTGCCTCTGAATCTTCTTTACCTAAAATACGAGAACTTTTAACTACTATAGTTACTTTAGCTCCTAATCGAGAAAAACTTTGTGCTATTTCTATTCCCCTAGGATCTCCACCAATAACAGCTAAATTCTTAGGAAGTTTTGAAAGTTGTTTAATTTTTGAGGGAGTAATAAAACTAGTGCTTGTTAATCCTGGAATTTCTGGTACTATAGCTTGAGATGGATTAGCTAATAAATATGTACGTGATCGTAGATGTCTTCCTTTTACTACAAAAGCTAAGTGAGGGCGATCAACAAATTTTCCCTCACCAAAAATCACGTCTATTCCTAAAGTTGCTAAAACTGCTGGTTCATATTTCGCTAATTGATTATTAACTACATAATCAGCATACTTTTTTGCTTCTTCAAACTTAACCGAAATCTCTCCAGAATCATCACTGCCTTGATAAATACCAAACTGTTGTTTGTGGTATATTTGTTCAACAAAATTCCCTATTTGACTGATAATTTTGTTGTGATTAAATCCTTGAGTATTACCAACAAGAGGAGAAGTAACTGTATTTATTTCTGTAGGAGGAGGTTCTATAAGAGCCACACGACCTTGAAGTTTTGTTGCAGTAATAGCTGCATAAATACCTGTTATTGTTCCACCTATAATTACAACATCGTAGTCAAGCATAATCTATAAAAATTTTTCCTTGTCCCTATTTAGACTTTAGGTATTAGGTGTTAGATGTTAGGTGTTAGGTTGAAAAATTAACAAAATTCACTCTTTTTTTCTTTTGACTTAGTTTTTCCATTAAACTATTTAGCATTCTGCCAATTTCTTCAAATTTGTTGAAGACAACTTTCATTTAACCTGAAACCTGAAACCTACTAAAACTTAACATATGAATAAGTGCTAATGGTCAGTTAATTAATTGTCGCAGGCGAATAGTCCAAAACAACAAACGGGTACGAAGGTAAGTATAACCCACTACTCTTACTTCCTTCCAGGGACAGGATAGGGGTGGGTATAGTAAGTATGTGAAACTGAGTGCCGCCCAGGAAGCTCACCACCGATAAATATCCCCGCCCCCTAACTACAGGGGAAGATATTAATTTAAAATTTCTCCTAAAGCATCAACTAACTTTTGATTATCTTCTTGGGTACGAACAGCAACTCGAAAATAGCGATCGCCCAATTCTGGAAAACTTAGACAATCTCTAATCAAAATTCTATACTCTTTCAGCAATGTTGTCTGTAGCCAGTCAACAGACTTTTGCGAGTGGACTAATAAGAAGTTAGCTGCACCAGGCCATGGTTGTAAACCCGTTAACTCTCCCAAATCATGGTATAATTGACTCCGAGTATCTCCTAGCCAATTCCAAGTTTGCTCCTGAAAAACTTTGTCTTTTAGAATTGCTTGAGCAGCAGCTATAGCCAAAGTATTTACAGGCCAAGGGTCTCGCCATTTTTCCCATTCCCGAAGGCGTTCAGGATGAGAAATTGCATAACCCAACCTTAGTCCAGGTAAACTATAAAATTTAGTCAGAGAGCGTAAAATGACCAAATTCTTAAATTTGCTTACCAATGGCACTAAGCTTTGAGGTTGGGGTGGTGGTAAAAAGTCCATAAATGCTTCATCTACCACCACTAAACCAAACTTTTCTAAATAAGGGACTATTGTTTCTAGCTCCATCAACATTCCCGTAGGATTATGAGGATTATTAAGCAATAGTCCTTTATTTGTATCAGCTTCTATCTGTAATTCTTGTAATCTAATTAATTTAGACTCCCCAATTGTTAGAGGACATTCAACTACATTAGCTGTAAAAGTTTTCAGAGCGCGCTTATAATCACCAAATACCGGAGTTAGCAAATAAATCATTTCCAGCCTTGATAAATCTAGGGCTGCCCAAGTTAATAATTCGGCTGCACCATTGCCAGGCAAAACCCACTCTGAAGTCAGAGGAGGATGAGTCAGACTAAAAGCTTTCTTTAACTCCTGATAATTAGGGTCTGGGTAAGCTCTAAGTTTGCTTATATTAGTTTGAATAGCTTGGATAGCCGAATCAGGTGGCCCCAGAGGATTAATACTGGCTGAGAAATCAAGAATAGCAGAGATTGGGCAACCCGCTACTGTGGCTGCCCAAGCTAAGTTTCCTCCGTGTACTGGTTTAGTCAAAGCCGGATGATAATTATTTACCGTTTCTTTCGGCAACTAACTCTTTGAAAGATTTACCCGCAGAAAAAGCAGGTACTGTAGTTTCAGGTATTTCCATTTTCTCACCTGTTTTGGGATTACGACCCTCCCTGGCTTTACGTTCTCTAGCTTCAAATGAACCAAAGCCAACTAGGGTAACTTTGTCCCCACTGGCCACAGCATCCATTATAGCTTCTAGGGCTGCACTTAGTACAGCATCGGCTTGCTTTTTCGTGACTTCAGCTTTTTTTGATATTTCATCAACTAATTCACCTTTGTTCATTGAGATACTCCTTTTTATTTTGGACAAGCTATTCTAGCAAGGTTTAATTATCAGTAAATTGATCATTCAAGCAAGCAAGGTCTTCAGATAGCATCGATAGTTTTTTTTAACTATTAGGCTTTTTGTTATTAGCTTCAACCTTTTCTTTCTCTGATAAAAACCTCAGATCCTTTGACTGATAATGCTTTTCCCTATTCTCTCGCCTATCATAAGCATGAGTTTTAGGGATAACATCAGCATTTTTTTCCTGAAAACCCTATACAATCTAGCTTTCACTGGTTTATTCTAATCTGTGCTTGGGTGATATGGAACCTTGAAACCTCTAATTTCTCTAGATTTCTAGACTTCTTTAGTTTTTAATTATATTTTGGGCCTGAAAAGACCATTGTAGATTAATTAAAGGACTTTTTTTGACTAAATTGTCTGAATTTTTATGGCGCGCTAAATATCATCTTGTGAAGCACTCTAAAGTTAAGATTTTTTTGCTCTAACTATTTTGGGATAGTTCAAACTGAGAAATATAGACTATCCCTTACATCTAACTTTAACGTGGTCTTGGCTGCCCCCTTTCCATCATTTGTAAAGCATCTGGACTTGGATTATATCGGTAGCCCCAAGAGGAGCGATCGCCATCATCTAGTATTTGAGGTGTGAGTAGTACAATTGTCTCTGCCCGTTCATTTTCATCTGTACTACTGCGGAAGAGGGCACCAATAATTGGTAAATCTCCTAAAAGCGGCACCTTCTTGACTGTTGTTCTTTCTTCCTCTTGAATAATGCCAGAAATAATTAGAGTTTGTCCATCCCGTAGACGAATTCTACCAGATTCTACCTTGCGCTTCTTAATTTCTCTACCAAATTGACCTAAATTATTAGGATCTGTTGTTACCCTGTCCGCAAGAGAGCTTATTTCTGGATTTACTGTTACAGTTACGAAGCCATTGTCGTCTATTCTCTCGACCTGTATAGCTAGGGTCAGACCTACATCTTCAAACCGAATACTTCTAGTTTCTCGACTCGATCCTGCAACTTCTGTAAAATTACTAACAATACTTCTGACGACATTTTCTACAAGTCTGACACTAGCAATTTCCCCTTCTTGAACCACTAAAGTTGGATCAATGAGAATTTTAGCATTACCACTTACAATACTAGCCTGCAACTGGGAGAGGAATCTTTTAGGATACAAAATTTGCGGGAACAAACTAAAAGTGGCTCCTCCTGGTGTTACCTCTAATAATCCATTATCGTCAACATCTACCTGTGATGGTACAATGTCTGCAATACCAACTCTTGTAGGTTCCCCTGTTGTAGGAGCTATTGGTCTGAGAAAAGTACCTCTACCCTGATTGACATTAGGGATACCCGTAAATGGAACATCAAATCTACGTTGGCTATCATATAAGATTCCGTTGCCGAAAATAGGGTTCTCTACAACAGGACGAGAAAGAACAGAAGTTGGATTATTAGTAGCCGGTTTGAGGCTACCAAAATTCAGAGATGCTGCCCCACTATCGTTAATAAAGAAACTGTCATTAACCCCAAAAGAAAAACTACTATTAAAATCTTCAGTTGCTGATAAATCAATATCTATAACTTTGACATTTACAGCTACTTGCCGTTGTCTTAAATCCAATTGAATTAATTGGGCCGCTGCTATTTCTACCTTTTGGGGCGAACCAACTAAAGTAATACTATTGAGTCGGTTATCAGCTGCTATTTGCAACCCATCCAATATTGGGATAGCATCTTGGGGGTCGTAGCGCAGAGGTTGAACAACTGTTCTTGTAATTGTTTCAGTATTTGTAATTGCCTGATCAGTTCCAGGAATATTAACTGTGTTAACCTGAGTTACAGGTTGGCTTGTAACTATAGCACTTTCTGCCCCCAGACTAACTAAGAAACCTGCAGCCTCTTGGGCACTAACTTGGTTTAAACGGAAGGAACGAACCACAACATTTCTAGCCTGTGCTGGTAACTCTTGGCCCACAAATATTGTGTTACCTACTCGGTTTGCTTGTAACCCACTTAGACGTAAAACATAATTAAAAACATCTTGAACTGGCTCATTTTCAATATCTAAAGAAATAGTCTGTTCCCCTTCTGTTTCTTCACCTGAACTATAGGCAACATTTAATCCTGCTGCCCTAGCTAGTAAAGCCAAAACATCTCTAACTGGAGCATCTCGCAATACTAAACGAGGTATTTTTTCTTGGGTACTTAAATCTATAACTTCTACTGAAGGGTTGATATTGGATATTGCTATATCACCTACTGGTGGTGCTACTGCTCGTGGTAAAAAGGGTGGTACTTCACTGGGAGATGGTTGTCCTGGTAGAGTCGGAAAACCATCTCCTGTTAGTCCTGAGTCTGGTAATAGTACCTCTGACTCTTGAGTTGTAGTCGTTTCTCTTGGTGGTGCTAAATTTCTTTCAGGTTGTACAGGTGAGGTTTGAGGTTCTAAGGGAGGAGGTATTACTTCTGAAGGAGAGGGAAAGCTATTAGGTTGAGGTCTTTGAGCTATTTCTCCTGAGCTGACAGCAGCACTAAAAATAATTCCTTGACCTGATCCTTGGATAATCCTACCTCTGGGAGGACTTTGTTGGCCTCGGATAATTACCCGCACGCTATTAGCATCTATCTGTATTACCTCTACATATTCTATACCAGGAACTGGATTATCTTTCCGAAATTTGTTGCCTTGGGGCAAGCTTAGTTGAGCATTGATTATCTCTGCCATAAAAGAGTTATCTTTATTGACTGAAAATACTTCGGGGCGATCGCCATTATTGGTCACTAAGACAATATTAATTCCCTCGTCTACTGAACTTAACTGGACTTCGGTAATTTTGGTTACTGCAAAGGCTGGGGCTTGGGCTATGATTACTGCCGCAACTCCAGTTAACAGTCCACTACTAAATTGTATTTGCTGTTTCACTTTTCCTCACTTGACTCTTTATTAATTAAGATGTTAGTATTATGTTAGGATATAGGGCTTGATATATTAACTTGGGAACTACCTTATTTATAATATTCTCGGTAAAAATTCTAACTGATTTGAAGTAAGAACTACTAAATTATCTAACTAAAGTTTTTTTTGGGAAATAGCTTGATAATTTTAAGTTACAATATTTATGCCATTTAGTTTCTTCAGAGTTTCTCTTCTTAATGAATACAATTTTGCACGGAAAGAGACAATTATTGCTACAAAATCTTCCATTAAATCATCTTTTCTTTCCTCCGCTAAATTAACAACTTCAATATCTTTCCCTTGTTGATTTAATAACACTTTTAAGTAGTTAAATCCAATCCTACTCTAGTTGGCCGATATGGATGTTCACAAACAATTAGAGCTTGCTGAAAAAGTCTTTTTCAGAAGTAGGAGACCCACCTTTAACATCTCCCTGGAGGAGAATTAGGGACTTTTTGCTAACGCAAAGCTCCGCTAACGCTACGGGACATGTTTGCGCAGCATTCCGTCAGGAAAATGCATTTTTGTTATGCAACGTCCCTACAGAGGAACGGGGAATTGATAGAGGAGGTAGAGGGATATATTTGTCCCTTGATTTTTCTGTCTAGGGATCCCCCAAAATGCTAACTTTTTGAGCCCAAAGGACCGAAAACTAGACACTTTTTTAAAGTCTAAAAATACTAAAACCTTTATGTATCAATGCTTTTTGATCTAATTAGCAAGCCCTAATTATTGAATAATCATTTTTTATAATAATTGAATGAGCTTTTTGGGATGACCATTAACACCACTGCCAACTTCTTTGACGATATGCTTGGTTTGATAACCTTTAACTATACAGTAAGATTTCATTCTTTCTGCTTGCGAATCTAAGTTAGACTGATGTTCCGAAGTAGATACACAAGTGTACCTTGAAAATTTGGCTTGTTAGTGGCGACAATAATTGTACCTGGGGTAAGTTGATAGGCTTTAATTTCACCTCGCGTCCACATTCTCTAAGCAGTTTTGTAAAAAGGATAGATTTTAGATAATTTTTTTTCAATAAAATAACATTTATTTGGCAAATTGTGTTATTTTTTTCCTGATTTTTCTTCACTAGGATTTTCTTTAGCCAATGACTCTTGTTCACTTAAGGCCAATAGAGCGTGCATATCAAAGGATATTATTAGTCTACTTTCTGGCTTACTAACTGGTACAAATTTATTTTGTTTCCATTCAACTTCTATAACTTGATTTCCTTGTTCGAGTTTAGTTCTTAAATTTTTCATTACCAATAACGTTTGCATCCTCTCTATAGCAATCATAAATGCTCTTGTTTGAGGATAACTACCTTCAAATTTTACTTTAAATTCTCGTCGCTTTAATTTCCCATTTACCAATGGTCCTAATGAGTTATCGTTAACTATATAGTTACCATTTTTTGGCTCCACTGGTTGAAATTCTGTCATTTTTGCTTGTTGTTCTTGATCTGTAATTCCCCCATTAATTTGCTCGATCAGTTTGTTAATATCGTATAGCAAAGTTTTTATTGTTTTTTCAGTAGCAAATAAGCTAGTTACATCTTTTCTTTGTTTTTCAGCTATTTTATTTTCTGCTTCTACATTTGGTTGTTCCTGTATTTGTTGCTTCTTCTCTAAAATTTTAACTTTTGCTATTTCTATTTCTTTTTGTAATTTGGCATTGTTTTCGATGGTTGGTTTAAGCTGACTGTATCCTAATACTCCTGCTATTCCTAAGCCTAAGATACCAATAACCCCTCCAATCAATCTAGGGTCTTTGAAGGAGACACCTAAAATTTTTCGGCCCCCTTCTTCTTGTCCTGTTATTTCTGAATTCCACTCATTTGCTACTACCATTTTTAAAGTATTCCTTTTTCTTTTAGTATTTTTACTCTTTCTACTAATCCAATTGATCCTTTACTTTCCAACTCAGGCAGTAATTCTGATACACCTAAAGGGCTAAGGTTTGTTTCTATTTTATATTCAATTATTGGCAATAATTCTGGTATTTCTGGTGCTAAGATTAAGTTTGATTCTCGTAATTTTAATCTAGTTGGATTAGGTTTTCTCACAGTACTAATCAGTTTAGTTTTTTCTTGGAAAAAGGGAGAATTTTCCAGTAGTAATTGAAAGTCATTGATATTGCCGTAAGAATCTGAAGTTCCAGATAATAATATAGTTGCTGTTGGTTTTGGAGCTTTTGATATATCTTGTTTTTCGTCCTTTTTAGCAGATTTTTTGGCGGGAGGCGGAGCTGAGACTTTTGCTTCTTTCTGTTCTATACTAGTTATTATTAGCCCATTAGGTACTAAAGTACCTAACTCTCCTAGTAATGCAGACCATGATTTGATTTGGTCAAAAACTGTTGCTAAAGCTTTTGCTTCCGCTTGAAATTTCTTAGTTTTTTCTTTGATTGCTTTCAAGTCTTTAACCTTACCACCTAATATATCTAATTCTCTATTTAATTTATCTAAGTTTCCCTGGAGTTGGCTGTTTAAATCATTTAGATATAACCACCCACCTGCAATTAGACCATTAATTGCTATAGCTACTGCTGTCCCTATTATTATTGGTCTTGTGTCTTTTAGTGATGGTCCACTACTGGCTGGTTTGGGAATATCTTTTTTATATTCTGGGCGATCATTAAGAAAATTTATATCTAGGCCATACATATTAATTTAAACCTCTCTTAGTCCTAAACCTAATACAATTCCCAAACCAAAACGTTGTTCTAGGGGAATTTCTAATTCTGTTTCTAAAGCTAAAACTTCAATTGGATCAACTTTAGACGCTGGTAGACTTAAACGTTGCATGAAAAAGTCATCTACTTGTCCTATTGCTGCTCCTGAACCTGTTAACAATAATTGTGCTACCTCCAAATCTTCAAATTGATTGAGATAGAAATCTATTGAACGTCGCAGTTCATCTGCTAATTCTGCTAATACTTTTAGTAAGGCATTAGTTCCGGCGTTTACTTCATTTCCTGTAACTCCCATTGTATCTAATACTGGAACAGTCATTCCTAGTAATTGGGTAGTATCTCTGGTTGGAGGTAAGTTCATTGCTTCATTTAAGGAAGATTGCATTTGATAAGTACCAATAGGAATTGTCCGGTTAAATTGGGGTATTCCATCTACTACGATAGCAAGTTCAGTACTATCAAATTCTAAATCTGCAATTACTGTCGCTTCTTGAGGTCCATATTGTTGGAGTATATCTTTCACTGTGCGGATGAGGGCAAAGTTACTTACTTCTAAAACATCTATTACTAATCCTGCTTGTGAAAAAATTTCTATATAAGTATTTGTTATGTCTTTTCTCGTTGCAACTAAAGCTACTTGTACTTTTTCTAAGTCATCATTTGGATCTATTATATTTCCCAATTTTTGATAGTCTAAATCTACTTCTTCTCTGGGAAATGGTAAGTATAAACCTGATTCTTGATTCATGTAATCCTGTAATTCTTGGTCGTTTAATTCTGCTGGTACAGGAATTACACGGGTAAATGCTTCTCTGCCTAAAATTGCTGTTGCTACTCTGCGAGTTTTTATGTTATTGTCTTCAATGATTGACCCTATTAGTTCTGACATTGTGGGGGTATCAATTATTTGACCTTCAGAAAATACATCTTCTGGAACAACTGCAGTAGCAAAGTTTACTAATTTTAATTGATCTCCTTGTTGGCGAATTTCAGCAATATTAATTCTTTCTGAACTAAGTTCTACTCCTATTCCTGGTTGCTTTTTTTTTAATAAATTTTTTAAGTAATTAAGCATTTTTTTATAATTTGAATTGGAATCAAAATCTTCTTTGCTATAATTTTAAAGTTATTTGTGTTTTAATAATTTAGTTTTATAGTAATCAACAATAAGGTGTTTTTCTAAGTTTGATCAAATGTTTGTCATAGTTAAATGGAAAAGGTTTCGACTATTTACTATTGTGGGAATAATTCTCACACTTTTTATTGGTTGTAGTTTTCCCCATTCTAATTTAAAGATTAGAGAAATTGAATTCTGGACGATACAGCTTCAACCTCAGTTTACTAATTATTTTAATCAGTTGATTACTGATTTTGAAGCAGATAATCCAGGTTTATCGGTGCGATGGGTTGATTTGCCTTGGTCAGAGATGGAAAGCAACATTGAGAGTGCTATTTTGAAAGAAACTCTTCCAGATATTGTTAATCTTAACTCAAATTTTGCACATTTATTGACTCAACCTAATACTTGGTTAAATTTGGATACTATTTTATCAGATTCGGTTAGAAATGAATATTTACCTAATCTTTGGCAAACTAGTCAGATTAATGGTAAAAGTTTTGGTATCCCATGGTATTGTACGACAAATATAACAATTTATAATTCAAAGCTATTTAAAGAGGCAGAAGTCGAGGAACCTCCAACAAATTATACTCAGTTGGCTAAGGTAGCTAGACAAATTAAAGAAAGAACTGATAAATATGCATTTTTTGTTTCTTTTTCGCCACAAGGAGGAAATGAGGTATTAGAGTCTTTTGGCAAGATGGGAGTTGAATTAATAGATGTTGATGGAAAAGCTGCTTTTAATACTTCCGTCGGTGAGGCAGTATTTCAGTATTGGGTTGATTTATATAGGGAAGGTTTATTGCCAAAGGAAGTATTGACCGAAGGGATTCAAGGAGGTGAAAATTTGTATCAAGCTGGAGAAACTGCTATGGTATTTTCTGGGCCAGAATTTATTGAAGCTATATCTGAAAATACACCTGAAATTGGAAAGGTATCATTCCCAACATCTCAAATTACAGGTAAAACTGATAAGAAGGGTATAGTATTGATGAATTTTGCTATTTCTAGGAATACCGAATTACCAGATGGAGCGCTGAAATTTGTTTTGTTTATTACTAATTATCATAATCAAATGGCTTTTGCTCAGGAGACTAATGTTTTACCCTCTACAATTAAGGCCTTAGAAAATAGTTATTTTCAAAATATTTCTTCTGATGCTTCTACTCAAGATCGGGGGCGAGTTATTAGTGCTAGTCAAATTTTTGCAGCAGAAGTTTTATTGCCACCTATTAAAAATTTAGATAAGTTGAAACAAGTTATTTATCAAAATTTGCAGGGGGCTATGTTGGAAGAAAAAACTATTGAGCAGGCGATCGCTGATGCGGCATCTGAATGGAACAAGCTCTGAGCATTTCGTAGTTTGGGTAGAACGAGTGCGATTCTTTTGGCTTAACAAGCTCCCATACTGGTGAAATTTCAGAAACCTATGATCATATTGCTTAGAGCAATAATACTTCATGGTCTAAAGATCAATAGTCATTGCGGGT
The DNA here is from genome assembly GCA_023356535.1 of Trichodesmium sp. MAG_R03. Taxonomy (GTDB): domain Bacteria; phylum Cyanobacteriota; class Cyanobacteriia; order Cyanobacteriales; family Microcoleaceae; genus Trichodesmium. The sequence goes on along the minus strand of JAKQYF010000007.1, from coordinate 19,991 downwards.
ACTGCGAATTAGGACTGGGTGGCTTGGTTTATGATTTGGAAATGCACTTGAGCGCTACTTTTTCCTTGCTATTCTCCTCGATCCTTTCCTTTTTAGCTAGGTCCGCCATCTGTAGGGGCGAATGACATTTGCCCTCATGCTTATGTAGAGCCCGTGGGTAAGTTCTGTTTTAGTGGTTCAGATCTTGAGAAAATCAAAACTTACGCCAAAGCACTAGTTGTAGTATAAAAATTTGAAATTATTAGGCTTTACTGAAAAAGTCTTTTTCAGGAGTAGGGGACTCACCTCTAACATCTCCCAGGAGGAGAAGTAGGGACGTTCCATGTAATGTTCCTACAGAGGAACAGGGAATTGGCAGAAGAGGTAGTTGGATATATTTGTCCCTTCATTACCCAAGAACAATTCCCAACAATAGCAATTTAGTTACTGTTAATTGTTAGAAAATGACCCAATAAATATAGAGAACCACATAAAACAATTAAATTTTTACTATCAGTAATAGATTCCTCTAAAGCCAGTGTTAAATGAGAATAAACTTGACAATATGCTAATTTTGTGCATATATTCTGAGCTATGGCGCTAAGTTGATTCCCATAAGCCGAACGATGACCTGGTACAGGAACTAAATACAAGCGATCGCCTGGCCTAAGAAGTGCCCGAAAAATTTCCGAATGTTCCTTAGTAGACAGCATACCCATAACCCAACTTATAGAGGGATAATTCAGTGTTCTGACATACCGCCCTAATACTTGAGCAGCAGCAGCATTATGGGCACCATCAATTAATAACTGGCGATTTTGCCATGTAGTCCATTGCAAACGTCCGGGCCATTTCGTTTCAGCTATTCCTTGTTGAATTGCTGCCATCGGAACCTCCCAACCTTGTGTTTCTAGCACTTGAACTGTGGCAATAGCGATCGCTGAATTTATCAATTGGACATCTCCAAATAATGGCACTTTATACTCAATACCTTGATAAGTAACTACTGGCAATGAGTTATATTCCTGACTTTCTTCCAATAATTCAGCAGGCTCTGCCCAAACAACAGGACATTCTAGAGCAGAAATACGTTTTTCTACTACTGTTTTTGCTTCTGGGGGTAAAACTCCAACTATAGCAGGACATCTTGGTTTAAGAATACCCGCCTTTTCCCCAGCAATATGACTTAAAGTAGGACCTAATATTTGCCAATGTTCCCAACTAATAGAAGTAATAACAGTTACCATTGGTTGGTGACAAACATTTGTAGCGTCTAGTCTACCTCCCAAACCTACTTCTACAACTGCTACATCTACTTCTTGTTGGGCAAAATATAACCAAGCTGCAGCAGTCATAACTTCAAACTGAGTAGGTGAAGGTTGTTTGGGCCGAATGGCTGCTTCTACTTCTTGTAATAATTGTTTTAATATATTAGAGGAAATTTTTTGTTCGTTGAGGCAAATACGTTCTGTCCAGTCGACTAGGTGAGGCGAGGTGTAACGTCCGACTTTATATCCTGCTGCTTTGAGAATGGATGATAGATAAGCACAGACGGAACCTTTGCCATTTGTGCCAGCTACATGAATTGTGGGTACTTGGAGATGATGGTTGCCTAGATTATCTAAAAGTTGGTAGATACGTTCGAGGCCAAGCTCAACACCGAAATATTCAAAGCGTTTTAGGAAAGAATCTATGGAATTCACAGTTGTTTATAGCAATTAATTATCAGCTATTAGCCTTCAGCTTGTACCGAAAAATTGGGTTTAAAGCCTCGCCCATAAGCGGGCGACTTTTTAGTTGATTTTTTTCCACAGGTTATGTTATCATAGTTTTTAGTCAAAAGTCATTCTATAAAAGCAAGATTTAAGTACCGTATATATCTAAAATTGGGACAAAAACACCGATGAGCAAGGCGACCTAGGTTGTGTCCGTGTTGTCTGGAATGATAGTATAGCTTGCTGTCAGGAAAAGTACAAACTAGGAAAGAAAAAATCGACTAATTCTGAACTACAAAAACAGTTTATTACTCTAGCTAAAAATACTGAGGAAAGAGTTGGGTAATCAGGTTTTTTTTGCTATATCACTACAGCAATCTTTAAACCATTTAAACCAGGCTGATCAAAACTTTTTTAAATCAACTCAAGGCAACAGAAAAGGTAAACCTATAAGACCTCCTGAATTTAAGAGGAGAATGTCATTGCCAACAGCTAGATTTACAAAGGGTGGATTTAAAGTTGGTCAGCTAATGGCCTTCTTAGCTAAAATAGGAAAGCTGAAAATTGTGTGCTCAAGGGCACTAACCCCTATTCCATTATCAGTAACAGTAATCAAAGATTCAGCTAATGGATATTTCCTAAGTTTTGTAGTAGAAGTTTTGCCAGAAGTATTGCCTAAAACTGATAATTCAGTAGGTATAGATTTAGGAATTAAAACTAAAGCGAGCTGTAGGAACGTTTCGCTACGCGACATGAAACGCATTTTTGTTTTGCAATGTCCCTACATGGAAAAAAAATTGATGCACGAAAATCACTAAAGAAACGAATGCTCGAAGTATCGAAAACTAAGTAAGTCATTATCTAAAAAAACTAAAGGCTCTAAAGGATATGAAAAAGCTAGACTGAAAATAGCTAAATTTCATGGCAAACTGAAAGATACAAGGAGAGATTTTCTACACAAATTATCTACTGAAATGTCTGTGAAAACCAAACTATTGTTTTAGAGGATTTGAAGGTTTCTGGAGTGGTTAAGAATCGGAAATTATCGAGAGCTATTTCTGAAACAAGGCTGGAGAAAATTCAGGACATTTTTAGAATGGATTTGCAGAAAAATACGGTGGCGCTCTAAGAGTAATTAGCCGTTGGAAACCCACATCGTACGGATTTTGCATGCAACGTCCCTCTGTTGTTCTTGATTTCTTGGTGGAAAATTAGATTTATCAATTCGTGAGTGGGAATGTCGTACATTGTGGAGCTAAACATGGTCGCGTAGGGTCAGGTCGTTCTATCGAGAGGAAAATGCAGCAAAAAATATATTAGTCGCGGGTGGACCTACCGAGACAAAAAACGGACAGGTCGGCCAGCATAAGACTACTGCCAAAGTAGCAGCAGTCTGTGAGATGTCAACCCGCCGAGGGGCTACGGCTCGGTACTAAACCTAGTGCCTTTAGGCCGGCGAGGATGTCAAAATATTCACACTTTATTAGGACTTACGCAAGGACACTATATATAGAGCTTTGGTGCGTTATGCTAGCGCTAACACACCCTGTCAATAGCGTTTATGCGTAAGTCCTGTTTATAACACGCTTTGATAGATATTATACTAGATAATCTACGATGATCTTAAGCTGTTACTATAGTCATTCCGAATAAGAATGGGATACTTTTTCAGCTAAAAACCCTTTCACAGCAAGAAAATCTTGTCTCAATCTAAATCAGAATGACTATAACCCCTATCCTATCAAGGTCTGAATCATCGCCTCACATAGGGCTCCCTTGAGCACTTGATCGAACCTGACAAACATAGGTGAACTATTGAGTTCTAAAAATACCAGTTGCTTCGTTTTTGGATCTGTTTTGAAGTCAGCGGCTCCAAAATCCATCCTTAAATTTGCCATTAATTTGCGTAATAACTCTACTTCATCTGGCAGTGTTGGGAGAGGAATGACTTCCGCATCTGGCTGAACCCGATAATCTAGATGCTGACTACAGATTTCAAAAGCAAAAGCATGATTTCCTACTACATATATCCGAATTTCTGGGGCGACTAATCGATTTTGGACAATAGCTGGCATAGCTGCACAACCATTCCGAAACTGTATAGAGGAATGCAATTGTTCTAGGGAATAACAAAAATCACCCCCTGCAACAGGCTTAGCAATTGCACTCCCCACGGAATATTTACCCAATTCCTCGGCTTGGTTTGTAATCAAAGTATCAGGTATAAGCAACCCTAACTTTTGGGCTAAAATTAGCATTGCTGGCTTATTGCCAACCATAGGTAAATGGTGACGATTAAATAACCGGATCTGAGGTTGTGAGAGTAACCAACCATAGAGAGCTTGATACCAACCAGATGCCCGTTGTGATGCCCCAGATTTAGGAGCACTCAAATTACCAAAAACATCATAGCGAATAAACGCTCCAGTCACCGATAAAATTTGATCTTTTATTCTGGGTTGTCCTTGGGTAAGATGCCATGAAAACTGTGGACTATATTCTTGCCTATGGCAGATCTCGCAAACAGGAACTTGTTGACTTTTAGCAATTTCAATCAGTCGAGTTAGATTTGGATCTAATCCCCCACCTGCAACTAGAAAACATCCAATATCTGCTGATTTAATCATTAGTACCAACCAAATGGACTACCCTCTTCCCCAACTGCATAGGTCGTAGGCCCTTCTTCTCCGAATGCCTTTGTCGTTGGTTGAGGAGGTACTTCTTCCCCAATTGCCTGTGTCGTCGCTTGAGGATTTTGTTCCTCTCCTACTGCCAATGTCATGGGTTGAGGACCTTCCTCTCCTACCGCCAATGTCGTGGGTTGAGGACCTTCCTCTCCTACCGCCCTTGTCGTAGGTTGAGAACATTCCTCTCCTAATGCCAATGTTGTAAATTGAGGCTCTTCTTCTCCTAATGCCAATGTCGTGGGTTGAGGACCTTCTTCCCCTACTGCTCTTGTACTTGCTTCTTTCTTCCCAATTCCCAATGTTGTAAATTGAGGCTCTTCTTCTCCTACTGCCAATGTCGTGGGTTGAGGACCTTCCTCCCCTACTGCTCGTGTACTTGCTTCTTCCTCCCCAATTGCCAATGTTGTAAATTGAGGCTCTTCTTCTCCTACTGCCAATGTTGTCATTTGAGAGCCTGCTTGATCAGCCTTGAGAAACTCACCAGCATGAACAGTAATGGAATTGATGCGAGCCGAAACAATGACCGCATCTGCACCATTGGTTGGTGTCAAGTCCACAGTAGCCATAATTGGTGTTAAGCGTGGAAGACTAATATCTGATGGTTTATCAGCTTCAAAACTGAATTCAAGGACAGAATCATCTGGATTAGGATCGGCTGAGTTGTCTAACCGAGGATTTGTCCAGCCAGAAGTTGCAGTCATTCCCTCTGCTTGAAGACTGAGCTTCAGGGGAGACTCGGTGATCTTAGTTACAGAAACCCTCAGTACCTTGAAAACTTTCATGTTCGAGTGTACCCTTTATTATACATTTTTGGTTATTATACATTTTTAGGCTGCCAGGATTTTAGCATACCAAATATGCGCTGATCAAAAATGCATTTTTCAAATTTTTCTTTAACCCTTCTGCCTAAACTAGATTTAGTATAACTCATCTATTTCTGCCCAAAATCGGTGTCCTTTCCTGATAATATTTATTTCAGCTAATCTCATTTTTGTCCGTTCTATTTGAACTACCCTATGATTTTTTCAGTCTTTCTGTTCGACCTTATTAGTTCATAAATTCGAGAACAAACTGAATACTGATAACTATATTTTTAGAGCTATTTGATAAATTGTGCGACGAGATAAGTTAATTTTTTGGGCGAGTTGGCGACTAGCTTGGGAACGGGAAATTCCTTGGGCGAAAAGTTCTTGTAATTCCTGCTTAATAGTATCTTCTGATAAGACTGGTAGTTCTGGTTCAGCACCTGCAATGACAAGAGTAAATTCTCCTTTTGGTTGATTATTTTGATAATAAATAATTGCTTGTCCAACGGAACCACGCCAAAATTCTTCATGGAGTTTTGTTAGTTCTCTTGCCAAAACTATTTTTCTATTTTCCCCTAGTATTTTTGCTAGATCTTCTAAAGTTTGTAATATTCTATAAGGAGACTCATATAAAACTATAGTTTCTAATGAATTAGATAATTTTTCTAGCAGTTCTTCCCGTAGTTTAATTTTGGTAGGTAAAAAACCGATAAATATAAATTTGTTGGTTGGCAGTCCAGAGGCACATAATGCTGTAATACTAGCACTAACTCCTGGTATTGGTACTACAGAAATATTTGCTTCGACACAAGCTTTTACCAATTCATATCCAGGGTCAGATATTCCTGGCATTCCTGCATCAGTTACTAGAGCTATAGTTTTTCCTTTATTTAGTTTTTCTATTAATTCAGGTATGCGACTTTGTTCGTTATGTTGATGGTAACTTAACTGTGGAGTTTGGATTTGAAAATGTTGTAATAACTTGCTAGTATGACGGGTATCTTCTGCTGCTATTAAGTCTATTTTTTGTAATGTTTTAATTGTTCTAAATGTTGTATCTTCTAGATTACCTATTGGTGTACCAACAATGTAAAGGATTCCTGAATTTACTTCAGTCATAATTTGACTATCTTACTACTTAATTTTCTTGATACTTTATGAAGCAAAAAGTTATTTCAGCTTCTTAATGTTCAGAGTAAGCCTTTAATGCTTAAAAAAATCCACTTGAAACTTATAAGCAAACTAAATAATGAAATTTTAACTCTGATCACTTTGAGTATTTCTGACAAAAATGATATCTGAATCTTAAATGAAGCTGTCTTAATTTTTGGTTTAGTTAAAGCTACTATTATCTGATTCCCAGTCTGAACAACTTTCGTCTTCTACACCATAAGGGTGCATTGCACAAACTAATAGATTTCCTCCATAAACTTGACCATGGTAGTGAATACATCCTCTACACACGGGATGTTTTTCTACTGTCGTTTCTACATGATCAACAAAATAGTAATCCATATCTTCTTCCTGTGTATCAGGAGTCAAATCTAAGTAGACTTCAATTATTGGATCAACTAAGTTATTTAGACACTCATCTATTTCAGCAATGATATTAATATTTATTTCTTCAGTAATTTCCTCAGAGAACTTTCCCCATTCATCAAACACATCTGAAATTTCTTCTGCCATTTCATTAAATAAATTCTCTACATCTAAGATGGCAGTTGCTACTACTTCAAAGAAATCCTTTGACCAATCTTTCATTGTAATATGTTTTAGTTTTCCTGTAAAACTTAGACTACCAAAGATTAGGAATGAGAAAAAAATAAAGCCGGAGAAAATTAATTACTCTTAAGAAGTTTCCCAGGCACAAACTACAAATTTTCGGTCTTATTTAATTTACGTTCCTTACTTAAATCTGGCCATGACTTTTGGGTATAGATTTATTCTTTTTGTAGCCGACGTAATTCTTCTTGTAACTTATGTACTTCCTGGCGCATTTGGTCTACTGCTGTAGAATTTGAGTCTGATGAACTCTCATCCTCCGAAAGAATCTCTATACGACGTGGTTCATTAGGTCTTGTTTCTGGAGATAAATCTACAGGGGTTTCTTGCATCATTGATTTATTCATCATATCCTCCACAAATCCACGAGCTTCCTCTGTAGTCATTTCACCACGCTTAACCATTTCATCTGCCAGTTTTTGAACTTCTATTCTTAGTTCTGTGAATTTCTGCCTGGCTTTCTCCCCTGCATAGGAAGCTAATCCTACTCCAAGATAAACAGCTCTTTGAATAATTCCTCCCAAATTATCCATAAATATATATCCTAACTAGCTCCTTTTGATTGGGTGATCCGGATTCAACGCCTACTACAAGCATCCCGTGTTGCTGCTACCTTCCGGTCCTGACAAGGTTTAGGTGTTGTAGTCGCGCTGGTCCGAATCAATTATTAGTATAACACAAATTTTTATTCTGCAACTATTTACCACTGATAAATTTTATAAGTTACACAATTATTTTTAATGAGAGGGTCTTCGGCTACTATTTTTTCAGCTTCTACCTATAGATTTAGTTAAAACTGGGTTTTTAAATAAAAATATATAGAAAAAGAATTAAAGAGTCTGTCTAGAAATCAGTTTTTCAAAATAAGCTTGAGTGTGCTGCAACATTTGCTCACGACTATCTTTGACTTGATTAAGAGAAGGAACTAAATTACGAGCGTGTAAAGTCATGTGAAATTGTAAATCAGCTACATACTCACTAACATCTTGATGTAAAGAACAAGATGGATATTGTTGAGTTTCTGAATTCACAGTTATCTTCTCCCCTAAATTATTTGAGCTTGTTTATAATCACAATAAATTAGCATATAAATTTTCTATATTTTGCATTTTAGTAATGAAGCTTAATACTTTTCAGTAAATAAAATTATATTTCTTTACATGTAAGGATTCAGTTATGAGATATAGCCTACAGCTCTGCACTAAAAAATATAGCATAAAAATATATAGCAATCCTAAATAGGTTGTGACAATTTCATTAACTAGAAATAAATTCTCAAACTCTTGCATATAGTACAAATTTCTGCTATTATTAACAATATTTTCATATGTATTACATTAGTAGTATTTTGTCAGATGTAAACATACCAGGGAACGTTTCTATATTTCTATAATTTAGAAGCTTTTGAGCTGTGATACGATGGCTTTCAGCTGAATCATTACCTTTACATAAGCATTAAAAAAATTTACCTAAAATTACCACTTTAATAAGTTAAATTCTTCCATATCCACTGTGTCCCGGTTACGATAAATTGCTAAGATTATAGCTAAGCCCACAGCAGCTTCAGCAGCAGCAACCGTAATTACAAATATAGTAAAAACCTGACCTTTAAGATTTTGAGCATCTAGAAAATTAGAAAAACCCATCAAATTCAAATTAACAGCATTGAGAAGTAACTCAATAGACATTAGCACCCTAACTGCATTACGACTGGTAACTAAGCCATAAATTCCTATACAAAAAAGTGCTGCTGCCAATAACAAAAAATATTCCAGTTGCAATTGCATAAACTTATTAACCATTTGAATTTACTGAATTATCCTAACCTTTTTGAGAAGAACTTTTATCAATACTTGAAACTAACTCACGAGGACGTTCTGGCAAACTGAAAACAGGTGTTTGAGCTATAATATTAGTTGGTACTTGATCAGGCAAAATATCTCGACGAGCTAAAATAATAGCTCCTACCATTGCCATTAACAAAAACACAGAAGCAAGTTCAAAAGGAAGTAAAAAATCTGTAAAAAAGTGCTTGCCAATTAACACAATTGAACTTTCTCTAGCAGCATTTCCGGCAAAAGGAATAGACCAGGAAGTAGACAATACCATTCTACTTAGTAAAGCAAACAAACCGAAACAAACTAAACCTGTCGCTACCTTTCTAAACCAAGCATTGGGCAAAGCTTTAAAATCTTCTCGTTTGTTGACAAGCATAATCGCAAATAAAATCAGGACATTAACAGCCCCAACATAAATCAAAACCTGGGCAGTAGCTACAAAATCAGCATTTAATAAAAGGTATAAACCAGAAATACTCATAAATACTCCACCCAACAAAAACGCTGAGTAGACAATATTAGAAAATAATACTACTCCCAAAGCAGCCGCAATCATCATTACAGCTAATATAATAAATGAAACGAATTGAACCCCTTGTGCTAAATCCACTTTTTATTCCTTTAGAGATGTCTAAATTTTGAATTATATTTTTTTGGCCTACATTCCGTGGGTCAAAATATAGTATTTCAAACTAGCGATGGAAAGCCTTGCCTGATAATAACTATGAAGTTTGTAAGTAAAAATACATATTACATAAACTATTGATAGTATTAGTAATCACAGAGGCTATAATCAACATTCTTCGTTAAAAATTCTGTAGTATGTTTGTGGTGCGGAATGTGGGTTTGAGCTGATAATTATTAGTTGGTGGTGGTTAAAAATCAACTTAACCATCTGATACAGCAGATTTCGGGCAAATGAGGTACAGGATCAATGATAAAAATCATGTAGTGCGGGCATCTTGCCCGCGTAAATGTACCTCATAACAAAGGAAAGCGCTGTAACTAATAACTAATAACTAAAACTATTTGTTTGTTATTTCTGCTGCTGTTTTTTCTGCTTCTATTTGTTCGAGAATTTCTTCTGGGCGGAGACCAGCACGACGGGAAGTATGAGGAACTGTATGAGGGTCAATAACTCCTTTAGGCAAGTAAGCTAGTTCTCTCATAGGAGTAACCATCGGGTCATTTGTCACCTTGTATGGTAATCTACCCAGAGCAACATTATCATAATTCAACTCATGGCGGTCATAAGTTGCTAACTCATACTCTTCTGTCATGGATAGACAGTTAGTAGGGCAATATTCTACACAGTTACCACAGAATATACAAACTCCAAAATCAATACTGTAATGTTTGAGCTTTTTCTTTTTTGTTTCTTTGTTAAATTCCCAATCTACTACAGGTAAATTAATTGGACAAACCCTCACACAAACTTCACAGGCAATACACTTATCATATTCAAAATGAATTCTACCTCGAAATCTTTCGGAAGGAATCAGCTTTTCATAAGGGTACTGTACAGTAATAGGCCGACGGCGCATATGGTCAAAAGTTACAGATAGACCTTGACCAATATATTTGGCGGCTTGAACAGTTTCTTTGGCGTAATTGCTTACTTGGTTGAGGAATTTGAACATAGGGCAATGCTTTTGATATTAAACTTTTGACAACAACCGTGCCTTGCTTCTTAGCTCAGTATTTTGTCAATTTATCTTAAATTAGCAGAATTCTTTTATTAATATTACTGATAATGGAATAGCAGGTCATTCTACTGAACAAACAATTTTAAGCTTTCCAATTTTAGCTAAATAGGGTCTACTGAAAAAGTGTAAAAACACTTTTTCTCAAGAATCATACCCCACCTCCATCTTCTCCCAGAAGGTTAGCTTGAGTGGTCGGTAGTGATGCTAACTGGGAAGAGTTATACCATTTATCACAAGTCTTGCTATCCTGGGAAGCTAGTAAAATTGCTTTTCTCCCATAACCGAAGTTACCAAATATAATGCATTTGCTCTAACGAATAATATTTATAAATATAAAATTCAAATATAGCAAAGTTTCTGGTAATTGGTATTAGTTAGACCGTTCAAAAATAAGGCCCAATAGTATGGACGGGAATTAACCAAAGCTAACAGATAGAGTAACGTGCGCTGGCATATTTACATGCTATAAATTGCTACTGATGTAATATATGTAAAATTATTGGTAATAGTAAGCAGAGGCTTGTGCTACATTTAAAGACAATAGTAACATGTAAATATGTGATTGCTCATTGCTATATTTTCCCAGTTCTAAGAGCAAAACTGGGAAACAATAAGCCCATAGCTTTAGTGTGGGAGTATGTCACGAATCTCGTTTTGTCTCAATTGAGCAACCTCGGGAAAATGTCAACCACCAAAGGCAAATGGAAAGGCTAACTTTAAGGCCGCAGTTAATAACAAGTTAACCAAAGCTAATGGCAATAAGAACTTCCAACCCAGATCTAATAATTGGTCAATTCTTACCCTTGGTAATGTCCAACGTAACAAAACTGCTATAAATACAAGCAGGTAAGCTTTGAGTAATGTCATGGTAATGCCCAAAGTGGCATTAATTATTTGTAACCAAGGAGTCGTTTCACTGACTCCAAACCAGCTAGATAGAAGTTCTACTGGAAATGGAGACTCCCAACCACCCAGATATAAAACCGCTACAAGTAGAGAAGATAAAACTAAATTGACATAGGAGGCTAAGTAATACAGAGCAAATTTCATGCCAGTATATTCAGTTTGATATCCAGCTACCAATTCTTCTTCTGCTTCTGGAAGGTCAAAAGGAAGACGTTCACATTCTGCCAATACTGCTATCCAGAAAATAATGAACCCCAATGGTTGTCTCCAGATATTCCATCCTAGGATACCATAGCTTGATTGTTGTTCAACAATATCAATTGTACTGAGGCTGTTAGACATCATTACTACTGCTAATACAGCCAAGGCCAAAGGAATTTCATAACTGATAGATTGTGCTGCTGCTCGTAGACCTCCAAGTAAAGAATATTTATTATTAGAGGCATAGCCAGACATTAGTAGTCCAATGGGTTGAATACTCGAAAGTGCAATCCACAAAAATATTGCTACTCCAAGGTCTGTAATTACTAAATTTTGTCCAAAGGGTACCACTAAGTAGGAAAGAAATACAGGTATAGCTACAATTACAGGCCCCAATGTAAATAGTAAGGGATCGGCTTGGGCTGGAACAACGTCCTCTTTGAAAACTAGTTTCAAACCATCAGCAAGGGGTGCGAGAGTGCCTAAAGGGCCAATAAATTCAGGTCCAATTCTTTGTTGCGCTGCCGCAGATATTTTTCGCTCTAGCCATACTGTTACTAGAACGCCAACAGTAGCTCCAACAATCATTAATAACATGGGAAATGGCAGCCACAGAGTTTTAGCTATTTCTGAGGATAAGCCCAAATCCACAAGGGCCTGAATAAATGTTCTTTGTAGATCGATTCCTGAGTTCATTTCAAAGTAGGGTTAAATAAGTATGATTAAAATTATATGTAAATACAGTCCTATATATAATTTAGTGTTTATAGTAGTTCTTTAATCTTAGAAGTACAGTTTGAGGTCCCTCCTGCTCCTAAAAAGAAGCCCCTACAAATTCTGACTCCTGATTTTTCAGTATATTTTGTGGTGAGGAATCTAGGCTTAAATTTTTCTCTAGCTTTCTAGGGCGTTGAGTGCTCAATAAAACAATATTGCTAGTTAATATAAAGCTTGTAAAACTAGCAATCACAATAATCGGAATTATCGATGTATCAGATAAAACACTCAAGATAATTGAGGTGCTAATCGGAGTTTTGGTAATTGAGACATTAATGGCCGCCATGCAACACAACATTGCAATAGTTGGATGTACTGCTGGAATACAAAAACTAATGGCCAACCCTAAACTTGCTCCTGTGAAAAATAGAGGAAAGATAAAACCCCCTCGAAATCCACCATGAATCGTAAAACTAATGGCAATCATTTTAGCCAGACAAATTCCGAGTAACGTCACAACCGTAAGCGTGGCAACTGGTTCAATTAATTGAGTTTCAATTTGCTGTTCGCCAAAGAAGAGAGTTTGGGGATATAAAACTGCCAACCCACCAATCCCTAATCCTCCCAAAGTTGCTAGCAAAATAACTCTATTTTTAATGGGTTCGATCATCCACTTTGTGAGTCGAAAAATTCCAATAAACAAAACTCCAGCTAAACTAGCAAACGCACCTAGGAGTAAAGCTTCTATAAGGTTTAGCCAATTTAAAGCAGGAATAGTATCAAAGTAGTCAAAGTGATATATACCTCCAATTTTTAACCCAGTGCTAAACCGAAAGACGCCAAAACTAAAAATGCCTGCAACGACTGTCGGAATAATTGCTTCATAATACTCAAGGCCACGACGATGGGGAATCTCCAGAGCAAATAATGATCCACCAATAGGATCGCCAAAGAATGCTGCTAATGCTGCACCCATACCAGAAAAGGTCAGAATTCGTGTTTCTTTGGTACTCAAATTCAGTTTTTCTGCAATCCAAGTTCCTAAACTACCATTAATTTGTACTAGAGGTGCTTCAGGGCCTAAACTTCCACCAGCAGTAATTGAGACTAAGGAAGTAGCAATCATCCCTGGTGTTTGACTTGGTTCCAAACGACCAGGATTGTGGATTTTATCGATCACCTTTGTCATTTCTCCAGGTTGACCAAAGAAATAGAGACATAAACCAACGCCAAATCCGCCAATTGTTGTGACAATCAATACATAGTTCGAAACTTCTAACCAATCTGGAAAATTTCCTGTGAAGTAGTGTTTCCCTATGTCCCACACTAATTCCAAAAAGTGTTCTAAAATAAAGTAATAAGCTGTAGCAACTAATCCCCCCACAATGCCAACAGCACTGGTATAAAGTAGTATTTTGGAATACAACAATTCTTTAGTCTGACTGCTTAATTTTAGTTTGTTGTCTTTGACATGGTGGTGGTCTATACTGAGGAAAGGCTGTATATTGCCCCTCTTAATTAAAATCTTCTGGGTAATAAATCTGACTGCCAATACAATAAAAATCATTCAAAAAAATAAAAACAATTTTCAATTTATCATCGCCATTAACTACTTATCTTATAATTTAATCTTTTCTTTATATTTTTATTTCAGGAAGTATACAAAGATACTATGATATGTTGTTTAAAAGTTATAATCTGCTTGTATTTAGATTTCATACCAAATCCGGGTATAAAAGCAGGCTTGTCCCATCGCCCAATCCCTTATTTAGGGTTTGCTGAAAAAGTCTTTATTAGGGCATAATAGAAGAAGTGACATACTTAGGACTTACCCATGAAGGCTATTGGTAGGGTATGTTTTGCTGACGCAAAGCGGAGCGAACGCTGCGGACTTGAATTGCCCACTTCGTAACTTACCAAGGCTCTATATATAGTGCCTTTGCGTAAGTCCTGATACTCCCACACGAAGCTGATGCTATAGTATGGGCTTCTCGCTGAAAAGTCCTGGTACTCCCTCGGACTCCACGAACTTTAAGGACTCAATGCCCTACCTCCCTGTTTTTTATATTTATTGCTACGTTTAGATCACGGTCTAATACTATACCGCAGTGCTCACAATTTGGGAGTTCTTTGGGATAATTCTTTGAGGACTTTTTCACGACAATTTGAGCCATCTTGTCTTGTATACACTAGGTTTCACAGCTATAAGTTGTTTACTCCAGCATTTTCGGCTTTCACAGCAAGAATAGACAGGAATTGACCCCTTTTTATGAATGGTTCATTATTGTCAGTAATACTTAACGTTCGTGAATAGGGGTGTAATTAATATTGTGCTCTCCTGAATAAATTTGTGTAGGACGGAAAATCCGATTAGCTTCTAATTGCTCTTTCCAGTGAGCTAACCAACCAGCTACACGAGCAATAGCAAAGACAGGAGTAAATAGGTCACTAGGAATACCTAATTTGCGATAAACAAGACCAGAATAAAAGTCTACATTTGGGTAAACTCCCTTGTGCCCTAGTTTTTCCTCTACAACTTTTTCTATCTCTAGTGCTATCTCATAATATTTGTCGTAGCCAAACTTTTCAAATAATTCTACTACTAGTCTCTGAAGGATAGTTGCTCTTGGGTCTTTTACCTTATAGACTCGGTGACCAAAACCCATAATTTTTGCCTTAGTCTCAAAACATTTTTCTAGATATGGTCTAACATTTTCAACTGTACCAATTTTAGACAACATACTAATAACATCTTCATTGGCTCCTCCATGGAGTGGACCAGCAAGAGTTCCTACTGCTGATGCTATAACTCCGTAGGGATCAGTTAAGGTTGAAGCAGTTACCATTGCTGAGAATGTAGAAGCATTAATAGTATGTTCAGCATGAAGAGTCAGACAAACATCAAATACTTTTGCTGCTAATGGGTCGGGTTCCCTTTCATTGAGCATATACAAAAAGTTGGCTGCATAGTCCAAATCATCCCTTGGTTTTATAGGGTCGTTACCTTTGCGCATTAATTCAAAGGCAGCTACCATTGTGGGTATATTGGCCAGTAGCTTGACTACTGCTATCCTAATATATTCTTGGCTATCAAGAGCACGACGAGAATAAAATAAACCCAGAGCTGCTGCTGAAGTCTGTAGAGCATCCATAGGATGTCCAGTTTCCGGAAAACATTTCATCATGTCTCGAATTCTATATTTAATTCTTCTATTGTGGAGAATTTCATCCTCAAAGCTTTCCAATTCTTCTTTGTCAGGAAGGCGGCCCCAAATTAATAGATATGATGTTTCTAGAAAAGAACTTTTTTTTGCCAATTCTTCAATGTTAATCCCTCGGTATTCCAATATCCCTTTTTGTCCATCGACATAGCTGATACTTGATTGGGTAGCGGGAACACCTTCTAAACCAGGTTTAAATTCGACGCAGGCGACGGACATGATAATCCTCTTTACATTATAGACATGAACATACTCAAATTATATTATCAAGTAGTTGAGTTATGTTTTTATTTTGATAATAACAAGATTTACATCAAAGACCTAAATATAGTTCAAATAGTTGATATAAATCATCAACTTACACTATATATAGTAGATATGCTACGTAATTACTTAATAAAATATTAATAATTTTGGTTAATCCAATATAAATCTTGGCGGAGTCAACCAAAAGATTTGACTATTGCCCACTGGTGAACCAACTTCTGGTAAGGAAACGCCTATTACACCAGCTTTTTTGAGTATTAATACTTGTCTGACTTCTCCCCAGACCAGAATTTCTGCCCAGTTTGCTAAGTCTGGTTGATGGCCTACCAGAGCTAATTCTCTATTGGCTTTAGATGGCCATGCTTCTAGCCATTTTAGCCAGAGATTAATATCTCCACTAGGGGTTAGAGGTGAAAATTCTTCTACTTTGGAACTTAATTGATGAGCTTGAAGAATTTTAGCTGTTTGATTTGCTCTAACTAAGGGACTGGTGAGAATTAGGTTGAAATTAAGACCTAGTTGTTTGAGTTTTTGAGCAATTTTGTGAGTTTTGCGATCGCCTATTTTGGTTAAAGGACGTTCTGCATCTGTGGCATAATTTTCTCGATCAGCAGCTATACCATGACGGATAAAATAAACATTTGTACTCATAAATTACTATTGTGTTTTTAACATCCTCCCTACTGGCCTAAAGACAAGGGGAAACAACTGAGCCACAGCTCCTTGGTGGGTTGAAGTTTCACAGACTGCTGTACGTTAATAATACAGTAGTTTTGGGAGATAGATGAATGCTTATGCTAAATTCAACTCCCTTGGCGGGAAGTTCCGCGCTCTTCCGAAGCAAAGGGTTAGGATGCAAAACATTCACTTTCTTTAAATAGCCTTGTAAAAAAACTCGTAAGTTTTGAGGTCGCTATCTTTAATACAAAAAAACCCTGCTCTTAGATAGGCAGGGTTTTTACAGACCAATAACATATTTTTTCCATTCTTTATTACTACCACTTTTAACGTGTTTAGTCAATTCAAAGTAAAGACTACTATAGGGTTTTCGAGGAGGGCAACCCAAAATCATATTAGCCTCTTTTGGGGTGCGATTTCCTTTTCGTACATTGCAACGAACACAAGCAGTTACCAGATTTTCCCAAGTATCACAACCACCACGCGATCGCGGTACTACATGATCTAAAGTCAAATCATCTCCTGTATAACCACAGTATTGACAGGAATGACTATCTCGGTGTATGATGTTCCGGCGTGTCAAAGGAATATCTTTGTAAGGAACTCGGACATAATACCTCAGTCGAATGACTGTAGGTAAGAGAATGTCTGAGCAAACATATATTCCGTTATGTTCAATTTGCTCCGCTTTACCTTTAAGCAACAAGACGATCGCTCGTCGCCAACTTGTGATATTGAGCGGTTCATAAGAAGCGTTCAATACTAAAACATTGGCCATTGATATTTCTGAAAAGAGAATATTTTACTATATACTAACACAATTGATATTCTTGAGAACAAAAGTTGAGATTTTAAGAATTTTTTGTCAAGTTTTGTTAGGTGGAACGGTATTTTTGGCCTTGCTGAATTAAGGGATGAATAGAATTGGGGCGAGCATTCTACTTACTCAAAAATATAATGAACAGGCAAGATGCCAATTTTACAAAGCTATATTGTTTTGTTTTTTTAAAAATTGAAAAAACACTAAAACCTGTGATCAATTAAATTTTAAAGGGTTACTTGGCAAAATCATTGGGATTTTGGCCTTTGAAGACTCCATACCCTACAAATTTGAAGTTACATAGGGACAAAGGCTATTGATCTGACTAGATATAGCACTTCTATTTTATTTGTGTCGAAAAATCTACGGCTTTTGGGGAATAGGGAGAGTGATATGATCAGTTTTAAAGAACACTTTATGCAGGTATAAGAAGATGAAGTTGCTTTTATCATCTGTGGGCCATGTATAGATCCACTATATCGGCTCTGTCAAAAAAAATTAACTGATTAAGGAATGGGTAAAAATGTTGAGTTGGGAAAAGACTTCTTTTAAAACTCTGGCAATAGAAAATGATGGTTATGGAGGTATTTGTCAAAGAGCATGGATAGAAGTTAATGATCAGGCATTGATTTATAATGTCCAACAACTTAAGAGTCTTTTATCAGCTAAAACTCAACTGATGGGAGTGGTCAAAGCAGATGCTTATGGACATGGAGCATGTAAGATATCTAAAACTATTTTAGAAGCTGGTGTGAATTGGTTGGCAGTAGCCACCCTGCCAGAGGGAATAGAATTAAGGTTAGCTGGAATTAAAGCGCCAATTTTAATTTTAGGGGCAATAGATCGGCCTGAACAAATTCGGGCGATCGCTCACTGGCAACTACAACCAACTATTTGTAAGCCTCAACAAGCTTTAGTTTTCTCGGAAACTCTTTCCTACCAAACTGAACCAATGCCAGTACATCTCAAGTTGGATACGGGAATGTCTCGTTTGGGAACACCTTGGCAACAGGCAGTGGAATTTGTCAAGTTTGTGCAGGGGTTACCAAATTTAAAAATTGCTAGTATTTATTCCCACTTAGCTACAGCAGATAACCTAGACCAGACAGTGATGAAGCAGCAGCATCAAAGGTTTGAGGAAGCAATAGGTTTTTGTGGTTTTAGTGGAAAAAATTTTTCTGGTAATATACGACTTCATTTAGCTAATTCGGCGGCGACATTAACTGACTCTGCTTTGCACTACGATATGGTACGAGTGGGTTTAGCTATTTATGGTCTGTATCCGGCACCTCATCTACAGGATAAAATTAACTTAAAACCAGTTATGCAAGTAAAAGCTAGGGTGACACAAGTTAAAACTATTGAGGCAGGTACTGGTGTGAGTTATGGTTATCAGTTTATTGCTCCAAAGCAGATGTCTTTGGCAGTCGTGGGTATTGGTTATGCTGATGGTGTACCTCGTAACCTTTCTAATAAGATGAAAGTCATTGTGCGCGATCAACTAATTCCGCAAGTGGGAGCTATTACAATGGATCAGTTGATGTTGGATGTGAGCGCTATTCCCGATCTGGAAACAGGTGAGGTGGTAACTTTATTAGGGCAGGTTGGTAAATATCAAATTTCTGCTGAAGACTGGGCAAATACTTTAGGAACTATTTCTTGGGAAATTCTTTGTGGTTTTAAAAATAGGTTGCCTCGTATAGCAGTTTAGAAATATTACTTGGGAGACTATTACACTGGTTTCAATAGGGTAATTAACTGTTGAACTAAAAATGTAGAAAGTTGTTGTAGAAGACAAAGACCGACTGACTAGATTTAATTATAACTACCTGGATAATTTTTTTAGTAGCTATGAAGTTGAAATAGAGATGATAGAGTCAGTTTTCCCAAAGTCTTCTGAGGCAGAACTTGTAGAAGATATGGTGTCTTTGATGGCATCATTGTCGGCTAAATTATATGGAAAACGGAGCAGTCAGCGACGTCAAAATCACATCAAGTCTCGCACCAAACGGCAAGTTCAATGAAAGTTGTTGACAGATATATTATTAAGCGAACACATAATTTTTGGCGGGTGTGGGATGAGTTAGGCTTTTAGTCGAAAAACTTGTACAACTTAGCTAACTATTATTGTCGTCAACATTTTTTCAAGTGCTGAAAAAGTCTAGATTTAACTAAGCAAGATCACGCCACCAAAAATAGTGATGCTTATTTAGCATTACCCACCAAGGTATCAAAGCAGATAATTAAGTGTTTGATGGCATCTTGGCGTGGCTATTTTCAAGCTATAAAAGAATGGTTGAAACATCCACAAAGGTTATTGCTATAATTCAATTTTTTTATAGAAACAAAGTTTTATTTAATTATAACTCCTATAATTTGACTTATTGATAACCAAGGTCTGAGGGTAAATCAAGTTTTTGAGAAGCTTTGACTGCCAATTTATCGCAACGCTCATTTTCTATATTTCCAGAATGACCCCGTACCCAATAAAATTCAACCTGATGTTTATCGCATAAATCTAATAATTTTTCCCATAGATCGGGGTTCATTGCTTTATCTTTTTTATTCCGTTTCCAACTGTTAGCTCGCCAACGTTTTGCCCAACCTTTTGTAACAGCATCAACTATATATTTAGAGTCAGTATATAAATTGACAATTGATGGAATTT
>JAKQYF010000069.1:16423-23704 GCA_023356535.1 Trichodesmium sp. MAG_R03 | reverse complement strand
TAGTAATTATATTCAATTTTTTGGTTGAATTGCTAGATGAATATAGTTTGAAACTATTTGTGACATTCTGCTTTTAAGGTTAGTATTAACGAACAGAGATTTTAAGGTAAAAAAAAGTGGGGTTTTGTAACAAGATTTAATTATGGTTCAATGTGATAAAAACAATTTCTGAATGTGTTAATTATCAGTTTCCTCTTTTTCTGCTCGGATATTTTCCTCAAGTTTCTGCAAAGCCAGATTAACTTTTGCCTCCAAATTTTGCAACTGTTGTTGTCTTAAGTCACTCCATTCTGGCAACTTATTAATAAACTGTTGTAAATCAATAATTACACTTGTTAAATCATTAATTTTTTGCAGTTCCGGTCGCTGTTTAAACTGCTGAGAAAACAAATTTAATTCTGCTTGTAAGAGCCCCATAGTTTTTTCCTGAATATCTAATCGATTTAACAAACTTTTAATGGTTTTTATCAAAGGTTTAAACTTCTCTTCTCCCTGATTAATTTCTAATGCTTTAGTTGTTGCTTGCAAAGAATTTATACTATTTTGTAACTCAGAAATTATTTCAGAAATTGAATCTTGATATTTATCTATTTTCCCAGTTATCTCCAATCTAATTGCTGGAATTTGTGCTCCTAAATTTCGTCTGTTAAACAGATTTATCAATAAAGAAATTAAGACAAAACCTAATGGATAAATAATTGGTTTTTCCCAAATATAATGAACAAAAATTCCGACGGCGGAGGCAGAGAGAAATATATATTCAGCTATTTCTAAAAAACGAAGGCGATGTAACATGTCTTTAATTATTTAATTATTTAATTATTTAATTATTTAGTTATAGCAAATTTTGAGTATAGGAAATACAGATATTACAGCAGACTTCAAGCAAATGATGTACAGGTTAAATAGTAAAAATTATATAGTACGGGCATCTTGTCCGGCTTATGGGTAACTCAGGAAGTTAGCAAGGTGGAATTCGCTGTATCATATCATGTCTGCCTGAATAATTATATTTTGGTGGATGTTGACAAAGAGCAGAAAAGTTTCTTCCAATTGAAACTTAATTTTATACAAAAACGATGCTTCCGGAGCTGATATCAGTTAGCTTCCGGAAGAGGAACTGCGTTTTTCATGTCGTTTAGCGAAACATTACCTCCTTGGAGTCGGAGGCTTAAAACCTGATTTATTGGTCGAATTTTTCTGAAATAGCGATCGCTTGTTCTGTAAAAATTACCTGAGAAGATAAGCGACTTATGTACATGATTTTTCTGTTTGAGTAGGAAAAAAAAGATCAACAACAATAGTATCATCGGAACTTGTCATGGCGGGTTTTCAAGATATAGCACTATGCAAAAGCTACTAGCTATTAACAAGGAAAGCTAAATACCTATGACCATAAACTAGAACCCACCTCGACATTTTTGTCATATTTGTAGAATTATTCGTGCCAAGTTGAAATAAATCAAAACACCAAAAACATCCACAGCAGTTGTAATAAAGGGTGCTGACATTAAAGCTGGGTCTAGCCCAAAGGAACGAAACAGAAATGGCAAAGAGGAACCAGCAACAGAAGCCAAAATCGAGATTGCGACCAAACTTATTCCTACCGTTATTGATACTTCTAAATTTCCATTAACAATAAATAAGTAAGCCCAAAGTGTTGCTAGTAAACCGAGGATAATTCCAAGGAGTGCACCAGCAGAAGCTTCACGCAGAATCACTTTCAAAGGTCCTATTTTCCAGATTTCATCAGTATTCATACCCCTAATTACAACAGTTGAAGATTGAGCCCCCACATTTCCACCAGTACCAGTTAATAATGGAATAAATGCTGCTAAGGCAACTACCTTTTGCAAAATATCTTCTTGCGCCGTAATAATTCCACCCGTAAAACTATTAGTTATTAACAAAACCAGTAACCAAACTACCCTTCTCCGAGTAGCAGTAAATAAACTTACCTGGAAATAATTATCACCATCAGACTGCACTCCACCCAACGCATAAATATCTTCAGTAGTTTCCTGTTCCAAAATATCAAGAACATCATCAATGGTAATAATACCCACAAGTCGTTTTTCACTATCTACCACTGGTATTGCTAGAAAGTCATAACGCTGAATAATACGGGCAACTTCTTCTTGGTCAGTACCAGTCTTAACGCAGACAAAATCACGGCTCATTATCTCACTGATAGTTTGATTTAGCTGAGAGGTAACTAAATCTCGCAAAGACAGAATACCTGTAAGATAACGATTAGTATCAGTAACATATAGAGAATATATTGTCTCGGTAGCGTTAGCTAATGAGCGAATACGTTCTAAACTTTGGGCGACAGTATATTCTTCCTTCAGGGATATATATTCCGGAGTCATTATCCGTCCTGCCGTTCCGGACTCATAACCCAGGAGTTGTGCAGTAGCTTGGCGTTCGGCGACGCTGAGTTGACCTAACAAGCGTCGTACGATAGCTGCAGGTAGTTCCTCAAAGAGTTTGACACGGTCATCAGGAGACATTTTATCAACTATATCTATGACTTCTTGGCGCTTGAATTTTTCACATAAAGACTGTTGTACAGTAGAGTCTAATTGTTCATAGACTTCTATCGCCTCACCTTTAGACAGTAACCGAAAGGCAATGACTTGCATAGTTTCTGGTAAACCTTCGATCGCTTCAGCAATATCGGGTGGTTTTACTGGAACTAACATAGCTTTAGCTCCAGACAAGTTATCTTGTTCTAGTAGAGCTTGAAGTTGCGATCGAACTAACTCCCGTAATTCCTGACGAGAAATAGTGGCTACGGAAGGGGATAAATAGTTATTATCTTCAATCAAAGCTAACCCTCCTATAATATAGATTCCTGAATCCAGTTTAGAGGCTAAGGGAACTTTTTAATCCTTAGAGTTAACAACATCCCAATTTTTAGGGGGTTGTTTAGACAAAAGTTGATAATTTATCGGAAAAAATACTCTATAAGACCTACCCCAAACTTTCTTCTACAAGTTAATCAAATTAAATTTTATAGGGGAGATTTTGAATACAAAGTGGCTGTGTTGTATGCAACGTCCCTACAGCTCGCAAAAGTTTCAATTCCTAAATCTATACCTACTGAATTATCAGTTTTAGGCAATACTTCTGGGAAAACTTCTACTACAAAACTTAGAAAATATCCATTAGCTGAATCTTTAATTACTGTTACTGATGTGTGAGAGAATCATTGAGAACCCCAATTAAAATTCCTTCCAAAAATCCATCGGGATTAACTGTTAGTCTTCTGTCTAGTTTCATCATTAAATATGTGCCAGTTGTGAATAAACGTTCAGAATAGATAACTCCTGTTGGTAGATTTTTTCTGATAGTATTAGGACCACATTCTAGATGAACTCGATTATTAACTACACTGCGATGAGGTCCTTGAAGTGAATCTTCATCGAGAATAGTTTCTAGTTTTTCTATGGTAATAGTTCGGTTTAATTTTTGTTCTAAATTGTCTTTAAATCCATTCATTAATTCTGGACAAATTCCTTTCCATTTACCGCCATAAATATAACAAAAAGGAGTAGCATCCTTTCTCATGCCAACTTTTAGCACACCAGTTTTTTGAATTTCTTGTAATACTCCTTGTGCCTTAGCAAGTCCAGGATTTATGACAGCAAATATAATACTAAATATGATTATTGTAAGTTTGCTTTTCATTATTGACCTCACATCAAAATTATTAATATCATTCTCGTTCAAATCGTGTACAGGTTTTTGTTCGATAATGATAATTTCAAAATTATACAATAAAATGAATAAATGTCAATAACCAGAAATAGACATCTTGAAAATAAAAAATAAGGTCATTTTAGTTATCAGTTATCAATTATCAGTTATCAGTTGTCAGTATCTATACCTAAAGCCAGAGCCTTGAAATACTGAATTTTATTTTTTTTATAGTTTTAAATGGGAAGCTTAAGACATTATTTTTTTGTCGGATTATTAGAACCAATTAGATAAAAGCTATATGCCAATGAATCAGGTATTAAAAATTATTAACAACCGCAAAAAAAAACAAAAACAATTATTAAAATTACTTCTTAAAAGCTCATAAAACTAATAAAAAATACTGAAAAAATACAACTAGTTATAAGCAGATAAACAAAATAAATTACATATTTTAGAAGCGGAAATTCTGATTTGATAAAAACCCCTTGTATAAATAATGATGTATCTGCTTAATGATTAATATCGCTAAAGCGATCGCCAAAACATAGCTCCGAGAACGCACTCTGTGAGACATCTTAGGAATGGGGATAAAATATGATCCACTGAGTATTGCACTGAAATGCTCCTATGCAGAAAATCACCGAAGTTAATAAATCCTCATTCCTTAGTTCACGTCATACAATCGCTATTTTCCGGAGAGCGATCAACTTCGTTTCGTAATCGCGTCCTCCTCAATCAATAACTGATATCTGAAATTACAAACAAATATTGTTGTTGCTTTTATACTAACAGGACTTACCCACGGGCACTACACGAGGGTGAGAGCGAATGCTATTCGCTAGACATGGCGTTTTCAAGGTAAATTTGCGTAAGTCCTGACT
Source organism: Trichodesmium sp. MAG_R03 (assembly GCA_023356535.1). Classification (GTDB taxonomy): domain Bacteria; phylum Cyanobacteriota; class Cyanobacteriia; order Cyanobacteriales; family Microcoleaceae; genus Trichodesmium. The sequence goes on along the minus strand of JAKQYF010000069.1, from coordinate 19,118 downwards.
AATTACATAAACTTTGCTATACTTAGGGTTTACTGAAAAAGTCTTTTAAGGAGCACAGGAGTAGGTAGGGACGTAACGCTACGGGACATGTTTGCGCAGCATTCCGTCAGGAAAACGCATTTTTGTTATGCAACGTCCCTAGAGAGGGACAGGGAAGGTATAGATGAGGTAGTCGGATATACTGGTCTCTTGATTTTTCTGCCATGGGAGTGCCCGAAATCCTAACTTTTTCAGCTTATACCACCGAGAGGCTCAAGAGTAACTTCAGCTAAATCCAGTTTAGTATAACACCTACTACCTAACACTTAGCAACCCAATATAATAATACCAGTTTTATAAACTTAGGGGTAGTGGTGTACAAGTAGTGATTTTTTCAGTTAGGCTTGTAATAGTGAAAGAAGTTTAATTTTAAATATCACTACATATATATGATTACTAATTTAAATTACACCGCTTATCTTAATAAGATTGTGTGATTTGATTTTTGAGTATGATGTGTAGCTATATTGTAAAAACTTTAGATATAATATGAGGTATTACTTATTCTAGAAATTAAAATGACTTCAAAATACTCAGACAAAGCAATCACAGCCATATCAACTATTTTTTCAGAAAAGCATTCAACATACAATGCTAAAACTAAAGGTAAGTTAAACAATATTCAAGAACCAATTACTACCGCACCCCCAGAAGTAAAACAGATCATTGGGCAAGTATTACAACTAGAAAAAGACAGACTTTATAAAAGAACTCTTCGAATTAACGATGATATTCTTAAAATTATTAAGGAAGCGGTCCAATGAAATTAATTTCAATTATCTTGTGTAATTTTCGTCAGTTTTACGGCAAAACTCCAGAAATAATTTGTGCTTCAGGTCAGCAAAATACAACAATTATTCATGGAAACAATGGTGCAGGTAAAACTACTATAATGAATGCTTTTACCTGGGTACTTTATGAGAAATTTAGTGCTGCTTTTGCAGCAGAAACTCAACTAGTAAATAAGCGAGCAATTACAGAAGCAAAACTGGGTCAAGGTATAGCTTGTTGGGTAGAAATTATATTTGAACATGATCATAAACGTTATCAAGCAAAACGTTTATGTCGAGCTTATAGAAACGAAGAAAATCAAATTGAACATGGCAAAAGTGAGCTATATATGCAGATAGCTAGAGATGATGGACGTTGGTCTCCGCCGCCAGAACACCCTGATGATATTATTGGTAGAATTTTGCCAGAAAGTTTGCATCGATATTTCTTTTTTGATGGAGAAAGAATTGAATATATTGTTAGGGATGATCAGAAAAGTGAAATTACAGAAGCTACTAAAGAATTATTAGGAATTGAAGTATTAAATCGTTCCATTAGACATTTAGGGGAAGCCAAAAAATCCCTAGAAACTGATTTAAGATTGATTGGTAATCCAGAGACTAAAAAGCTTTTGAAAGAAAAAAATAAAATTGAACAGGAAATTCATAAATTATCAAAACGCCAAGCAGAAATAGAGAAAGAATTACAACATCATGGAGAATTTAAAAAAGAAGTTAATAGTCGTTTATTAGATTTTAAAGGTGCAGAAGGGCTGCCTCAACAAGGAGACCAATTAAAAATTCAGATTGAAGGGATAAAAGAACAAATAGTACAAGGAAATCATGGGTTAAAAAGAGCTATATCAACTCGTGGTTATATGGTGTTCTTATCAGAACCAATAGCAGAATTCCGAGAATTATTTAGTCATTTAAAGGAAAAAGGGGAGTTATTTACAGGAATTAATCGGCAGTTTATTCAACAGTTATTAGAAAAACAACGTTGTATTTGTGGAGCTGAATTAATCACAGATTCAACCGAGAGAAAATTAGTAGAAAAATGGATGGAAAAGGTAGAGGTTGCTGATGTTGAAGAAACTGCAATTAGAATGACTGTACAAATGGATGAAATTGATAAGCAAGTTGTAAATTTTTGGGAGGAAGTTGATAGACAACAAAGAAATATAGAACAATTACGTTATCAGCTTTCACGGGTTGAAAATGAGTTAGAGGTAGTTCAAAACAAATTACGCAGTTATCCAGATGAGGATCTTCAAAAGCTACAAAAAAGGTTAGATGAAATTGAAATTAAGGTAGGAGATTTAAATCGAGAAACTGGTTCAAATAGTCTACAGTTAGAAACTTTGCATAAAGAAATTAAGACTTTAGAGAAACAAGTCGATCTGCAAACTATGAATGAGTTAAAACAAGTTTTATGTCAAAGAAGAATTGCTGCTACTCAGGATGCTCTTGAAAGACTAAACGAAGTACAGTTACGTTTAGAAAAACAATTTAGAGTTTCTTTAGAAAAACGGGTACAAGAGTTATTTTCGGAAATTTCTTTTACTCCTTATATTCCTCAGCTAAATAAAAATTATGAGTTAACTTTAGTAGAAAATACTGGTGGTAACAATACTTTAGTTGCTGCTTCTACAGGAGAGAATCAAATCCTGAGTTTGGCATTTATTGGTAGTATTATTGATCAGGTAAGAGAATGGAGTCAAAAAAATACTTTAATGGGTCCTGACAGTAGCACTTTTCCTATCGTCATGGATTCTCCTTTTGGGAGTTTAGATGAGATTTATCGGCGAAAAATTGCTAAAATAATTCCTCAATTAGCAAATCAATTAGTTGTATTAGTAACTAAGACTCAATGGCGAGGTGAAGTT
>JAKQYF010000069.1:0-16413 GCA_023356535.1 Trichodesmium sp. MAG_R03 | reverse complement strand
GGAATATGTGCTTTCTTATAATTCTCCAAAACCAGATTGTGAGGAAGATGCTATTGAGTTAGGTGGTAAATCTTATCCTTTGGTAAAACGTAGTCCAAATGAGTTTGAATATACAGAATTGCTTGAGGTAGATGATAATGATTTTTAATTATTAGGACTTCCCCATGAATGCTGCTGGAAGTGGACTGACACATCTAAAAATGTAGGTTGGGTAGAACGAAGTGAAACCCAACAAAGGTGTATTATGGTTAGGTTTCGTTCCTCAACCCAACCTACCCTTATTGCAGCATTTTAGCTATGTCGGTCTAGTAAGGTGTGTTAGCCCTAGCCTAAGGAACCAAGGCTCTATGTATATTACCCTTGGGTAAGTCCTGTAAATATTGGTTAACTTGTTCTGATGTCAGGGGTAGAAGACAGATAGCACCCCGCAGTTTCAGACAACTTGAGAGAGCTTCATACTCTTGAGGGGAAATTTCAATATTCCTAAAGGGACGTTCAACTAAATCATCTCGTGTTACCAGTCCCAACTCAATCATAGCTCGATTATGCACAGACCTTTCTAAAACATCTTTTACCTCTTGATAAGAATTGGGTTGTTGATTCACAGATGTTTGGTTATAAAATGTGAAAATTGGACAATTGAGGTTTTTAATATTAAGCTTTTGTGTCTTTAAACGACTTATTGTTGTATGCCTCCTTCAGAGAAAAACCCTTCTAAATTCTAAATTATAAATTTCTGAAGTAGTTTTTCTGTAATTATCTATAGTATTAATTTGGTATGATTCTTAGCCTTAGTTTCACAAAGAAATATCAGGCTTTTTAAACACTAAAAAATGCTGTTGTGGTAAAAAATCTCTAGTATCTTGCCAAATTAAACCAACAGCTTTCATTTCTTTTTTTACCTGTTTTTCACTCATTTTGTGTAAACCCTTAATCATAATCATTGGATTTTCACTCCGATATTCTAATAAAACCACTCGCCCACCAGGTTTCAATCCTTCAATTATTGCTAACATCATTTCTCGTGGATATTCAAACTCGTGATAAGCATCAACTAACAAAGCAATATCAACACTAGATGGCGGTATATTTGGATTATCTACATTACCTAAAATTGTCTCAACATTAGTAATATTTTCCTTATGATTAACAAAATTAATTAACTCTAACATCTCTGGCTGTATATCTATTGCTAGTACTTTTCCCTCTGGAACTAAAGGACTCATTCTAAAAGTAAAATAGCCAGTACCAGCACCAATATCTGCAACGATATCTGTTGATTTTAATTCAAGATTATTAATAGCATTTTCAGGTTTTTCTTGATAACTTCTACTATCTCTTTCTAACCATCCGGAACCTTCATGCCCCATTACTTTAGCAATTTCTCGACCTAGATAAAATTTGCCAATGCCTTCAGAATTATGAATAGTTCTATATTGGTAAATTATATCTGAATTGGTCACTATATCAGTGTTAATGGTGTAGGCAGTTAGGATCAAAATTAGTACCAATAGAGATAAAATTATTCCTAGATTTTGTAGCAATTTTATGATATTTTTAGTCATAGCAACTACCTGGTTATTTCAGTTATGAGTTAGCCTGCTTAGGTCCGAGCTTCCTTTTTCATGTCCCGTAGCTAAACAGTTATCAATAGCGACCACTGAAGCCGTCGGGTTGAGGTCTGATTTTTTGGTCATCAATCAAATTAATCTTGAACAAGAAAAGTCATGGTAAATATTATAAAGGAAAAATTAGATGGGCAATAGTTTTGCAGTTTATTTCTAGTTTTTGAATTTTGACAACCGTTTGATCAGATTGCTATATATTGTATATATGGTGGTTTGTATTAGTTTAATCAATAGATAAAAATTAGCTAATGAGGTAGTACAATTATGCGTCAAGAATATAATAAATTAGTCCGCAATCGCATCCCGGACATTATCCATAACAGTGGTATAGAATACAAAACTATAACGCTATCAGAAATAGAATATCGGCAAGCATTACGAAATAAACTTATTGAAGAAGCTCAAGAAGCTGCTACAGCAAATAAGGCTGATTTAGTGACAGAACTAGCTGATTTATTAGAAGTAGTAGATGCTTTACTCAAAAGTTATGACATTTCTCATAATAAAGTTAGATTAGAACAAGATAACAAGCGGGCGACTAAAGGAGATTTTGATAATAAAATTATGTTGTTATGGACAGAAGAAAAGGTAGCAACAAGTAGGGAATAGAGAGAATATATAACAAAGATTTTTCAATTTTTGTTTTGGTTATAAATTGACTTGTAATAATTGTCAATAGTGGATAAAAAATCGTAGATCTTAATAGATATTTACCGGAACTATAATCTTTGAAAAAATTGCTTGGCTTGATTTCTTAAAACTCTAAAATAGTTAAGAATACAGGGAATTATAATATTACTTATTCCCTATCTTCTCATAGCAATAATTGCTTCTTTAACACCACCTTAATTTTTTACTTATGAACAGAATTAGAATTGCTAAAGATAAAGCAGATTTAGTTAAAGCTTTAACTGAGTTAGAAGGGAAAACAGGTCCGTTTAAAACCTATGCAGATATAATAGTATTTGCTGCCTCTTTAGCTATTAAGAAAAAAAAGCGAATTCCCGTAACAGAAATTTCTACAAGAGAACCATGTCCGATCAATATTGAGGTGTTCTGGTCTAAGGGATATGGAAGTATTATTAAATTAATCGCCCTCATCGATACAAAAGATACAAAAATTCTCTCCCAAACCAATGAAGAAATAGAAGAAAATCGGATTAAAATATTTGAAGAGTATGCTAATGGAGGATTAGAAATATTACGAGATGAACTGCGAGGTGCAGTAAATTATTCAGAACGTCTTTTATTATTTTTAATTTCTGAGAAATATCAAAAACCTCAGCCAGAAGCAGAATTTGATCTAACTAAATTTTTGGGATAAAAGACCTTAGGCGGAAGGTAATAAGAGTAATACTAAATCCAAAGTTTGATTGTTTACTTCTTCCTTTTTTCCTTCTAACTTATGACTTCAGCTATAGCAATTTGCCTATAGTTTTTAACAATTTAAAAAAACTAGAAATAAACTCTAAAAATCTTACCCATCAACCAATACTATAAACATATTCTTAAAAATTGACAAGATTTTTAACATGAATAAAATAGGATTACTATATATAGCAATTCTAAATAGATTATAATAATTCAAAAAGTATAAATAAACTCTGGAACTTTTACCCATTACCTATTGCCTTTAAATTTATTCCCAAAATGCAGTCAGATTTTTGACACAAATAAAAGAGGATTACTATAGGTGCGAGCATACTAAATATTTGACAAAATTTAATCACTAAAATTATCGGTTTAATCCTGAAATTTACCGACTGTTTTTCTTGTCTAAAATTTCTATAAAAGTTTCTATAAAAGTTTTATTAAGCAGTAGGGGAACCATCCCTAACTCCAACTCCTAGGGAGGGGAAGTGGTTAGGGGCCTTGGATAAAACCTCCGTACAGAGAGTTAGGAGGAAGGCAGAATTATAGAGGAGGTAGTCAGATATATTTATCCCTTGATTTTTCAGCAATTATTCTGCCCAAAATGCTAACTTTTTGAGTGTATTGGATATGATACCTGTCACATTTTTCGATCCAAAACATGCTTTATCCAATATCAGTCAATGGTTTGAGATTTAATCAGCAAGCTCTGGATATTACACAAGCTATTGAGAGTTATTAGGAATAATAATAATAGAGGCTGTAATTCACCTTTTTCCTTAAAAAACCACTTAATAGTATACTTGTGGTGTGAAATGTGGGTTATAGTGAACCAAATTAGATTAACACTTGCAAAACAAAGATATATCTTATGTAACTATATTTTTATAAACTATATTTTTATAAACTATGATGACGATATTGAAAATTAAAACGGGAACGCAAATTCAAGAATTATGCGAATTTTATTTGTATCTGCTGAAGTAACTCCTTTAGCAAAAGTTGGTGGCATGGCAGATGTAGTCGGCACTTTACCCAAAGTGCTACGGGCAATGGGTCATGATGTCCGTATCCTCATCCCTTATTATGGCTTTTTAGTCGATAAGATAGAAGTTCCAGAGGAACCCATCTGGGAAGGAACTGCCATGTATCAAAATTTCAAGGTTTATGATACTATACTACCAAAAAGTGATGTGCCATTATATTTATTTGGTCATGAGAGTTTTTCTCCACGTCGTATCTACTATGGAGATGATGAGGAATGGAGGTTTACTTTATTTGCCAATGGGGCGGCTGAGTTTTGCTGGAATTACTGGAAACCAGAGATAATTCATTGTAATGACTGGCACACTGGCATGATTCCAGTTTGGATGTACGAAACTTCAGATATTAAAACCGTATTTACTATTCATAACCTAGCTTATCAAGGACCTTGGCGCTGGTACTTGGAAAAAATTACTTGGTGCCCCTGGTATATGGAAGGGCATAATACAATGGCATCAGCAGTTCAGTTTGCTGATTGTGTAACTACTGTTTCTCCTACTTATGCTGATCAGATCCAAACACCTGCTTATGGTGAACGTTTAGATGGTTTAATGTCTTTTATTAGGGAGAAACTAAAAGGCATCCTTAATGGTATCGATATGAACTTTTATAATCCAGCTAATGACAGATATATTGCTCAAACTTATCATGTCGATACCTTGGAAAAACGAATTGCTAATAAAGTTGCTCTTCAAGAAGAGGTAGGTTTTAAAGTTAACAACAGCACCTTTTTAGTAGGAATGATCTCCCGACTGGTAGAACAAAAAGGACTTGATTTAATGTTGCAAGTCTTAGATCAGTTTATGGCTTATACTAATAGTCAGTTTATTTTATTGGGCACAGGTGATCGCTTCTATGAAACCCAAATGTGGCAAATAGCAACTCGTTACCCTGGTCGGATGAGTGTCCAACTTTTATATAATGATGCTCTTTCCCGGCGAATATATGCAGGTACCGATGCTTTTTTAATGCCCAGTCGATTTGAGCCCTGTGGTATCAGTCAGTTATTGGCAATGCGTTATGGTAGTGTACCTATTGTTCGTCGCACAGGTGGGTTGGTTGATACCGTCTCTTTCTATGATCCTATCAATAATGCAGGTACTGGCTATAGTTTTGATCGCTACGAACCGTTCGACTTACTTGCTGCAATGATTCGAGCCTATGAAGCTTTCCGGTTCAAAGATCAATGGTACGAGTTGCAAAAACGTGGCATGAGAGAGAACTTTAGCTGGAATAAATCAGCTCAAGAGTATGTCAAAATGTACAAATCAATACTCCAATTACCTAAAAAAGCAACTGAAGTAGACAAAAAGCCTAAATTAGCACAATAACTATGTGATAACGATGTGATAGACTTCTCACCCTTCTAGGATGGGGACTCTGAAGCCAAACAGCAATTGTGACCATAGCTTGTCTAACATTTTCAGGAGTAGTGGACCCACCCTTAACCCCTGAGGTGAAGGGGTAGGATCCACTCTGAAACCTTATGGTGGAGTAGGGCTATTTCATTCTTGCAAAAAACAGAGAGGGATATAGCCTACATTTTACGCTACAAAATGTAATATAAATATCAGTCACAAGTCAAAAGTTAACCCTCTCCCTTTATCCTGACAACGGTATGTTTTTTTTGGCAACGTGCCCTGGTATGTTTGCATATTACAAATTGCTGCCTATATAATATATGTGAAAGTATTGGTAATAGTAGGGAGAATTTGTACTACATTTACAGACGATAGTAATATGTAAATGTGACTATCTGTTTTGCCCAATCAAAATGAGCTACTATTTTTTCTACTATCTATATTGCTTAACTTACTATATTAGGGCTTGCAGGAATTGTCTTTTTCAGGAGTAGGGGAGTCACCCCTAACATCTCCCAGGAGGAGATGTAGGGACTTTCCCATTGTTGTTATGCAACGTCCCTACATTGGTAGAGGAGGTAGTTGGATATATTTGTCCCTTCATTTTCTGCCATGGTCAGCCCGAAATACTAACTTTTTCAGCTTAAACCAGCAAAAAAACTAGCACTTTTTGTCACCCAAATCAGGCTAAAGCTTTTATATGTCAATGCTTTTATGATTAATTGGTCTAACCAACAACTGTTCTGCTTGATCACAATCAGCTAACTTAAAATATAACCAACTTGTGAACATAAAAAGCCGGTGAGGAGACTCGAACTCCTGACCGTTCGATTACAAGTCGAGTGCTCTACCAACTGAGCTACACCGGCAATAACTTTTAATATAGCAAAGCTAGAGGTATATTTGCAACCCCTATTTTAATTTTAAATCATATTTTTTTTAAATAGCTTAACAAGTCGGCCATTTCTTGTTCATTTGGTTGGAATTGGGGCATAGGTGGTGTTTGGCCACTAACTACTTGGTTAATAATTCCCAGGTCTGACTTATGTTGGGAAATTTTGTCTAAACTCGGTCCTACCTGACTCTTCATAGGCGATGCGTGACAACCTGCACAGTTCATCTGAAAAATACCTTTGCCTTTTACTGGGTCTCCCTGGAGAGACAATACATTTTTGCTATAAGGATCAGAAACTTGAAACGGCTTAACTTCTAGAAATATAAATAAGATTACTAGCAGAATAGCCGGGCCAACTAAGCTGAGCCACTGCAGTAGGACTTCTTTTTTGGTGTCAGCAAGTTGGTTATCCAAAATCTTTAATATCTCAACAATTACTTACAAGAAAATTTAAAATTTAATATCAATTAATATATCCTAACAGTTTTAATCTTTTTGCGCAAACCTCTAAAACTCTCTAACTTGAAATCCACTATAGCAATCCGCTGGTAGGTTGTGGCAAAATTTCAGACTGAAAAAGTTTTGGGAAATTGAATATTTTACCATCTACAAAAAACTTAAATAGCCACTTAACTACTTTAAAATAACGGCAAAGATGATAAAATTTAATGCTGAAATTTTTGGTTTGCAACCAAATATCTTCAACCGGATTTTGCTCCGGATCATTTGGAGCAAATTTTATATAATATCGCAATTTCTATTCTTTCATCTGTTTTTCCCCAAGGACAACCTAATATATCTTCCCATAAAAGATGGCATTCATTAAGCATAAACACTGTAAGCTTTTTAGCTTCTATTTCTGGTTGCCATTTAGCTAACAATTCCTCTCTTTCTTTTCTTTTAGCTTGTACTAATCCAGCATTTTTAGTAGGATTCTTTTTTTGAGTTTTTTTCAGCTTATTCCTGCTTCTTGAAATAAGTTATAATAACTTTGATTAGACTTAACAGCTACATCATATTGCTTCTGTCAATAGTTTTGTAAATCTGATCACCTCAGATAATCTTGTTCTCTCAACTACTCAATTGTTTTCTCCTTCTCGACCGCCTTTAAGTAACCAAGTCTTCCAAGATAGCTGAAGCCGTAAACTTTATACACCTAGATAAAGTGTGCTTGGTTTTTCTATTCACTAATAAAACTGTGAGAAGCATTTAATAATTCTTTGACTTCATGGTAGAATTTTCCTGACAAAATCATTTTTACTGTCAAGATTCTTTGAGTTTCTTTGAACTACGCATGTTTGATTGATAAAATTATCTAGTTCATCTATGATATTGATTTTTTGTCTTTTTCTTAGATCTGTTATTCTTACTATTATATATGTTGGGACCAATATGGGATTGCTATATATTATTTATATCAGGACTGACCCCAAGTAGTATATATTGAGCCTTGGTGCGTTACGAAGTGCGCAATTTAAGTCGCGAAGCGTTAGGGCTGCTTTGGGTCAGTAAAACACACCCTAATAATAGGGCTCATGGGTAAATCCTATATATTTTTAATTTCTGTTTTTAAAGATTGCTGTAAGAGTTATAGCTCTATGGGTAAATCAAAAGTTCAAAGTAATCTCTGAATGAGTTTTCCCGAAAAAATAGTAGTATTGATCAATAACAAACAAAAATTTAATCAAAGGAGTTGGCTTCGTGGTAGAACCATTACTTTCTGGGATCGTACTAGGTCTAATCCTCGTAACATTGGCTGGACTATTTTTTGCAGCCTACCAACAATATAAGCGAGGCAACCAATTAAATAATTAAATATCGACTCAAATTATCTATATTCAGTCCTCAAGAAGACTAAAGAAAGTCAAAGCTGTATTGCCATAGACTTTCTGCCGACAAACTTTTAAGGTGGGAACTAATTTAAGTGGCCATCTTTTGGGGCTATGTTCCACTGCTAACTCGCTGGTTGGTGCTAGAAGTTGATATTGAGCGATCGCCTCTAATACTGGTTGATACAAATTACTAACATAAGGGGGATCAAAATAAATCAAATCAAACTGCTGGCCTACCAGCCCTTTTAACCGTTTCAACGCATCTCCCCGCAACACCTGAAATTCCTGGGATGAACTGGCAACCAGTTGCCAATTTTGGCAAATTACAGCACAAGCAGGGCCATATTGTTCGATAGCGATCGCTCTTGATGCTCCTCTACATAAAGCTTCTGCTCCCATAGAACCTACACCAGCACATATATCCAGCCACCGACATCCATATATATTATTTTGCCAGATATTAAAGACTGCAACTCGCACCTTAGCCAAAGTTGGACGAGTTGCAATTCCTGGTAAAGTTTTTAATTGACGGTTCCCATATATTCTTAAATTCATATTGAACTACCCAAGGTTGACTTTTGGTACTGCATGGGTTTCCTATTTCTTAGGCGAATGCTGCAAACGGGCTTTACTGTAAACTTTGATGGCTATTCGATCCGTCTGTATTATTCTGAATACCTTTATTTCTAATGTTTATTGATGCATTCCCATCATGGTCATGGTGGACATCACAATTTGAGCAAGTCCATTCCATATATAGAGAAGAAAAACTATAGCCCTACACTATATTTATAGTTTAACCTCTTTGAGGAAGTATACAAAAACTCTATATATAGAAATAGAAAACTATAGGGTTACACTACATTTATAGTTTAATCAGGACTGACGCAAAGGTACTATATATAGAGTTCCTGGTGCGTTACCCTAGAGCGCTAACACACCCTACTAGACCGACATAGCTAAAATGGTGCAATAAGGGCAGGTTAGGTTGAGGGACGAAACCTAACCATAATAAATCTTTGTTGGGTTTCACTTCGTTTATCCCAACCTACATTTTTAGTTGTGTCAGTCCACTACCAATGGTGTTTATACGTAAGTTTTGTTAATATCTTTACTCTATGAAGTTGGGGATAGAACTTAATTCCACTTAGATTAAAAATAATAGTTATCTAACTAGCTAAAGCCAAATTTGCAGGGATAACTTTACTAACAAAATTTGACAAAATTTTGAGTCCGGCAGTAGAAGATTTTTCTGGGTGAAATTGCACTGCCATTAAATTATCTTTTCCTACTGCTGCGGTGACAGTTTGATGACCATGGGTGACAATTGCTGCTGTAACTTGAGAGGCTGTGGGATCAACATAATAAGAATGAACAAAATATACCCAGGGCTGAGAACCTATTTCACTCCACAAAAGATGCTCTGATTGAGTAAATTGTAATTGATTCCAACCCATTTGTGGAATTGTCAGGCCAGGCTCAGATTTAAACCGACGTACAATTCCTGCAAGTATTCCTAAGCCTGGTTCTTGACCTTCTTCGCTACTGTCAAATAATATTTGTAAGCCTAAACATATGCCTAAAAATGGTTTTCCAGAAGCAATAATTTGTTTAATAGGTATTTCTAGGTTCCGTGTTCTTAAATGTTGTACTGCCGGGTCGAAAGACCCTACTCCTGGTAAAATAACTGCATCAGCTTTGTCTATTTCTATTGGAGAATCTGTAATTTTAGGGTTTGCTCCTGCTTGTTCTAAGCCTTTACAAACGGAGTGCAAGTTTCCCATATCGTAATCTATAACTGCAATAGTTGACATTAATTTATTTTCCTGATTTTGTGTTTGGGAACTTTAATATTATAGTCAAAAATTGATGATGATTGAAAACATTGACACTTTTTTTTAATTTTGTATGGATTTAAAGATGGAAATAAAAGTTTTACTAACATCGTTTGATATTTGGAAACCTGAACAAAAATCTAATTCTTCTGATGATTTACTGGCTCTGATCTCTTCTCAAGAATTAACTGATTATTGTCTAAATTTTATCAGAAAATTGCCTGTTGATTCTCAAATTGCTCCAGAAATTGTAATTTCTCAAATAGAAAAATTTCAGCCTGATATAATTGTTTGTTGTGGAATGGCAGAAAAACGAGAAATTCTGACAATAGAATCTCAGGCAAATTCTGGTTCAAAAGTGATTAAAACTTCTGTTGACTTGTCAAATTTAGTGCTCGGCTTAGATGGAATTAAGATTAGTAACGATGCAGGAAAATTTGTGTGTGAAGATTTATATTATTCGGTTTTAAAGTATCTTGATGAAGGTTGCTTAAAAAGTAAGTGTATTTTTGTTCATGTACCTATATTAATAGCAGTTAATAGAGATATAATTATGGGAAATTTTCTAAAAATTTTGTCAAAAATCTCTTATTAAAAACTTTCAGTATTCAGCTATTAAGTTTTTGTAAGTATCTAACTTTTTATGGTTGATTGCTAGTTTATTTGATTCTTAAATATTGAGAAGCGATCGCTGCTCATTTAGTAAGTAAAATTATTAGTTAGTTAATTTGAGGCAAGACTTCAATAGTCTATGAAGGCTAGTCAAAAAAATCAACTTGAGAACTATTGACAAAAATTTTATGTCTTTGCTATAATCATATTTAAAAATCATAGAAAATTATTAGCTATTGTCGTTTATTGGCTAATGTCTCATCCGTGGTAGATGTATAACGTTTATTTGTCTATCCTAGTTTGTCACTAATATGTAGCATAGATAAGTGTTGATTTAAGTAAATAGTTCAAGAGAATAAGAGTTGTTAATAGACTTACTCAAAATTCGAACATGAAAAAATAAGTTTTTGCTTAAATAGAACTTTTATAATTCTTTCTTTACTAGATAATAACTACAAATTAGAGAAAAGCAGCAAATATACCATGTCTATCTACCATAGATGAGACATTAGCTTAGTTTAGGTCTATTTATATAGTATTTGCTTAGTTTGAGTGATTTTCATTGGAGTAAATTTTCTGTAGAAAAAGATCTTAATCTAGCTAGGGAAAAGGTAAATGTTCTTTGATAAAGTCTAAAGATAGAAACCTAGTTTTCCTAAGAATTGTACACCTCATAATTCCAGAGAGTGAAACAAACTAGGTTTTAGATCAAATTTTGCCAATTATTACTTTATTTAATCAAGTAAATAAAATAATTTTAAGTAATACTTAGTAGCAGTATTTAATCAAAATTAGTTAAGATAATCTTATACAACTATGTGACGAGTATTTCTACAGTAAATGCCCAAAAATTACTGGAGTTGAAATAACTCAAAAACGTTCTAGTTTAGTAGATAATCAAGAATATGCAAGATTTGCCATAGATTTAAACCTCGGAAATTTATTATGCTAAGTAAAAGTGAAGAAGTCAAAAAAGAATTTGAAAAGAATGTGAAAAGAATTCATTCGATAGATCAAATACCTGAATTTAAAAATCAAAAACTCCTTCAACAAGCTCTAACACACCGTTCCTATTTAAACGAAAATTTTGGAGATGATGAAGACAACGAAAGTCTAGAATTTATCGGCGATGCCGTACTAGGTTTCTTAGTAGGAGAATTGCTATATAGAAGATATAAAGAAGACCACGATCTAAAACCTAAAGAACTAACTCGCCTACGTTCACTTTTAGTAGATGAAAAACAATTAGCAAAATTCGCAGTTCAATTAAGAATTGGTGAAAAAATGCGCTTAGGTAAAGGTGCAGAAAAAGATGGTGGTAGGGAAAATCCAGCTTTACTTAGTGATACTTTTGAAGCAATAGTTGGGGCCTATTTTCTTGACTCAAATCTAACGAAAGTTAGGCCTTTTATCAAGAAACTTTTTCAACCTGTTGCAGATGATATAATTTTTCCGAATTCTAAAGATAATTCACAACCAAATGATTTAATAGATACTAAAAGTAAATTTCAACAGTGGGCATTGGCAAAATTTGGAGAAAATCCTAAATATGAATCTAATAATGGAGAGGGTCCAGACCATGCTAAAATGTTTACTGCTAAAGTTAGAGTCAGAGGAAAGTTATATGGTGTTGGTATAGGACATCGTAAACAAGAAGCTGAAAAAAACGCAGCAGAAAAAGCTCTTAAAAAAGTAGGATTAATTTGAATAAGTAAAGAATTAATTTGGAAAATATCCTGAATATATTTTTTTTAACATCTCAATTCTTGATCTGGAAAATTCAGTAAATAAATTTTTACTTGAAAAAAAGCTGATAGCTGAATACTAATTACTATCAATAATTTTTGACTTTTAGCTTAAAATAACCAAAGCAATAAGGTCAATGGCTTACCCTTTCAAGACAATAAAAAAAAGAAATTTGGGATTTTATGTCCTCTCTATTACTGGAGGCAGTGATCACTAATACAGTGTTTTCCGTTGTTATAAGGCACACCTAGGCGGGCAAGATGCCCGCACTATATAATTTTCACCATTTGCCCTGTAGATCATTTGCCCGAAATATGCTGTAACTAATAACTGATAACTGAAATGATCGATCAGCCACGCTCCCGCAATGAACTATATGCTCGTATTCGCGATTATGGCCGCGAAGAATTTATCCTGGAAGAAATGATTCGCTATGGCTTTTGGCCCGAAGGTGAAGAAATGCCCCAAGACCCTGCTGATGAAATTCAGTGTCGTGGGGAACTAGAACAAAAACTACGAAAACTTCGTCAAGAAAACGCCCATCTTTTTAGTCAAAAGAAACTGCGTCAAGAAGCTTACAAAGAAAGATTAACTGAATCACGTCGCAAACAACAAGAAACTAAAGAACGTCAGGAACGAGAAAGACAAGAACGCGCCAAAGCATGGCTTGAACAAAAAGAAAATAACATTATTTATCTAGGAGAAGGGGTATCTGGGGGGCTTAATAATATTGAAGGGAATATCTTCCGTCTCGAAACTTATAACCTCCCTATTCTTAATACCCCCCAAGATATAGCTACTACTATGGATATTACTTTGGGAGAGCTTAGGTTTCTGGCATTTTCCCGTCCTACTTCTACAGTTTCCCACTACATCCGTTTCAAAATTCCTAAAAAAACAGGGGGAGAAAGGCAAATATCTGCTCCGATGCCACGTTTGAAAAATGTTCAAACTTGGATACTTGACAATATTCTTTGTAATGTTCCCCTCCATAAAGCAGCTCATGGTTTTCGCGCCGGACATTCTATTCTTACTAATGCTGAACCTCATGTCGCTAAAGATGTGATTATTAATTTTGACCTGAAAAATTTTTTCCCTTCTATTTCTTATAAACGGGTCAAAGGATTATTTTTTTCATTGGGTTATTCTGAAGCGGCTGCGACTATTTTTGCCCTCCTCTGTACTGAGCCCGATGTGGTAGAAGTGGAGTTAGACAGCCAAACTTATTATGTAGCTCAGAGCGATCGCCACTTACCTCAAGGTTCTCCTGCTAGTCCAGCAATTACTAATATAATGTGTCGTCGCTTGGATAAACGTCTGAGTCAAATGACAGCCGAACTTGGTTTTGTTTATACTCGTTATGCTGATGACTTAACTTTTTCTGGTTCGGGAGATAGTCTCCGACACATTTGCAATATTCTACGACGTACTGAGTCTATTATCAACCATGAAGGGTTTACTGTGAATAAAGAAAAGACAAGAATTATTCGACGCAAGTCTAGTCAACTTGAGGTTACTGGTGTTGTGGTGAATGAATTTCCTACTATTTCTCGGAAAGAGTTGAAGAAGTTTCGGGCAACTTTGTATCAGATAGAAAAAGACGGACCCCAAGGGAAGCGGTGGGGTAATGATGATGATGTGATAGCTGCAATAGAGGGCTTTGCTAATTTTGTGGGGATGATAAATCAGGAAAAAGGTGGGGAATTAGTGAGGCGGGTGAAACAAATTAAACAAAAATATGGTGGTAGAAAGAGGCGATCAGCAACAATGTAGGATAACGATGGTGCTCAGTCTATACCAATAAAATAGATATATCATCCTATTGAAGTTGTAATATTTTGTAGGACAAACCCCATGAACGCTATTGGTAGGGTGTGTTTTGCTGACGCCAAGGGGAGCGAACGCTTCGCGACTTGAATTGCGGACTTCGTAACGCACCAAGGCTCTATATATAGTACCTTAACGTAAGTCCTGATTTTTGTTTCAATTAGGCATCAGGAGTCAAAAATTCAGAGGTTTTCAATTACAACAGGACTTACCCACGGGCACTAGAGGAGCGTGAGGGCGAATAGCATTCGTCCCTACATATGGCATTTTCAAGGTGAAGCATGGGTAAGTCCTGATTACAAACAAACCTAGTAAAATAATATTTAGGGAACTTTCTCTCCACTCCTTTATTAATTGCAGCCTAGGTTATAATATTACACTACTTTTATGAATTGATTTAATATTAGGGGTAATTTAACTTCTAGAGATAGATTTGTTTAATGTCTGTATTATAATATGTTAAGAATAGTTAAGTAAATCTACAATAGGAGGTGAGTCCCATGTTTAAGCAACAGAATCACAACCTCAAGGTTGTTAAATTAAGAGAAGGAATATTTGTCCGTACTGAATTCAAAAGTGCTTATATTCCTGCACTGCGTTCTGGATTTGCAGGATACCCATTTAATCCTCGTTGGAGTGGAGTAAAGTTTTTGGCTTGGAAAACAGGGAGACAATGGCGACAAGGTTTAGTAAATGGAGAAATGACAGTGCGTTCGACTGACTCAAGATTGGTATATGTTGATGAAGTTTCAAAATCTCAAGAAGAGTTTTATGCTCTACAGTGGGCCTAGCAAAATTCACTCCTAGATAACTTACTTCAGCAAGAAAATATGAACTATAGTCATTCTGATTTAGATTGAGACAAGATTTTCTTGCTGTGAAAGGGTTTTTAGCTGAAAAAGTATCCCATTCTTATTCGGAATGACTATAACTGGGAAACTAAGGTATTCAATTAGGGAAACTAAAAATTACTGGGATTGCTAATTAGCATACAAAAACAGGAACAGGACTTATGCAAAGGCTCTATATATAGTGCCTTGGCCCGTTACGAAGTGCGCTTTTCAAGTCGCGAAGCGTTAGGGCAGCTTGGCGTCAGCAAAACACACCCTACCAATAGCGTTCATGAGTAAGTCTTCAGGAATTAGGATCTGTTGTAGGGACGTTGCATGCAATATCCCTACAACAGATCCTGGAAGATATTCGGGGTGGGCCCCCTAATCCTGAAAAAGACTTTTTCAGCAAGTCCTAATTATATAGCAACGTGCACTTGTACATTTACATATTATAAATTGCGATTAATGTAGCATGGTTAAAAGTATTGGTATATAATATTAATATAAATTTGCACTACATTTAAAGATGATAGTAATATGTAAATATGTGAGTGCTCAGTGCTATACTCTAGATCTATCTGATGAAACCATAAACATAGATCAGGACTGACACCAAGACACTATATATAGAGCCTTGGTGCCTTACGAAGTTCGGTTTTCATGTCGCGAAACCTTAGCGCGGCTTGGCGTCAGCAAAACACACCCTACCAATAGCGTTCATGGGGTTTGTCCTATGGATTTTAAATATGTTGATATAATGAGTTAAGGAATGCTGAATAAGAAAACGAGAGAATTTTGCAGAGTTTGATATAGATTGTAGGAGAATTGTGTAATAAATTAATTGTCCCGTCTCTGGATGTAGAAATATTAACTTAATTGTGTGTTACTGAGGATTAATATGCTGATTAAAACAGATGAATTCAACAATCTAGTAGATAGCTATTGGCAAGTCGTAAGATATCAAAAGCAGATTAAGGAATTTTACCAATTCTTAGATGCGCAATTTAAGGCTCGAGAATATGGAGTCAAATTAGAACCAATTCGCAATGGACTGTTCGCGATTTCCCAAGATTACGATATCTACGAGAAAAAGGTTTATCCCATATATCTTTGGGTTCCACAATGGTACGGTCGCTTTTATGTCAATTCCCAGGATATCCCAGCAGATATGGCTGTAGAAGATTGTCCGATAGAACGATTAAAGTATATAACGTTTGTATGGAATTGGATAGGATGCAATGATCCTCATGTTCCAGATACAAAAGAGCCTGAATGTTGGTTAGCGATTACGAAACCAGAAATAGAAAATCCTTCCGAGAGGCTGGAGGATGTAGCCGAAAATATCTGGAATCACTTTCGGTTACAATTGATGGATGAGGAGACTACGGATGGCTGGTTAAAAGGTCATTTCGATCCTCAGAAAGAAGAC
>JAKQYF010000068.1 GCA_023356535.1 Trichodesmium sp. MAG_R03 | reverse complement strand
TTTTGTTTAACTTCTACATAACGCTGCATCATTTCTGACAATTTGCTAACGTCAATTTGGCTATACTCAGTATTAGCAGGAAGAGAGTTTTCTAGTTCCTCTTGTTTGGGTTTTACAGATTTTGGAGTAGATGTAGATGCGGAATATTTCATGAGAATATTAATTGAATTTTATTTAGTATTATAGTGATCCGACTGTATCAGAACAATTGTCTGTTACTTTGCGGTGCTTTGAGATTTTTTACACTGAAAATGGCTTCAAACTCAGTATTAGCAAGGAAAATACCATTATTGGCTAAAAATAGCTGAAACTTAGATAAATCAAGAAAACAGTTGATTTAATATAAAAATCCTTCATGAAAACCGCTATAAATAGGGTTTGCTGAAAAAATCTTTTAAGGAGCAGGGTAGAAGGTAGGGACATTCCATGCAACGTCCCTACAGAGGGACAGGAAATATACCCACCTTACAAGGGTATGTTTTTTATAATTATGCCCAAGGGTTGTGAGGAATGCGGGGAGAGAAGGAAGTATGAGAGGAATTTTTGATCAATTTTTTGTATAAAAAAGCACGCTTTTGTTGAGATTTTATACTGAATAAAAGTAGTTATACCAATTTCAGAAACTTAGACTACACTGCTTGTCTTAATATTTATCAAATGTTGACATATGATATGTAGTCATACTTAAGGAAATTGGTATTACTTGCCCTGGGTGTGAAAAACATACCCCTGTGAGGGAGGGGTAGTCGGATATTTGTCCCTTGATTTCTCTGCCTAGGGAGTACCCAAAATACTAACTTTTTACTTACTTTTTGTGCTACATTTTTGTAGTAAAAAAGTAGATTTTAGATTGAATCAGCAAGCCCTAAATAAAAAAAAAGAGGTCATAATGGCCTCTTTTTGGGTACTATTTTTTTTACTGAGATGCTCTAGGAGCCTAAAGGCCTGGAGATTATTCTGAAGTTAGGATTCTTGGTTTGCGTTCGGCAACCCTGGGGATTTAATGTCGCAAGGGCGAAACATTGAGGCGATTTAAATTAAACATTTTGATAATGCAGGACTTACGCAGTAGCGCTATATATGGCGCATAAATTTGCCATTTTTAAAATATTGCCACTACAATTAGTGTCCTTGCATAAGTCCTGTAATGTTTAATCTAGAGGTGGTTCTGCTTTATAAAACTGATATAATACCAATTACCATAAACTTTGCTATACTTAGATTTTCTATTTCTAAATATTATTTGTTGGAGCAAATAATATTTAGAATAGTAACTTCGCTTATGAAAGAAAGTTATTTTTGCAAGTTTGCAGGTATAGCAGGACTTTTGAGAATTGGCATAAAATATAACTGGTTATCACATTTCAATGTTGACCAACTGCTTCTACCAGAATTGTCTGCATCACCCTGTCCACAGAAATTTATGGCTCTAGCCCCACCCCATCTCTCTGCCCTTGTGCTGGCATATAGTATACTAAAAGACTTAAGATATAGCTCTCTCTAAGGGTTTGCTATATTAGAAAAGTTTGTTGAATAGAACTATGCCACTTAAGAGAGAGGCTTTAAACGCTATTTTCGGTAATTTAAAGTAACCCAGTATTTACCCCTGGTTGACCAGTAGCCAACTCTACCTTGAAAATTTGGCCACCCATTTTCATAATTCTTTGCTGTTCCCGGAACCAGGTATCATAAGGAACAAGCTTGGTAAAGTAGACATTTTGTAGTTCTCGTTGGGTACGAATCCGAGTTTGACTAGGAACGCAAGCTGTAATTTTAAACATTCTCATGGTAAAAATTTCTCCTAATATTTGGATACTAAGGTTTTTAGATAAATCCCAGTTTAACTCGAATGAATTATTCCTTGCTTATATTGCTTCTGGCTGATGGCTTGTCTATTGACATCCTCTCCGGCCTAAAGACGTGGAGATTTCTATCCACCTAATAGTTATCTAAATCAAATAAAGATAGCTGTATAGGCTCAAGGTGGGTTAACGTCTCATCGGCGGCTGCTACTTTGGCAGATGTCTTATTCCTGCCTTCACGTCCGTTTAATGTCTCGGACTGCCCGCCCGCGACTAATATTTAGTTGGGTATATTCTATACCTGTATCTAGCTTTCATCTTTTATTTCCTTTTGGCCTATATGTTATAATTTAAACATAGTTATTCTTGGTATGGATGTCTGTTAAGACGCGAAAGACCTAGTGTCACATTTGAAAGTACATTTAGTCTATGTTACTAAATAATTGAGAAGTGTATTGACCTTCGTTTGAGACTGTAGCTAGGAAGATGAACTTCAAGATATTAGAGTTTAATGGAGAAACGGATCATATTCATGGAGTTATTGAATACCCACCGAGATTGTCTTAATCTCAAATAGTTAATCATCTTAAAGGTGTTTCCAGTAGATTATATGGAGCAGCGGGATATAGAAAACCTCACAAAACCTAGCTTTGGAGACCATCATATTTTGTAGCTTCGGTTGGGGGTGCGCCACTTGAAACTCTGAAAAAGTATATTCAAAATCCAAAGTCCTCCTAAAAGGGAGAGGCTTTAAACCCAGTGTTTTGGTAAAATATCGAACATTTCTTCCAGTTATTTTATTTTTATATAGGACTTACCCAGAGCTACTATAGTAACATGTAAATGTGTGAGTGCTCATTGGTATCTCTCAATTTAATAGCACCAAATGCTATAACTGTAGTTTGAAAAGCACTAATGTAGATACCCACAAAAAAGCTAAACTATATTAAGTTTTGTAGACCAAATCCAAGTTCCGACCTACATTTGATTTGATGTACATTGACATTTTGTTATATAGGGAAATTTTAACGTCTATCTACTTTCACACTGCTAAATAAGCTCAAACTCCAATCTAAAAATACCCAAGGCAGGGAGACATAGAATCAATGCTAGCTTACTAAAACTTATAAATTCATTAAATAAGCCTTTGGTAATCTAACACTCAATCTAGGTTTCCCTAGCCTAGAAATACAAAATCAATTAGAACAAAAAAGAAAATCGACTCTTTTTTCTCTGTTGATTACTGATTACCAAATTAGCTTAAACCTGAGGAGATGTAGTCAAAGTAAACACCCATTTCCTTCCCAGCGTCAGTACCAACTAGACTAGAAGTAACTTCTTTCATAGCTTGGATAGCTTGTATAGTAGCACCGATGGGGACACCCAGAGAATTATAGGTTTCTTTCAGACCATTCAATACGCGCTCATCTAAAATGGAAGGGTCTCCTGCTAGCATGGCGTAAGTAGCATAACGTAGATAATAATCCAAGTCACGGATGCAAGCAGCATAACGACGGGTGGTGTACATATTACCACCAGGCCGAGTTACATCAGAATAAAGTAGAGATTTAGCTACAGCATCCTTAACTATACCTGCAGCATTAGCGCTGATAGTAGTTGCAGTTCGAACCCTTAATTGGCCTGTTTGAAAGTACGCCTTGAGCTTTTTTATGGCAACGTCATCAAGGTATAGACCTTGAACGTCAGAAGAATTAATAACGGCGGTAATTGCGTCTTGCATTGTTGATTGATTTCCTTAAAATTGCTGAATCTTGAAAATTATTGGATAAGTAAAGGTTATGACTTGAGATGTTTAATCATAGACTGAAACTTGATATTTCAGGAAGTTTTAAATTATTCAAATTTTTCCAGGTCATCAAATTTTATCTAACATCTATTAAAGATATTTAGCCTTAACTCATAGCACCGATAACATAATCAAAGTAAGTGGCCACTTCGGTAACTTGGTCAGAACTTAAAAGTGAAGAAGTGACACTTTTCATGCAACGAATACCTTCGACAACAGCTTCAATAGGAGTTCCTAAAGACTTATACATTTCACGAACGCCTACAAGTCCGATCTCCTCAATAGGAGTA
This sequence comes from Trichodesmium sp. MAG_R03, assembly GCA_023356535.1. Taxonomy (GTDB): domain Bacteria; phylum Cyanobacteriota; class Cyanobacteriia; order Cyanobacteriales; family Microcoleaceae; genus Trichodesmium. The sequence continues at coordinate 19,942 of JAKQYF010000068.1, read as the reverse complement.
ACATCACCAGCGACAATACCGTAAGAAATTAAACGTAAATAATAATCCAGATCCCGTAAACAAGTGGCAGTCATCTCATCGCCGTAGGCATTACCACCGGGGGAAACAACATCAGGGCGCTTTTGAAATAGTTGCTGACCAGCTTCCTTAATTATCTTCACGCGAGATGTACCCATAACTTCAGCAATCTGAACACGGTTTGCTCCAGACGTGACAAAATCTTTGATTCTATCTAATTCACCGGGACTCAGATAACGAGCCTCAGCATCTGCATTAACAATTGATTTAGTAACAATACTCATGCTTGATTCCCATAGAGTTAATGTAAAAGGTTGTTTGACATACTCCCAACGTTGTCCATAGTGCAACAGAATGGGATGATTTGACTCAATGTGTTTGAATCGTTGTTTGTACGGAGGTAATGTCGTCCCCCTGTGTTTCGATAAAACATTATAGCTTTCATTTCCAGTTTCCCTTACAGGAGAACATGGAACTTCCTGCATAGCTCTTAAAAATGAGTTAGCTAGTAAAAAGGACAAATACCTTCTGACATAACTACCTTCAGCAAATATTTTGAGGTATTTTGTTCACTTTCTCATTATTTCCTTAATAGTTTGTAATATTTTGACAGAAATCTCTAGTTTTTCAGGCCAAAAATCCCCAAAAACCTTTGCAAATGACAAATGATTAAAGACTATTGGTAATATATGCCCTTTTTATTTGATTGGCGATCACAGACAAGAGGCCATAGCCCGATGGGCAAGTCAAAAGTAATATTTGAAAAAAATTAGGTCTCCTGACCCTTTTAAGGGGATAAAACAATATTCTATTGGGACTTACACAACTTAACTGCTAAAAGTAGACTATAATAATTATCAATTAAGGATTTTACGTCGGAACTCTTGGTAGAAGTGAAAGAAACAACTCCTGCTGCAATGCCCCCTTGCTTTGAAATTAGCAATAACAGAGGCTGTAATCCCCACCTTCTTAGTTAAAAATTCTCCTTGTAGTATATTGAAGTGCGAAATGTAGGTTTTAAACAATTGCCTAAATTTCTAGGCGCTATATATAGCGTCTTAGGGTAAGTCTTGATTACTTACCGTTCGCTTAAATTTTGAGGGAATGATTTTTAATAACAGTTACAGACCTTACTATATCTTGTTGTTTGCAAATTGGCTTAGCAGAATGGAGTAAATTGGCGATCGCCAATTTACTCCCTCAAACCCTAATAAACTCCTTGATAGTAAATCAGTTGTTTTTTATTGATCAATTTTTATCGATCTTTCTCAATTGAGATTCAAGAAAGGATTTAGGGAAATTTATCAAATTTTAGGTTTGATAAATACGCTAACCGTGAGCTGTTAATAAGCAAGTTCTACTTAATGGGTCAAAAAAAACGCGGTGTAAAATTAACCACTCGCGCTTATGTAATTCATAATAATAACAGGTTAAAACCCATTGTTAAACTTTGTACTACCTTTGTCATCCTCTCCGGCCTGAAGGTGCAGAGATTCCTACTGAGGGGAAGCTCTTGGTGGGGCAAAGTTTTATTGGTTCCTGCTACCTTGGCCTAGTCCTTGGCTTCCTTCCACCTCTGTTTAATGTCTCAAATTACCCATCCATGACAATGATATTATAGCTTATACTAATTACCAGAAACTTTGCTATATTTGAATTTTATATTTATAAATATTATTAGTTTGAGCAAATGCTTGATATTTAGTAACTTTGGTTATGAAGAAAAGCAATTTTGCCAGCTTCCAAGTTTAGCTTGACTTTTGAGAAATGGTATTATCTCTTCCCACTTAATCAATCAAAAAGTCGCCCTAGAAGGGCGAGGCTTTAGACCCAATTTTGCGGTAACTGAAACTAAGTATCCAATAGAAGCTAATAAGTAGAAAATTTGATCCTTGATATTTATGAAACTGCTGCTGCTACCTTTCCATCTAAAGTTGTAGCAGTCAAGCGCTCATAAGTGGCACGCATTTTCAGACCAACTAAAACTTGAAATAGTCCACTACCATTATTAGAACCTGGATAGTCTTGATGCTTCATCATTGCATGAGTTATTTCACCATAGTATTGAGTAGAAGTATTGCTGAGGTGTCCTTCAATGTAGATCATTTCTTCGAGGTTATCAAAGTTACCATCTACTTCTAAAACTGAAACTTCATGACCATAATAGGAATCTGGGCCATAGAACGTCTTAATACCAGGATAAGAACAGGTGAGTTTTCGCCCACAAGGAATCCAGTTAATAGTAGATCCTTCATCAAATAGATAGACTGGCTCAAAATCTTTTACACCTTCACGTTGGATCAAACGCACCCGCAAGACTTTATGTTCCTTGTCATCAGGAATTAGTTGAGTAGGTAAAATTTGAATTATCACATCTGAATGAGCCTTTTGTGGGTCAATATAGGCTTCAAAATCGGGACGACGGGCATTAATAGAAGCGAGTATATCCTCGTAACGGTGGCCTCTTTCTGCCATATCACGTTTGATTTTCCAAGAAATTTTAACTTCATCACTAATATCTAGATAGACACTAAAATCAATGAGCCCTCGCACACGCTCATCATAGAGAGGATGAAGGCCTTCAATCACCACAATATGATTAGGGTGGACTTTTTCTGGTGGGTCAATCATGCCAGTTTCGTGGTTATAAATTGGCTTATCGATAGACTCAAGATTCTTGAGGGCCTTAATTTGCTCGTACATGAGGTCAAAATTATTTGCTCTTGGATCAAGAGCAGTAATTCCTGTTTCTTTACGTTGCTTACGGTCTAGACGATGATAGTCATCCAGGCAGATAACTGTAACAAAATCTTCTCCAAATACATCTTTAATTCGGCGTAAAAAAGTAGATTTTCCGCATCCAGAATCTCCGGCAACTCCAATTAAAACTACTTTATCTGGTTTTTTCACAATAAGTTCCCTTTAACACAAAACAAAATTTACTGACATAACCCATGGTTTCTTTGTGGGTGAGTCTAGGCTTATAAGTTAGTCCTGGACAAATTCCTCAGTATTTCTGGAGTCGTTTTAAGCCTGATCACCTTTAACACAGACTATATCTATTTTGAAAATCAATTTCAGCCGCTTGTTCCACTACATCTCCAATAACTAGAGAATTAAGGCTTTCTCTGGAAGCCAGCTAAATTAATAGATAAGTCTAATAAATTTGGTCTACATAAAACGACTTCAGTTGAGAGGGTTGCTTTGACTATAGGTCAAAATGCTGAAACAACCCCCCATCTTAGGAGTCTTGGACAGACCTTAAAGTTATTGACTCTAAGTCTTTATTACTAACTTTTGGGAAATATAATATCAGAATGGGATCTTCCCTACAAGGATAAAAGAGAATAAAAGCAATATCAAAGGAATGAAGATTTTATTATCTAAACAAGTTAAATTGCCTAAACTCTATACAATCTCAGTTCTTTCAAAAAAATTCTGGACTTTATTTAATTCTCATTCCTAAACATATTCTATATAAATCTAGATGGTAGCCTAAAGGCAAATATTTTCTGTCATTTGCTTATTAGTCTGACAATACTATAGTAATCCTATCTAAATTGGTGAGAAAAATGGGCTGTTTTTAGATAGGAGCCAGAAGGCAGAAGGAATAGGAGTTAGAGCTATTTTTTCAGAAGCCTAGTGATTTTATATAATGATTTAGGATTGCTATATATGATTGAATTTTGACTAAAAAAAATCCACTAAATACAGATATAAAGAGGAATAACTTTTTTGAATCATATCTGTTTGTCGGGTTTTACCATCATCTATATAACTAGACAGTGCCAAGTTCTTTGAGCAAATCTTGCTAGCTAAGGTTTTCCGCTATTCTCTTGATCTTAAACTCTTCATTGAGAACTATAGGTGCTGTAAGCTAAGTCTAGTAATACTTTCAGTTTGGTTTAGCCAATCATTGTTTAGGAGTATTTTGTACTGTCCAGTATATAACTTAACAAGTATAACTATATCAATATATATTAACTTATGTTAATAAACATTAGTTAATCAATAATAGTTAACTAATCTTACGTCAAATCATAGTAGGGTAAACGGCCATTAATCTTTAAAAATGCTTTATAATTGTATCCTTTGGGTAAGTCCTGCGAAAGGAAAACTCTTTTTGATGAAAAGTTTGTATTTACCAAACAATAAAGATAACTATATGATGACAAATTGCACTTAGTGTAAAAAACAATATAGAATACTACTTTGTCTTTGTTTACAATAGCTTACAGGACTTACGCAGTACTGCTATATATAGTGTACTTTTGGCAATTATTATATATCTTTACACTACAATCAGTAACTTTGCGTAAAACTTATCAAGTTTAGAGTTCAAAAGCGTTGGCCATTACACCATGGCATCTTAAAAAAACACTTACAGTGGTTCCCGTTGTTATGAGGTACACCAATCGCAATCAAAATGCCTGCACTACAATATTTTCACTATTTACCCTGTGCGTCATTTGCTCTAAATCTGCTGTAAATAAAAAAGTTAATCATCTGTTGGCAATATACTTTATCTAAAATGGAAAAGCAAAAAATGAAAATCAAAACTGCATTTGGTGTAAAAACCAATACACAATATGGTCGTCGTACTTTTGTATATGAAGTAGAGGGTATACGTTATAATGAAACTACTGACAAATTCAATAGCCCTATCCGCAGCAGTGGATCTGTTTATATCACAGTACCTTATGACCACATGAATCAAGAAATGCGACGAATTACACAAATGGGAGGTAAGATTCTCAGTATCAAAAGTATGAGTGAGCACTATCAAACTAATCGTCAAACAATTAGTCAAGAAGAAAAAACTGAACCAAAAATAATTAATCAAGAAGAAAAAACTGAACCAAAAATAATTAATCAAGAAGAAAAAACTGAACCAAAAACAATTAGTCAAGAAGAAAAAACTGAACCAAAAATAATTAATCAAGAAGAAAAAACTGAACCAAAAACAATTAGTCAAGAAGAAAAAACTGAACCAAAAATAATTAGTCAAGAAGAAAAAACTCAACCAAAAATAATTAATCAAGAAGAAAAAACTGAACCAAAAATAATTAGTCAAGAAGAAAAAACTCAACCCATAATTCAAGAAAAACCTAAGTCAAAACCTAAGTCAGATAAGCAGAATGTTCCAGTAAATACCTATCGTCCCAAAAATCCTTTCATTGGTAAATGCCTTTCTAGCACTGAATTAGTCCGTGAGGGTGGCGAAGGTACTGTGCGTCACTTAGTATTTGATCTTTCTGATAGCAATCTGCGCTATCTAGAAGGTCAAAGTATTGGTATCCTGCCACCAGGAAAAGATGCTAATGGTAAACCTCACAAGATAAGACTTTACTCCATTGCTTCTACTCGTCATGGTGATCACCTTGATGAGAAAACTGTGTCTCTGTGTGTACGCCGTCTAGAATATAATCATCCAGAAACAGGGGAAAGAACATATGGTGTATGTTCCTCGTACCTATGTGCCATGGAAGAAGGTAGTGATGTAGCTATTACTGGTCCTGTAGGTAAAGAGATGTTGCTACCTAATGATGAAGATGCAACTATTATTATGATTGCTACAGGTACAGGAATTGCTCCTTTCCGCGCTTTCATCTGGCGGATGTTTAAGGAAAAAGAACAAAATCCTGATTATCAGTTCAAAGGTTTAGCCTGGCTATTTTTCGGTTGTGCCTACACGCCAAATATTCTCTATAAAGAAGAGCTTGAAGAGCTGCAACGTCAGTTCCCTGATCATTTCCGCATAACTTATGCCATTAGTCGGGAACAAAAGAATAAAGATGGGGGCAAAATGTATATTCAGCATAGAATTCAAGAAAATGCTGATGAATTGTGGGAACACATTCAAAAACCAAATACTCACACTTATATCTGTGGCTTAAAAGGTATGGAAGGTGGTATTGATGAAGGAATGTCTGCTATTACTGGTAAGTTTGATATTGATTGGACGAAGTATCAAAGGCAGTTGAAGAAAGGGCATCGCTGGCACGTTGAAACTTATTAACAAAGAAAGGTAATTTATGCTGAGGACAGGAGGCAGGAGGGAACCCATGGGACCCTGAAGGTAAGGAACTTCAGGCGAAAAGGGAGCAGGGGTTTTAATCCCCACTGAACTAAAGTTCAGTGGCTACCGTTTAGGAGAGTTCAGTCTCACAGGAGTATTTTTTTAACACGCGGGATGAGTAACTACTTTTATTCAGTATAAAATATCAACAAAACTATGCTTTTTTATACAAAAAATTGGTCGAAAATTCCTCTCATACTTCCCTCTCTCCTTGTGTTTCCCAGAGCCCTTGGGCATAATTATAAAAAACATAACCTTGTAAGAGGTTCAGGGTCTTCTTATAAAAGTTACCTTTTGCCTTTTACCTCCGTACCTCCTGCCTTCTCAACGGTACTTTGAGATTTATTAGGCCGAAAAATGGCTTCAAATTCAGATCTCTTGAATTCTAATTAACCCAGAATCATAATATTTTAGGAAAAAAAAATGAAATTTGGCAATCTTGCTAAAATTGCTGCTGGTGTTGTTGGTGCTGCTGCTACTGGTTATGGTGTCAAAAAAGCTGCAGACTATTTCCAAAATCGTGACAAAGAAGAACCAGATTCTGAAACAAGTGAAGATACAGAAGTAGAGCTAGAGGCAAATGATATTGCTTTTGTTGCTGTAGAACTTAACTCAGTGCAGTCTTTTCTCGACACCAGTTTTGGTTCTGGTCGTTATACTCCTAGTCGTACACCAAAAGTATTTGAATATCAAGAGCAAGACTATATGGTGATTTGGGCTAATGATAATGAGAAGGAAAAAAATCAATTGTTGGTTTTCCAATACACTGAAGAAGGTCGCAAAATGATTGCTAGTGTTGGATATACTTCTGATGCCACTGACTATAATATTAATTTAGGTGGAACAAATTTAGCTGTAAAAATTAGTGATGGAGTGGAGCCAATTACATCAGGGCAAGGCCAAACTGATGGTACAGATCAAGTTGATTTAGTTCCCATTGGGTAACTTTATTACCTTCATCGTCAAAAATTCGCTTCCTTGGAAACCAGCCAGTTTTAATGGCTGGATGAAAACAACGGATGCGGATTTTAACCCTTAGTTAGTTTGATATCTAGATCAATTTTCGCTCTTATTGTATAATGGTCAGGACTTACGCAAAATCTGAAAATATACACCATCTGTAGGGGTTAACGTCCGTTAACCCCTACTAGATATAGTGGTTCTGCGTAAGTCCTAATGGTATTAGAAGTATTCGGATTTGGGATGATCAGGACTTGCGCCAAGGGACTAACTGTAGTGTAAATATCTGAAATAATTACCGAAAATACATTATATATAGCGGCACTGCGTAAGTCCTGATTATTATGCTTAGGACTTACGCCAAGGTTTTAATTGTAGTGTAAATATTGAAATAAATTACCAAAATACACTATATATAGCGGTGCTGTGTAAGTCCTGATTCTGATATTTTTAATGTTTTCATAATAGTTTCATGTTTGTTATAGCAACATGCCCTGGTATGTTTTAATGTTACAAATCTTAATAAATTTAGTATGGGTGAAAGTATTGGTAATAGTAGGAGAAGCTTGTACTACATTTTCCGAGAACAGTAGTATGTTAAGATGTGAGTGCTCATTGCTATATCAGGACTGGCGCACGGGCACTATATATAGAGCCTTGGTGTGTTACGAAGTGCGCAATTCAAGTCGCGAAGCGTTCGCTCCCCTTGGCGTCAGCAAAACACACCCTACCAATAGCGTTCATGGGTAAGTCCTATATATATAACTATGGTCAACTATAATAAAAATTGCCTCAAAATTAACCTTTATGGAGATCACCTGTCAATTAAATGAGATAAAATTAAAACAATCTAGCAGTGTAGCAAATTGATTGACCTCTGGCTGTGAAATTGTATTTCTATTGAGCCAAAATGCCTTGATGCCCACATTAATTGCACCCTCATAATCAGCAGTAAAACTATCTCCAATATGCACAGCTTGCTCAATAGTACAATGACATTTTTGTAAGGCAGCACCAAATATTTTGCTATCGGGTTTAGCTGCTCCTACCTCTGTAGAAATAGTAATATCAGAAAAAAAGTCCGCTAACTTCAATGCTGCTAAAACTGGATAAAGTCGGGAATCAAAGTTAGATAAAACTGCTAACTTTATACCACTGTCACGCCACTGAGTTAAAGCAGGTTTTACATCAGGATAAACAAACCAAGGCTCAGCAGTAGCAAAACAATCATATAGTTCTCTAAAAAAGCTCCTAAAATTAGAAAACTGTTCTAATACTCCTACTTTTTTATAAGTTTCAGCAGCGATCTGGTACCACCACTCAAATTCTAATTCTGGTATTTTTGCAGATCCCGCTTCAGGAAAGGCCATTGGTGGGGCAGTTTTAAAACTTTCAAAAAAAGCTCGATTCACAGTTATAGGGGAAATATTTATTCCCCACTCACTAGCGAATTGTTGATAAACTTCACCTACACTACCGCGCACACCAAATAAAGTACCGACAGCATCAAGCAAAATAATTTTAGTCATATTTTCCGACATAAGAAGTAATATAGAATTCGTTTATATAGTATATGTTTATAATTCTATAATTACCACGACTGACGCAGGGGAACCCAGAAACCAGGTTTTTTTCCTAGATATCTATTCTGAAAAACTATCAGGACTTACGCAAAGGCGCTATATATAGAGCCTTGGTCTGTGACGCTGGCGCAATTCAAGTCGCGAAGCGAAACATACCCTTCCAATAGGGTTCATGCGTAAGTCCTAACTATGTTACAAACTTGATAGTAAATTTTGAATAGGATTAATCATCCAGTTTAAAGCAACTTTAATCTGATGCTCCAAGGTTGGTAACCGATACAGATAAACTAAACGCCTTGCCAAATATGCTATCTGACCATCTAGAGTAATGCCTAAACTGGTAAGAGTCGCATTATCAAGTCCTAATGCCATCATTTCACCTAATGCTTGATAACGGAATGGCAATAGAGGTCGCCCAGTTAAAGATGCCCAAATATTCCAGGCGACATAATCTGATTGTTGTATTGCTACTTGAGCAGTAGTGGGAACTTTTTGCCCGTCTGCATCTTGGCAGTCTGCTAAATCTCCAAGAGCAAATATTTTGTTATCGTCTTGTACTTGTAAAGTTACATTGGTAATAATTTGTTGGCGCTGATTTTTTGTTAATGGTAGCGACTCTACTACTGGAGCCACTTTTGTACCAACTGTCCATAAAACGATATCTACGGGAATAGTGTCAACTTGATCTTTATATTTTAAGGAAATTTGAGTAGCTTTGATTGATTCTACTTCTGTTTCTAAATCAATCCAAATATTTCGTGCTGACAATGCTTTAGAAGCAGTTTCTCGGTTAAAGTCTGGGGATGTTCCCAAGATCATGTTATTGCGTTCGATTAATCTAATTCTACCCCTTTCTGGTAAACGGTCTGCTAATTTACAAGCTAGTTCTACCCCACTATAACCACCACCTATAATAGCAATCCTAATTTTATCGCACTCAGATGCTTCTAAAACTCGCAATTTTTCTTGAAGACGGTAAGCATCATTAACTGTCCGAAATGGGATAGCGTATTCAGCAGCACCATTTACCATGTCTATAGGTGTTTCCCCTCCCATTGCTAAAACGAGGCGATCGTAACTGAATGCTTGCCCATTTTTTAGTTGTACTTGTTGTTGGTTAAGGTCTATTCTGGAAACAAAGCCTTGACAAAAGCGAATATCAGTATTTGCTAATAATTCTTCAAATGGTGGGGCAATTTCCCAGGTTTGCATTTCTCCGGTGACAAGTTCGTACAATAGTGGGGCAAAGAGAAAGCGATCGCGTTGGTCAATCAAGATGATTTCAGGTTTTTTTGATGATTCCCAGGGAAACTGGATTAGGCGAAGAGCGGTATAGAGTCCACCAAAACCGCCACCAAGAATACAAATGCGCCGAGTTTTTTCTATCATAGTTAGGGTTAGGAAGTTAATCTTAGGTCACTTCTTTATAGGATAGCAAGAAAGTCAAAAGTCAAAAGTTAAAAGTTAAAAGAGGACTTACCCATGAACGCTGCAGAATATTATGGTGTCAACATCAGCACTCAAAGACGATGGGACAATGAAGGAAAGCTTGATAGCATCATAACTCCAGGAAACCAGCGACGATTCTGCATTGATGAAAAAAATCCCTATTGTAAGCCAGTTATTGCTTATGTAAGAGTCTCTAGTCATGGCCAACGAGATAATCTTGATTGACAAATTAAGTTTCTACGCCCAAAGTACCCAAACCCTGAACTTAGTATGATCGAGACGAGCTATAGCAATGTGCACTTGTTTATTTACATAAAACAAATTGTTACTAATGTAATATATGTGAAAGTATTGATAATAGAAGCATAAATTTGTGCTACATTTAAAGGCGATAGTAATATGTAAACATATGAGTGCTCACTGTCATATTGTACAATTAGTTGGTGTTCTTTCAAGATTTGACAACAAAAGTCAAGGAGATATAAAATGACCAATAATCAATTACGAATTTAACTTATAGGCAAGACAACTATAGTGATTTGCCAATTGCAAGCTTCATGGAATAAAACCATCAAACAGAAGAAAAAATCTGATCAAGTACTTATACATCCAAATAAGAAACCGGATTTATGGCCATAATTATTATTGTTCAAATCACGAAATTTCTGATCATAACCTGGTTTCTGCATCATTCCTATTATACTAAGGTTATTTCCCCTTAATACCAATTCTAAAATCTAAAATCTCTATGTTTATTCCTGTAGGTTTTGAACAAAAATCAATTGTCACTTCCCAAGGTCGCATGGTCTACTACACCAATGAGAAAGCACCTTGGAAAACTGAGACGGACAATACAGAGGACTTAACCACTTTGGTATTTTTCCACGGTTTTGGTGGAGGTTCATCTGCCTATGAATGGTCGAAGGTTTACCCGTCCTTTGCCTCAGAGTACCGCATTCTTGCTCCCGACTTAGTTGGCTGGGGGCGATCAGAACATCAGGCATTAGATTACAAAGTAGAAGACTACATTACAACAATTATCGAATTTTTAGAACAAACTTGTCACAGTCCCACCAGAGTCATCGCTTCTTCCCTGACTGCAGCAATAATGGTGAGAATAGCGATCGCTCATCCAGAATTATTCAAGTCTCTAATATTGACAACTCCTGCCGGTTTATCTGACTTCGGCGAAAATTATACCCGCAGCTTTTTTGCTCAATTGGTAAGTACACCAATACTAGATCGTTTTATTTATAATGCTGGTGTTGCTACTGCAGGAGGAATTAGAAGTTTTCTAGAAACGAGACAATTTGGTAATCCCAGTTTGATTTTTGATGAAATTGTGGAGGCATATTTAGAGTCAGCAACTCAGCCAAATGCTGAATATGCTGCTTTATCTTTTGTGCGGGGAGATTTGTGTTTTGATTTATCTTTATATATGAATCAATTAACAATTCCCACAGCAATTATTTGGGGTAAAAAATCAGAATTTACAGGTCCAGAAATAGGTCAACGTTTAGCAGATTTGAATCGTCAAGCTGTGCGGATTTTTCAAACATTAGATGATGTAGGCTTAACACCTCAATTGGAAGTTCCAGCGGTGACTATTGGGTTGATTAAAAAGTTCTTAAAACAATTAGATGAAGTTCCAGTTAGTGTTGTTTAAGTCTTTGAGGATACTGGTTTTTGATTGAAGTGATAAAAATATTAATTTTATTTATTAATTTTATTTAAAAAAACTGGTTTTTCTGCTTAAGTGAAATGTTAAGTAGTATCCTTCGTGTATAAAATTAATATTATGTTCGGATAATCACTTATAACTTGTTTTAAGCAAGGTTATCCACCCTGAAAAAATAATGAAAAATCTCAACTTCAAAATTCATCACTTCTTTTTTACCCTTCTAATTCTAACAGCTTGGCTAATTTATATGAATTCTACTCATCAATGGAGTTTATTCATAGAAAATTTGTTCATGTCAATAACAATGATATTTGGATCTTTTATTGCTGGAGCAACATCTGAAGGAGGTGGAGCAGTTGCTTTTCCTGTGATGACTCTAATTTTTCAGATCACACCAGATGTCGCCCGGAACTTTAGTTTAGCAATTCAAAGCATCGGTATGAGCGCTGCTGCATACCTAATCTTTACTCAGAGAATTCCTATTAATAAAACTTACTTATTACTTTGTAGCTTGGGAGGACTTTTAGGATTAATTTTGGGGACTTACTTAATTGCTCCTATCGTTTCTCCTCCTTATACTAAAATGTTTTTTGTTTCTTTATGGCTCAGTTTCGGGTTTATTCTTTTTTATCTAAACATTCATGAACCGCATCAAAAGATAGAATCTCTTCCGCCTCTATCTATAACTAACAAAAAAACATTTATATTATTAGGTTTATTAGGAGGTATTATTGTTTCTATTGTTGGTAGTGGTCTCGATATCTTAACATTTGCTTTTGTAACACTTAGATATCGATTATCTGAGAAAATTGCTACTCCAACAAGTGTCTGTCTGATGGCAGGAAATTCTCTAGTTGGCTTTTTACTTCATGCTTTTGTGATTGGTGATTTTGGACTTCAAGAGTTTCACTACTGGTTGGTTTGTATTCCTGTTGTCATCTTTGGTGCTCCTCTAGGAGCCTATTTCATTAACCAGAAAAGTCAAAATTTTATCGCGAATTGTCTTTATTTCGTGTTAATTGCACAATTTATTGGTGCTTTAATAGTTATCCAACCAAGTGGTTTGTTATTCTGGTTTACTTTAGGCACTTTTGTAACTGGATTAATTGTATTTTTTAGTTTGGCCAAATGGGATGACAAGCATCTCAAAACTATTAATCCCACATTCCGCAATTAAAAGCATTGGTTTGTTTGAGGAATTTGTGTTTTGACTTATCTTGATATATGAATCAATTAACAATTCCCACAGCAATTATTTGGGGTAAAAAATCAGAGTTTACAGGTCCAGAAATAGGTCAACGTTTAGCAGATTTGAATCGTCAAGCTGTGCGGATTTTTCAAACATTAGATGATGTAGGTTTAACACCTCAATTGGAAGTTCCGGCGGTGACTATTGGGTTGATTAAAAAGTTCTTGAAACAATTAGATGAAGTTTCAGTTAGTGTTGTCTAAGTATTTGAGGATACTGGTTTTTGATTGAAGTGATAAAAACATTAATTTTATTTAAAAAGCCTGGTTTTTCTGCTTAAGTGAAATGTTAAGGTAGTATCCTTTGTGTATAAAATTAATATTATGTGATCAAGTTTCAGTTAGTGTTGTCTAAGTATTTGAGGATACTGGTTTTTGATTGAAGTGATAAAAATATCAATTTTATTTAAAAAACCTGGTTTTTCTGCTTAAGTGAAATGTTAAGTATTATCCTTTGTGTATAAAATTAAGCTTCAATTTGAAGAAAGCTTTTTGCCTTCTACTTTCCTAATATCAAGTAAAATTAATTAACCATAATATAGGGACGTTGCATACCACGTCCCTGGAAGGTTAGGTTAATAAGAAAACCTTCTGCTGCTTTTTACAGCAGTTTTCATGTCGGTAGACCACAGTAGGGACGTTTTGCTAACGCAAAGCTCCGCTAACGCTACGCGACATGTTTGCGCAGCATTCCGTCAGGAAAACGCATTTTTGTTATGCAACGTCCCTACAAGGTTTTAGTTATGGCGATATAGTTCATCAATTTGAAAAGCGCTGTAACTTCTTATTTTGCCAGGAAACGGTTCAGGAACTTATCTCCTAAAATTCATAAAATCGTTAATATTGATGCTACTTTCCTCTACACCCTGCAATGTAATCGAAAGTTGGTTGGCACTAATTCGAGTGTCATTACCTATTTGAGAAATAGTCAACTGTTGGAAATTCAAACCGTTACCTAAACCAATGACGTCTATTCCATCTTCAAAATCAGTAATGATATTGTTCCCATCATTAGAACTGAAATTAAAGCGATCGCCACCAACTCCACCAATGAGAATATCGTCACCAAAATTACCATCTATGAGGTCTGCTCCTGCACCACCATTAATTATATCGTTACCCTTACCTCCATAGAGTAGGTCATTACCATCGTTACCCAAAAGAGTGTCTTCACCCCGGTTGCCATATATTAGGTCGTTGGCGAGAGAACCAATTAAATTATCATTGTTGTTAGTGCCAATAATAGTATTGGGAGTAATTACTACTTGAGTTTCTTCCCAAACATTTTTTGCCACTTCTCGCCCTAGTCTCCTCCCATTCAGATCCCCATCTTCAAAGTGGATACCACCGTAAATACGAGAAATACCAGCCTCATCAGAAGCTTCGCTAAAAGTTTCCCACTCAAGAGTTACAGGCACTTGGGGTGTAACATCCGGTTCAAAGATAGACTCGCCCACCTCAAAAGTTATAGAAGTACCAAAATCATCACTACCAGTAAACCGTTTGAGAATTTCAGCACCTGCAGCACTGAAAGTACTATGACCTGATACATACTCAGCAAAAGGAGGTGAAGGATCGCCACTAGGAGCTTGATAAGTAATGAAATCAGTTGCCAGAATAGTTTGAGTTCCTTCTGCAGGTCCCCCCCAAGCATTAATGGCAAAACCACCAAGCTCTGAATTAAACTCCCCAATTAAACCTTGTTTGCCCAGTTCGCGTACTGTTCGTACGGGACGAGCATAGTCGTAGAAAACTTTAGATTCCCAAGTAGCAATTCCAGCATCAAATACTGCGTTACCCAAATTAAAGAAGAGTTTGACATCCTCATCTAAAGTATTGTTATCTCTTGTTGAAACAAATTGCCCGAAAGTCATCCAGGTTCCCGGAGGGTAAGATGTACCATTCCCGTCTTCCCAAAATTCAGCAATTAATTTTTGATCATCGGTTAGGTTTGCGCCAGTGTTAACAAGATTTTCTGTTTGTGTGATAAATTCAGGATTGATAATAGTTCCAACAATATCTTTGCTGATTTCGACTACAGACTCGTCGGGTAAAGTAATTGTGCCTGCATTTAAATCAACCTCACCATCTATAAGCAAGAAAGGTTTTGGTGGTTGGGGTCGGAATTGATCAGCTTTAATAGAACTAAAGGGAATGAGGTTTCCCCATTGAGGTGTGAGGAATGTTTGTATTCGATCTTCTTGACCGGGCTCAGCATCAATGGGAACTCGTTCTGGAGTCCAACGCTCAATATTAGTAGGATCTCCTGGAGGATTAATCGGTTCATAGCCACTAATATCAGAATAGGGGGTACCATTGCCATTAGGGTCATTCCCTAGTTGATTTGAACCGTCGTTGCGCCGGAATCTTAATAGTGCTTCGGCAGAGACATTACCAATACCAGCAGGAGTAGTAATATCAGTAGTAGTATTGTTGGGGTCTAGGCCAAATTTGGCCATTAATTCATTGAAAATTTCTACTTGGGTGGGAAATAATTCTGACAATACCCGGTAAGCAGCAAAACTCGTGGCTCGAGTTTTATTAAAGTTGGTATTTTCGGACAGGGGGCGTTGTAAGTCATCTCCCAACTGAGTTCCCGTAGCTAGTGGATCATAGGCACTCCAGGCATCATAGATGGCTGTGTGTACCATAGCATAAGCACGAGAAGCAATGGTTGGACCGGAGGCCCTATTTATGACTGCTTCTTGGGCTAATTCATCCCACAGTACTGAAACAGTAGGTGGAGGATTTTCAGGTCTGAACAGCCGGACTTCAGGGTTAAAGAGAGGATTGATACGGTTAAATCTTCTAGGATTAGGAAGTTGCTGTTGTTGTAAGGGTGGCTCCATAATTTTTTTGAGTAGTAAAAAGAACAAATCATTTTCAGAAGCTCTTATAGCTTAGAATCTTTGGGAATCTTCCACAAGTAGCTTTTATATTACAATAATATCATATCCGGTTGAATGCTTACCAAGGAGAAATTATAGAAACTTAAAATAAAATTTTGGTGATAGAAAACTAAGTTTAAAGCCTATCCTTTTAGTAATCCTAAATCATTATATAAAATCCCACATTCCTCACCACGAATATACTACCAGGATATTTTTAACGAAGACGGTGGATTACATCTTCTGTTATTACTATAGCAATCCTAAATAGGTTGCGACAAATCAAAAAGTAAATAAAACTTTTGAAACTCTTACCTATCCTCTATTCCCTGTTCCCTGTTCCCTAAAAAGCAGTAGGATTTTTGCCACGAACACGCGTAGGATTGCTATATGCTATCAATTACTGGAAATTTGCTGTAAATTCTCAAAGATACAACCAAGATCACTGTCACACATCCTACTTAATCTTTTGACTTTTAGCTTTCATGTATTGTAAACTTTACCCACAATAATCAATCAAACTAAACTATCATTAATGACTGCAAATATTACAAAACAATTAATAGAAAAATCTCCTATATCAGTGGCAGGAATTACCTATTATATCAAAGATCTTTTAGAACAAGACTATCAACTTCAACAAATATCTGTCATTGGAGAAGTCTCTAGTGCAAAGCTCAATTCTGGCAATTTATATTTCACACTTTCCGAACCAGATCACTCTGCCTCTCTTCCCTGCGCTATTTGGAGAAATACTCTCAAAAATATTCATCATAAACCTGAAAAAGGGGAACAAATAATTATCACAGGTAGAATCAGTCTCTACACTCCGAGAGGGGACTATAAATTAATAGTTAATAATGTTTCTCTTGTGGGAGAAGGAATACAAAATCTCCGCTATTTACAATTGCGTTCCCGCCTAGAAGTAGAAGGTTTATTTGACCAAAAAAATAAGCGGAATCTTCCCAAATTTCCCCAAACAATTGCTGTTGTAACTTCGGATACTGCAGCAGCTTGGGGAGATATTCAGCGCACAATTAAACAACGTTATCCTCTGGTAAAAATATTATTATCCCCAACATTAGTACAGGGAGAATTTGCTCCTCTTGCTATAGTTGAAGCAATAAAAAAAGTAGAATTAGACGGACGTGCTGAAGTGATAATTTTAGCTAGAGGTGGTGGAGCAGTAGAAGATTTATCCTGTTTTAATGATGAAAGAGTTGTCAGAGTAATTGCTGATTGTAAAATTTCAATTATTACAGGTATTGGTCATCAAAGAGATGAAACTTTAGCAGATTTAGTGGCAGATTATTCTGCTCATACTCCTACCGCAGCTGCAGAAAAAGTTGTGCCAGATCAAAATAAACTTTATGATGAGCATTGTCAAAGAGTTGAAAGAGTTATTGATGCTTTGAGAACTAGGTTTAATGAAGAAAAGGCAAATTTAAAGTCTCTGAAAAATCGTCTAAAAAATGTTCCTCAGACTTCTAAAACTTTAGAAAAAGCAATTTTTCAGTGTCAGATGTTAAAGCAAAAGTTAGCAGCGCTTGATCCGAAATCTGTTTTATCAAGGGGTTATGCAGTTGTGCAAAAAACTGATGGTAAATTAGTAAATTCGACAGCAGATTTGAGAGAAGACCAAGAATTGATAATTCAGTTAAACAGTGGTAAGGTAAAAGTTAAAGTTATGGATATTTTTGAATCTGAGAGTCTGGAGTGAAAAAATGGAATTTGATTATGAGGAAACTGTAATTAATATTCAAGAGATTATTGCTGAAATTGAATCAGGGGAATTAAAATTAGAGGAAGTATTTGAAAAGTTTTCTCTTGCTGTGGCAGATTTGCAAAAATGTGAATCTTTTCTTACTAAAAGTCAAGAACAAATGAATTTGTCAATTGAAACTTTAGAGGATAATTTTTAGGAGGGATGGCATACAATAATTTGGCTATTGATATACTGAATTAAGATGGATAAATATTTGTAGGTGGCATTCGGAAAACTGAGGCAATTATAGCATTTAGAAGGCAAAAAGGTGTGAAATTATAGTGTTCTTGTAGCGATTTTAGCACTTCAGCACTAATATTGTTGCGTTGCTCCTCACATTAAAAAATTGTTTCCTGCTGCGAAATCAATCTTACTGGTATCAGGGGGACTTGACAGTTTTAAAAAAGTTAACTATACTTATTTACCGAAAAATTGGGTTTAAAGCCTCGCCCTTCTAGGGCGACTTTTTAGTTTATTTTTTTCCCACAGGTTATGTTATGATGCTTTTTAGTTCACAAGAAATATACAAGAAATATATTAGTCGCGGGTGGGCGATCCGAGACTTTAAACGGACGTGGAGGCAAGTGTAAGACTACTGCCAAAGTAGCGGCAGCCTGTGAAACGTCAACCCGCCGAGGAGCTACGGCTCGGTTGTTACCCGGTGCCTTTAGGCCGGGGAGGATGTCAACTTATATCACGTCCGGATGATTAGTGATGATTAAGCATTTCTAGTTTGAGGCCACCAGTGAAAACAGGTCAACCCCCGAACAAATTCCTGCTGCTCCATATCGATGGAAACAAGGGGGCATGGCCACTGAAATTGTTTCTTTCATCCCACTATCTCCAGGCAAGTAATTAAGGTAAAATACATATCTAGTATATATTATACCCTTTTTTTTGCTGTTTTTTCTTTTTTCACTAAAATCCCGTTAATAAATATGGCTGGTAAACTTTGGCGCAACATTTGGCGAGTTCTCAATACAGAAATAGAATTAAATTTATCGGAAACTGTTAAAGGTGGGGTTGAGTCTGCTAAGGCGGTTGTTGAAATAGCAAAAGAACTAAAAGAAGGTAAGGATGCTCAGCAATTAAAGCCTTTTATTGAAAATATTGATTCTGTCTTAGATGTGCTAAGTTCTCCATTGGGAAAAGTTGTTGGAGCTGGTCTACCTTTTTTGCCTATTGCAACTGGAATTATTTCTTATATTGTTAAACAAAGTCGTCAGGAACCTACTCTGGAAGATGCGGTACAGTTGGTAGCTCAGGTGGCTTATTTAGAAAGTTTTCGAGATTTTTTTATAGACTATCCAGAACTTAAGGAGAGACTGATAGAAACTGAGGCTTCGGAAGAGGTACAAGACAAGATTAATAAGTTAGATGAAGATATTAATTTTAATGCCCGAGATGCTAAGGATACTTTGATTTGTTTTTATGATGCACCGTTAAGAAAAAGAGATGAGTCGTTAAGAGAAAAATTTGATCAAATTTTATTTGCGCGTCTAAAACAATCTGGTTTGGATGAAAATACGGCAAAAATAGTCACTGAAAGAATTTCTCGCAAAACTCATCGTTATATGAAACAAGCGGTGTCAGAAGTGAAAGATGATGCTAAAAAATTAGCGGGAATTTCTGGGTATAGTTGGCAGCAAGATTTGGAAGTTTATGGCAGTATTGATAAATATTTGACAGATAAAATTGCTCCTCAGCCAGAGGAAAAAGTATTTGATGAAAATTTCTCTTTTCAGGATATTTATATACCATTGGAAGTTAAATCTGTTAAGTCCAATGGGGAGGTTAATAAAGATGCTGAATCTCAAAATATTGAAGAGTGGGCAAAAACAATTTTGTTGGATAAAAATAAAGACAAACAGGTTTTATTTATTCAAGCGGGGCCAGGAAGAGGAAAAAGTGTATTTTGCCGGATGTTTGCTGACTGGGTGCGCCGGGAACTAGATCCTATTTATACGCCAATTTTGATTCGGTTGCGAGATGTGAGAAATTTTGCAGCAAATATTGATGAGACTTTAGCTGATGCTGTGAATTGGGATTTTGTGAAGATTGATAGGGGTTGGTTGACAGATCGCAATACTCGGTTTTTGTTTTTGCTGGATGGGTTTGATGAGTTGTTGTTGGAACGGGGGGCAAGTAGTGAGTTGAAGGTATTTTTAGAGCAGGTAGCACAGTTTCAGAGACAAGCAGGAGAAAATAAGGAGCGCGGTCATCGGGTTGTGATTACGGGTAGACCTTTGGCACTTTATGGTATTGAAAGGT
>JAKQYF010000067.1 GCA_023356535.1 Trichodesmium sp. MAG_R03 | reverse complement strand
ATAGAGAGTTCCATAGTATTTTTCTATCTCACTGGTTGAAAAAATATCAGAAGCTTGATGTATATTTTGTTTTTAGACAAAAAAAATCGACGATGATTAAACGAGGTAAAAAATATTGTAACCTCTCGGAATTAAAAGTAAATGTCGGTGAAACTAAACTATTCTTGAACCAAAAAATAACCAAAATCTTGAAGGTAAAAACATATAATTTACTCGTGTATAAAAAACAGAAATATCGTCAAAAATCTCTTCTAGACAAGCTGAAACACTTCAAATACCTTTTAAGATTATTAGGGATCCAGAAGACCTCTTTGACAATCTTCCTAATTTAGCCAATGAATATGACTTCATAGTAGTAGATGGCCCTGGTGGAATAAGTGAAGTTTCCAAATCTATTCTATCTCGTTGTAATATTGCTCTAGTACCGTGTCAACCATCTGGCCTTGACATCCGCAGTAGTAATAAAACTCTACGCTTTATCCGCCAAGCACAAGAACTACGCCAGGGTCTTTCCAAAGCTTTTCTTTATCTTAACCGAGCTACTAAAGGCACAATACTTCTTAGAGAATCTCAGCAGGTTTTAGCAGAATTGGACATTCCTACTTTCTCGACTGTAATCTATCAAAGACAATGCCTGGCTGATGCTCCTGGACAAAACATCACTGCTTTTCAAATGTCGGGCGCTATGGCTGCTTCCTCAGCAGATGAGTTTGACTCATTATTCAGAGAAGTCTTTTCTGATGCGGGAATAGAAATAAAACCCCTCTACTCAAAAAACTAAGTCTTCTAAACCTACTAAGTCCAGAACTCAATCCAAGTCTAAATCCTCTAAGTCTAGATCTTCCAAGTCCAAAGCTTCATAGAAATGAATAAACGAAATTCCCTCCGCGACTTTATACTTGAAACAAAAGACACTTCTGCATCAGAAATATCCCATAATGTTCAGAAGCAAGATGCAATGGGACAAAGAGAGATTCCCATAAAAAAATTAATTTATGTGAACAACAGGAGTGTAGTTCCTCCTGTATGTTATGCTGCCAAAAGAAATCCCTGGTTTGCCCAAAATATTCATGCCACTAATTTTTTCTGTTCTATAGAATTAATTTATTTAATTTGTTGACTCAAAATAGTAATGATAATTCATGTATCTTTTTGTACTATAGAATGAAGTGCGGAATGTGGGCCATAAATGATATTTGGAAGTACGCAACGAAGGGACGAAAAATTAACTCCTCATACTACCTATTTTAAATTACTTCCCCATAAATGGCTCTTTTTGCTGAAGTTTAATTAAACAGGACTTATCAATTAAGGCAAAAAAACGAGTAACTCCAGCCAAAATTTTTGAAGTTGCACTTGGTTACACGAACCCTATGTTTCCGCCGACTTATTGAGAAGGTTCCAATAACGTTAAATTTTGGTTAAGATGAGGGATAATTAATTGTCAATGTAGTTTCTTAGGGGTAAAAGTGTTCTGCTTAGAATAAATTATGATAAAAAATAGCACATCTAATGAACTTAGAGAAATAGATCGAGAATATCTTTGTTGGGGAGATACTGTTCATTATCAAGAAAGACCAATTATTGTTAAAAGTTGCCAAGGAGGGCTGGTTTTCGACGATGAAGATAACTGTTATATAGACACGGGAATGTGGCACTCTAGCTATAATTTTGGCTATCGAAATCCAGAAATAGAATCCGCAGTAACCAGACAAATGGGAAATTTACCTCAAGCTAATGGAGATTTCTTACATAAGGAAAAATTATTAATTGCCAAAGAAGTAGTTGATGCTATCTATGAAAGGACAGGGGTAAAAGGTAGAGTCTCTTTTAATGTTGGTGGTGCTTTAGTGGTAGAAGATGCTCTTAAAATAGTACGTAAAAATACTGGCAAAAATAAGGTTGCTGTGATGATGGGTGCTTATCATGGACGCTCTTTAGGTACTCTTAATCTTTCCAGTAGCCATCGTTATCGGGAATATTACAATGAGTTTCCTGAAAAAGCGGTTATGTTTCCTTTTGCTAATTGTAGTCAGTGTTTTTATGAAAGAGAGAGAGAAGCTTGTGGTCTATATTGTGCCAAAATGATCAATAAGGCATTTTCTAATGAATATTATGGTATTGCAAGTAGTACAAGCTCGGAAATAGGGGCATTTGTGATTGAGCCTTGTCAGGGTAGAGGTTATACAATTCCTCCTCAAGACTTTTATGGTAATTTTCTAGGTGATTTGAAAGAGCGTAATATTTTAATTATTGACGATGAGATACAAGTGGGGATGTATCGCACAGGAAAATTATTTGCTTTTGAACATTATGGATTTGTTCCTGATATTATCACTCTAAGTAAATCATTTACCAATGGATTAAGTCCAGTGAGTTTAGTTTGGGCGAGAAAAGATTTAGTAAACCCTGAATTTTTCACTCCTGGACACGCTCATAGTAACTTTGCTAATCATCCTCTTGGTACTACAGCTGCCTTAGCTTCATGGCGTTATATGCTAGCACAAGATTATGAAACTTCAGTGCCTAAAAAAGGTGATTATTTTCTGAAGAAATTGCAAGAGCTTAAAAATCGTTATTCTTTTGTTCATAGTGTCGATGGTTTAGGTTTATTGCTTAATATGGTATTCTCTGATGAAAATGGCAAACCATATAAAAATTCAGCCCAAAAAGTGGCGGCGATCGCTCAGGATAATGATTTTGTCTGGAAAAATCAATCTTGGCGTATGATTTTGCAAACTGGAGGTTATGATCTTAATACTCTTAAATTTGCACCTCATTTAGATATTACTTATGAAGAAATAGATCGCACCATTGGAATATTAGATCAAGTTCTAGAAAATTTTGAAAAATTAAAAGAAGGGAAAAGTTAAACATTAGACTTCTTGCACAAGTCAGGCAAGAAGCAAGAGGGAAAAGGCACTCATTGACAATTTTTCAAATTATCCTACTTATAATTTAGTTGAAATTTAATTTTGCCACAGGTCTATTAAAGGCGACACAATACTGCAAAGTATAAGCTCGACAATAATTGATGTGAAGGTAATCAGCAAATTTAGCCGTCGAATGTAGAAATAAAACGTCATCGAGATTCTTAACCTTTGCCCCTTAATAATTAATTAGTGATAATAATTTATGAATAGAAATTTGCCATCAAAAATGAAAGCAGTTGTTTTATCTCAAGCTAATCAAATAGAAGTACGTCAAGTTCCCACCCCAACTCATATTAAAGAGGGTGAATTAATTGCTGATGTCAAATATGTGGGAGTTTGTAAAACGGATCAACAATTGACAGCAACAGGTTTAGAGCAAGAATGTATTTTAGGTCATGAAGTAGTTTGTAGTGTGCCTAATCAAACAGGTTATTTTGCTTTAAATAATGAAATATCCTGTGGAAAATGTAGTTATTGTTTAGAAGGATTAACCAGTCACTGTCTTAATCTGAGGGAATTGGGAGTTAATGAAGATGGAGGCTATGCACAAAAAATGTGTGTTCCGCAAAATGCTCTACATTCTTTTAATTTTCCTAAACCAGTTTTAGGTGTATTAATTGAACCTCTAAGTTGTGCTGTTCATGGTATTGGCAGAATTTTAGCTAGTCTGAAATTATTATCATCCGCTAAACCGAAAACCTTAATTATTGGTGGTGGAATTTCAGGTACATTAATTACTTATCTTCTTCATAATTCTTCAGAATATCAAGGGCAAATATCCCTCTATGATATTACTCCAGAGCCACTTCATTGGTTAGAAAAATTAGGAATAGAAAGGGTAGAAAAACCAGAGCCTGATCAATACCACTTAGTTATAGAATGTTCTGGTTCATCAGGAGGACTACAAATGGCATTGGATTTAGTTCGTAAAGGGGGTGCAGTTTGTGCTTATGGTGTTCCGAAACCAGATTTAGCCTTACCAATTACTCCCCATGAATTGTTTATGAGAGAGATTACCTTGTTAACATCCTTTGCGGGTGCAACAGATTCAACTATTAATACAGCAATTGCATATCTGCAAAAAGATCAAGGTTTTTTTGAACAACTTTTAGGTAAATTCATTTCACTGGAAAAACTGCCCACAGAGTTGACTAATTGGAGTCCTCAACCCGGTACAAGAACAGTTGTTGATTTAGAGGCTTAAAGATTTTTTCTATGAAAGAAGGACAAAAAGCAATTATTTTTGATATGGATGGTTTATTAATAGATAGTGAACCTTTATGGCAACAAGCGGAGGTAGAGATATTTAATAATATTGGGATTCCTCTGACAAAAACCATGTCTGCTGAAACTATGGGATTAAGAATTGATGAGGTGGCTAAATATTGGGCGGTTAGATTTCCTGAGATTAATATGAATCAGGCTCAAGTGGCTGAGAGAATTATCGATCGCATGAAAGAGCTGATCATCAAGATTGGGCAACCCCTCACAGGTGCGATCGAAGCAGTGCAATTATGTCAAAAAATAAATCTACCTTTGGCATTGGCTACATCTTCATCTATGGCATTAGTAGAAGTTGTTTTACAAAGATTAGAGTTAACCACTGTTTTTGATGTTATTGCCTCAGCCGAAAATGAAAAATTTGGTAAACCCCATCCTGCTGTTTATTTAACCACAAGCGATCGTTTAGGAATAGAACCAACTCAATGTCTTGCTTTTGAAGATTCTATTAATGGAGTTATTAGTGCCAAAGCCGCTCAGATGAAATGTATTGCTATTCCTGCCCCAGAAAATAGAGAGGATAAACGTTTTGCCCTAGCAGATGTTACTCTAAATTCCCTCACACAAATTACCCAATCAAAACTTGAGCAATTACTTAATTTTTAGACTATCAATTTTGTTCCATTCATCCTATTTGTAAGCTAATATGAAAACTATGCAAGCTGCTATCTGGTATGGTGCAGGTCGTGAAAATTTTCGTCTTGAAACTATAGAAAAACCCTCACCACAATCAGGAGAAGTCTTGATCGAGGTAAAAAAATGTTTCTTTTGTGCCATGCACGCTAGGGCTGTTTTAGTTGGCCACGCCAAACATACTCCACCTGTAATATTCGGTCGAATGTTTGCTGGAGAGGTTATAGCTGTGGGCAAAGATCTTAATCATATAAAAGAGGGAATGCGTGTTACTGTCAATCCAGAAAAACCCTGTGGGGAATGTTTTTATTGTCAAAAAGAAGAATTTGGACATTGTCTCAACCCTATTAAGCTAAAAACTGGTGCAATGGCTGAATATGTCTGTATTCCTCCTTCCCTTGTCCATAATATTTTTGAACTACCATCATCAATTCCTTATGAATTTGGAGCTTATACAGAAACACTTGCTTGCATCCTTCAAGGAATGGACTTATCTAATATTACTTTCTCCGATTGTATAATAATTATAGGGGATGGTGGAGTTGGACTTACCTTTGCTCAATTAGCACGTTTGAGAGGTGCAACCAAAATCATTGTAGCAGGTAAACATGATGATTCTTTGCAACAAGCATTAGCTTTAGGAGCTTATCTAACTGTTAATGTGATGAAAGAGTCTCTTCATGAGGTGGTTATGGCGGAAACTGGAAATTATGGTGCTGATGTAGTAATTGAAGCCGTTGGTTCAGCACAAACTTATGAAGAATCATTGCAACTTCTACGAAGTGGTGGAACGGCAGTTGGTTTTGGTGGAACTCCACCAGGCACTAAGTTTAAGGGCGATCCTAATTTAATTCATTATCGTTCTCTCAAAATTTATGGAAGTTATCGTTATACTTCCCATCATTTTCGTCAAGCCATAGAACTTATTTGCACCAAAAGTATTGACTTAGACTCTATTATTACCCATGAGATACCATTTTCAAATTTGACAAAAGAGGGAGTAGATATTCATAATCAACCCAATTGTCGAGCCTTAGTAATTGATTTTTAATATATATTTTTTTTATAAGAGGAAATTGTCATGATTTTAGCAGGTGATTTAGGTGCTACAAATTGTCGATTAGCTGTGTTTGACATGGATTTATCAGTGGTTACACAAAAAAAATATAAATGCAAAGAATATGATTCCTTTGAAGCGATCGTATCCGATTTTATCAATAATTGTGAACATCCCATTCAAACTGCTTGTTTTGGCTTACCAGGTCCTATTAAGCAAGGCAAATGTAAATTGACTAATTTATCTTGGTCAGAAATAGATACAGCTAAATTAATCGAAATAACGGGAATACCCGTTAAATTGCTCAATGATTTAGAAGCTAATGCTTATGGAATTGAGACATTACAAGAAAGTGAGTTAGTAACTCTTAATGTTGGTGACAAAATACCTAGAGGAAACATAGGAGTTGTAGCTCCTGGAACAGGTTTAGGAGAAGCCGCACTGTTACAGATAGAAGGGAAACTTCATGCCATGGCTTCTGAAGGTGGACATAGTGATTTTGGACCATTAAATGAAAGCCAGATAGGACTGATTAATTATGTACAACAAGAATATAGACGAGTTAGCTATGAAATACTTTTAGGTAGTCCTGGTTTAGTTCGTATGTATAATTTTTTGCTTCATAAAAGCAATGAAAAAACCCCCGAATGGTTAGCTGAAGAAATGATAAAAGGAGATCTCGCCGCCGCTATTAGTAATGCCGGTTTAAATAATCAATGTCCTGTTTGTGTAGAAGCACTTGATATGTTCATTTCCATATTAGCTTCTGAATCTGCGAATGTTGCGGTTAAGTTTTTGGCTACAGGCGGAGTATATTTAGGTGGAGGGACTCCTCCTCGTATTTTAGATAAGTTGCATCAACCTCTCTTTATGGAACATTTTGTGAATAAAGATAAAATGGTAAATTTTTTAAAGGCTGTTCCTGTTTATGTTATTCTTAATGATCAAGCTGCTTTGCAGGGAGCCGCTTGGTATGCCAGAAGAATGTTGTCTTCTTAAAAGTTATTTCTATTTAATTAACAATTTTGATTCAAAATATTCCATCTTTAGCACAAAAAATAGCTGATCAATTTTCTGTTTTACCTCAAGTTATTGCTATAGCTTGGTCTGGCTCTCGAACTAATAAAGTTTCAGATTAGGTATAAATGATCCCTTCGGCAGATGTTGCAGCACTTGCAGCACGTGTTGCACGAGATGTTGCACGTATGTGCTACACCTCAAGCCTATATATAGCAAGAGTTTTTGCACATGTAGCACTTGCAGCACGTGTTTTTCAACTCACGGGGTGACAAGTAAGCTTAACTGTATCTACCATTAAGCTTACTTGTCACCCCGTGAGCGATATTTTATATGGTGGTAAAAACGATGATATCGTAATAGGTAGTGCGGGTAATGATGTAGTTCTTGGCGATCTTGGCAACGATACTGTGATTGGGGTGGATACTGGTGCAGTGGCTCCGGGTATCGGAGAAATTGACACTTTAATCGGGGGTAATGGGTTTGTAGCAGAAGGTGTTGATATCTTCGTTTTGGGAGATGCTGCACGACCTTACTACGATAATGGCAACAATAGGGATTTAGGATTTGAAGACTATGCCTTGATTCAAGATTACAACCCCGTCGAAGATATTATTCAGTTACACGGCAGTAGCGATCGCTATCGGTTGGATAGTTCCCCTGTGGGTTTGCCTTCCGGTACTGCCATTTATTATCAAACCGACAGTCAGGATGAATCTATCGGTATTATTGGTGGAGTTTCTAATATTACTTTTGACGGAGGTGGTTTTAGTTTCGTTTAAGCGGTTATTTTAAACCACACCCTTTCTCGGATTTATCAACTTTTGTCAATAAATCCGAGATGATAGTGTAAAAAATAGGGGGGATTAAGCTAAGTATTTCTAAAATAATTCTTGGAATTGCTTACCGCAAAGCGTAGCGATCGCTTTTATGCTATAGACTTTTTTATCATGTTAAGAAGTTGGTATGAGGCGAGCAACCATAAGAAATTTGGGAAAATTTACCAATGGTAATTGCTTATTCTACAGAATATCATGGCAAATTAGATATTCATCCTTCTCCTTTTAATGTTGGTTTACCTATCGAATTAAAAGAGTTTACTCCAGAGCAAGTTACTAAGTTAGCATAGTTACATCAATTACCAATAAAAGTAGTAGATCCTTTAAGATCTATAGTAGGAGGACATCCTTATTTAATCACATTAGGATTGTATAAAATGTCGGCGGATAAATTAACAATTGCAGAACTATTAAAACATGCTGCTACTGAAAGTGGAATTTACCAAGAGCATTTAAGTAGACATTTATAAATTTTGTCAAATCAGAAAAATATTAAGGCAGTTTTTAGCCAAATATTAAAATCTAATTCTCCTCTGCCTTTACCCCAAAAAATATAGAAAGTCATCAAAGTGTGATACTTACCCCAATTTTGATTCGATTTATTGAAGACATTTTATTCCTTAATTTTCCTGCACCGCAAAAAATATATATTTTTCTTGATGAAATTGATTTTCTGGGACGTTTACCTTTAATAATATTTATAATTATAATGTGGATTAATTACTGAAATGAAAATAGAAAAGCTAGGAGAAAAATACCAAATTGTGATTCCTCAAGAAGTTCGAGAAGTGCTAAATTTACAACCAGGCGATTCCTTAGAAGTAAAAGTAGTAAATGGCACTGTTGTTATGACTCCAGCAACTAGCAAAGCTTCTCGTTTATTGGGAAAACATCGTCAACTTTGGCAAGGAGAAAATACTGTTACTTATATTCGGAAACAACGAGAATCATGGCGAGATTAGAAGAGCTTCAAGGTGCTAAAATTGCTCTAGATAGTGTAATTTTTATTTGTGAAAAATATGTGTTATCAATCTCAGTCATCTCTATCTTTTTTCCTTCTATCAGTTTATAGCTTATTCTGGTTTAATTATTATCCATTAGTTAATCAAGTAAACGCTCAAATCATCGTTCAAAAACCACCTTCTAGCCAAGACATTTTGGATCGGCTCCAAGAAGTAATTTTGAATGCTAAAGATGAATAACCTGAACCTCCTGAAACATCTGACGGAAGTTCTCGTGGTGATAATTTTTGTTTAATTACACCTTGGTTATACAAATTAGAAGATTCACCAGAGGATATATTTGTGGAACTTTTCCGAGAGCAACCTATATTTATTTGGCAGAAGGTTACTATTGCGCAATAGAAGAGTTTGTGCGTTACGACTAATTGCTAAATCTCTTTCATCATCAGAATTTCGGCCGTCTAACGCACCCTACAAATTTGCTACAAATTTGCTACTCACAACTATCGAAAACTTACTTAAAGGAAACCAAAATGCAGCCAACTAAAAGTAGAACATAATTATTTAACCCAAACAGTTTTAATATTGACAAATTCCAAAATTCCTTCCCTGCTAAGTTCCCGACCATAACCAGAACGTTTAATTCCACCAAAAGGCAGACGTGGATCAGACTTCACTAAACCATTGATAAAAACAGCACCAGCCTCTAATTCTGAGATTAACCTATCTGTCTCTACTGTATCTGTAGTCCATGCACTTGCACCTAACCCAAAAGGTGTATTGTTTGCCAATTTTATTGCTTCATCAATATTAGCAACTCGAAATACTAAAGCTACCGGACCAAAAAATTCTTCCTCATAAGCAGGGCAATTTATTGGTATCTCAGCTAAAATTGTCGGTGGGTAAAAATTTCCAGGAAAGTCAGATAAAAGACGACCACCTGTGAGAATTTTTGCTCCTTTCTCCACAGAAGCCTCCACTTGAGCATTTAATTCTTGAAGAATAGATGGAGTTGCCAAAGGACCAATATCAGTATCTGGCAACATAGGATCTCCTACTTTTAAAGCTTCAAATTTTTCAATCAGACATTCTTGGAATTCATCAGCGATCGCCTCTGCCAAAATAAAACGTTTAGCAGCAATACACGATTGTCCATTGTTTAGCATTCTAGCTGTAACTGCTGTAGACACAGCCTCTTCTATATCAGCACTTTCCAATACTATAAACGGATCGCTCCCTCCCAGTTCCAAAACAGTTTTTTTAATAGCTCTACCTGCTATTGCTGCCAAACTTGCACCCGCAGGTTCACTACCAGTCAAAGTTCCTGCCTTGACTCGGTCATCTGCCATAATACCCTCCACTTTATCTGACCCTATTAATAGAGTTTGAAAAGCACCCTCTGGGAAACCTGCTTCTTTAAAAATTTCTTCAATAGCTAAAGCACATTGAGGAACATTCGAGGCATGTTTCAATAAACCCACATTTCCTGCCATTAAAGCTGGTGCTGCAAAACGGAAAACTTGCCAAAAGGGAAAATTCCAAGGCATGACCGCTAGTACTGGGCCAATTGGTTGATAACGAACAAATGATTTACTAGCATCAGTTTGTGCCGAGACATCAGCTAGAAACTCGGTGGCATTTTCTGCGTAGTAACGACAGACTAAAGCACATTTTTTAGCTTCAGCGATCGCTCCACTCAGAGTTTTACCCATTTCCAGAGTCATTATTCCACCAAATTTTTCAGCATTTTTCTCTAATATATCTGCTGCTGCTAATAACCATTCTCCACGTTGGGTCATAGGAATTTGACGATATTGGTAGAAGGTTATTTTTGCTAATTCTAGCTTTGTTTCAACCTCTGCATCTGTTATTGGTTCAAAAGTTTTAAGTATTTCTCCTGTTGCTGGATTAATTGTAGCGATCGCCATCTTTTCTTCTCCGTTGTTAAACACCTATACTTATCTACATAAATCTCTGATTTTCTATAAATAATTCAGTCATATCCCTGCCTCACCCTGGCAACGTAGGCGTTATCCAGTCCACAGGCACACTCGGTCAAACTGACCGCCATAGCTAAATTTAACCCTGCATTCAAGTCTCGCTCACAAGCTTTAATTGCAGTGTTCGCAATTGAAAACGCGCTCTGATATTCCTTAACCAAAACCACCAGCCCCAATTTATGTACAAGACCGACTACAAAGCTCGTATTTAGCCAATAAAATTTTTTACTGGTTATTTGGATATAACTCAGTTTTAAATCCTAGTAGAATAAATATAGATAATATTTTACAATACCAGATTATAAACAACAGTTACCATATAACCCAACTCATTTTCTAACACTAAGGTTAAACATACTCATAGTCATAATATCTCTGATAATAAGAATCCGCTCGATCGCCATTACCCACAATTCCCAACATCGGCACACCTGCCATATTCAAATCATCCAAAGCTAAACTTAGGGCCTCTCGCTCAGTTTTGCCCAGTCCCACTACTAACAATAATCCATTAGTACAAGCTGCCAACAAACTAGCATCAGCTCTTCCCAATAATGGAGAAGTATCACAAATCATCAAATCAAAAGTGCTAGCTGAATCTTCAATCAATTGCCCCATCTGCCTTGAGGACAAAATTTTCGTGGGGTCTGGAGGAATAGGACCAGAAGTTAAGACAAACAGATTTTCATCTATAGGCGATCGCTGAATAGCAGTTTCTATTGGCATACCATCAATAATTACACTACTTAACCCTTGCTCATTTAACAATCCCATCATATTATGAATGTGTGGACAACGTAAATCAGCATCTATTAATAATACCCGTTGACCCATAGCAGCAGCAGCGCGGGCCAAATGAGCTGCTACAGTAGATTTACCATCTCCTGGAGTTGCAGAACTAATTACAAAAGAATGAATTGGATTTTCTATACTTAATAGACGAATATTCGCATTTAAACTGCGAAAAGCTTCTTGAAAAGCTGAAGGATATAAAACCAAAGATGAACTTTTATTTTCTTTCAATTCATAATTCATCCACATTCTTTGTTCATGTATAGGAATTACCCCCAACAAAGGCAAACCAATAGATTTTTTTACTTCTTTTGGTGTCTCAAAAACATCTTGCTTAAATTTCTCTCCCAACTGAGCCAATAATATACCAAATACTAATCCCCCTACTCCTCCCAGGGCAAGATTCAATAACATATTTGGAGAGACTATTACTAACTCACCATTTTGAGTTTTCAATAATTTTGGTGGTGCAATTAATTCCCAAGGTAATTTTGTTTCAGCTACTTCTACCTGTAATATTTGTTGTTTTTCCAATAAGTCTTGCAGCATTTTATTTAAGACTTCTAATTCTTGCTGAATTTCCGTGTAACGCCTTACTACTTCTGGCATTTTTTCCCCATATTCATTTAACTGAGCCTCAGCTGCATCCAATACTTTACCTCTAACTTCCATCACATCTATTTCATTTGCAGCTAATATCATTTTATGAATTAATTCTAGGCGAACAGAATCTTGAAAAGCTAAAGCCTTTTTACTTACTTCGTCTATATCTCTGCCAATAACTTTTTCTGCCTCTTGATTTAATAAAGGAAGTAATTTTTCTCGCTGCTTGTACAAAGCTTGTATTTGAGGTGCCTTATCTTTAAAACGAGCTGATTCTAGAGCAATTGTTGTTTCTACCTTTTGTAATTTATCTAATAATGATTGATATCTTGGAGCTTGACTTAAAGCTGAAGCTATCAAAGCTTCCTCAGGATTAATTCCTAACTGACTTTGCAACATACTATAAAGCGATCGCTGTTGGTCAAGTAATATTTTATTCTCTAGTTTTTGAGATTGAATTTCATTTCTTTCTGCTGCTATTTCTTGACTTTTAATTTCTGGGTCAATAAAGAGATACTCTTGTTGCAATTCCTGTAATTTCTGTTGCATATTTTTAATTTTTTGCTGATATTGAGTAATTTGTTCATCAACAAATCTCAACCCTTCACCAGTCTTAGTTTGACTATCTTCACGACCATATTTAATATAAGCTGCGGCTATTTTATCTAATACAAACTTTATTTTATTTTTGTCTGAGTCATTATAGCTAACTTCTAAAATTTTCGTATCACCTAACCTTTGAATTTGAAACTTTTCCCTACTAAAAAAACTATTTTTTGGTTTCTCCAATAGTAAATTATAACTAATTTCTGGATACTCTTTTTGAATTTCCCCAATTATTGGCTGCATAATTTGCGGACTTTTTAACACTTGAATTTGTGATTGATAATCCAAGCTATAGTTATTTGATTCTTGATTTTCTCTAATATTTTGACGTGGATATGGAGTAATTCTATCTTCATCTTGATCATAAATAACTTTTGCTGCCCATTTTTCCCAATCTTCCCAATATTCCCCAGAATTTGTAACTAATTGATTATTAGCTGAATTCTTCACCATAACTCGTTCAACTAATATTTGAAATTTTCCCTGATATATAGGAATCTGATTTAAACTCCAGAAATATACTCCAGTTGTCGTAGTAGTTATCACACTAAAAATAAAGAAAAAACGATGACATATTAATTTCCAAATCTTATTTTCTTTTTGAGATAATTTTTTTTCAAATTTGTGAAACTCAGCTTCAGATATATGTTTCTGGAGTAGGGAGTAAGGAATAGGTAGTGGAGAAGAATCTAAAAGTTTACCACGGTTATTATATAAAGATAACTGAGAAGTTTTTTTTGGTTCCATATCCATAGTTAAAGTCAAAAGTTCAGTTATTCCATAAGGCTTCAGCTATCAGCTTTATTACCTTTCAAGCAGGAAAAAGTAATTGAGAGATTTCCAAGAATTAAAAGTTACTACAAAAGTTTATTATTTAACCTGATCAGTCTATTAAACTACATTTACATTTAACTATTTGTTAAAAATTAATTTCACTCATACCAGAGCTACGAGACAAATAAAAGCTTAAATGAGAATATAAAATATACTTGAGCAAATACTTAAGCAATAAATAAACAAATACAAATAACTGTGCCTACCTACATATTTTAATCAATAACCTTATAGTACTTTTGGGAATTGTAATGTAGAGTTTAATAATACTTTCTAGTAATTTATCCCCTCTATTCTCTATCTACTAAATTAATCAAAAATATCAAAAAATATTCCTAAAATTCTATTAATTGGATTTAAAGGAGCTAAAACACCTCCTACATTATCAGTAAAAGCTGCCCTACGAGAACGACCAACTACAATTACATCATTATTTAGTAAAGTTGGATTAGTCTCTTCATTAACTTTTGCCGAAAAATCTACTTGTACTTTTCGTCGAATAACTGTACCATTAGCTTTGAGGCGAATAAGCTCTATTTCCTTTGTTTCTGCTCTTGTTGGATTAAAACCTCCTGCTGCTAACAAAGCTTGATTAAGTGTACTATTAGGAAGTATAAAAATCGTTCCAGGTTTAATTACTTCTCCAATAACATTGATTTTGAGATTACCAGGAGAAAAACTTGAGGCAGTAACTTCAGCTAACTCATCTAAATTAACTTCGTCTGCTACTGGTACGTAAATTGTATCTCCTGATTGTAAAGCTATATCTTGGCTGATATCCCCACTTTGTAGCAGCTTCCAAAGATTTACTTTAATAATTTGCTCCGTACTAGCCCGAGTCAGTCGCCGCACCCTTATTTGTCGAATGTCTGCAGCTGAAGTAATACCACCTGCCATTTTAATTGCTTTAGTGACAGTATGTAGACTTGTATTCTCAGGGAGTGAAATATTACTATATATTTTACCAGAGTCTGATTTTTCTTCTGTAGCTAAAACTTGACTTTGATCAATATCTGTTTCTAATATATATGACCCAGGGCGTGCCACTTCTCCAACCACTGCAATGTTGATAGGTTTAGTATTAGTACCAGCAAAGTTAGCACTTGCTAGTTGAGTTGACTCTATTGGATTAATTTCTGTAATACTAGGGACAAATAAAATGTCCCCATCGCGCAAAGAAATATCTTGGACTAAGTTGCCAATTTGCAAAAGCTCCCATAGATTAATGTTGATTATTTGTTCTAGGGCGTTGAGTCCAAGACGACGAATTTTGATTTGTCTTATATCTGCTGAAGTTGTGACTCCACCCGCTACCTGTAATGCTTTAGTCACTGTAGGTAGTTGAGTACCACTTTTACTATTACTTCCTTGACTTACTATAGGTGAAATTACGTAGGAACCAGGATGTTGAACTTCTCCAGCGATCGCTATTTTTAATGGACGCGCTGCTAATAAGTTAAGGTTAACTATAGGTATTTGTAGATACTCACCGTATTTTTCTTGAATTAATTCTTTGGCTTGATCCAAGGCCATTCCCTGAACAGAAACATTACCTATTAATGGCAAGTTGAGAGTGCCATCAATTTGTACTTGATGTTGGCCATTTTTGCCACTATATTCTGGTATGTTAAAGATATCTATTTGAACCTGATCACCAGCACCCAATGTGTACCCTTTTGAGTCTGGCAAGGTTGTTTCTGATTCAGGAATCAATATTGATTCTGGGGGTAGAGGTAACAGAGGTGGTTGTGCTTCCTGATCTTGAGGCCCAAGTTCTATTAGTTTTGGCAAAGTTGAGGTTTCTGATAGTATTTGGTCCTCCCGATAGAGGGGTTGAGCTTGTGCAGAACATAAAATTTCCCAGCAAAAAAATAATACAACCATTATTCCATAACTTAAAATCAGGGATAAAGATAATTTTTTGTTAAGGATATCTTTTTTGTTTCTTAATTCTTGCTGCCCCATTGCTCACTCCCTCTCTATTTTTTTAAGTCAAATAACCTAATTTTTCTAAACTACTAATTACATGAGCTACGCTTTCATCTAAATTTTCTTTATCTGTGCAGCAAGTTATTTCTGGATTATCTGGTGGTTCGTAAGGATCATCAATACCGGTAAAATTTTGAATTTCTCCAGCCCTAGCTTTAGCATATAACCCCTTGACGTCACGTTGTTCACATACTTCTAAAGGTGCATTTATATAAACTTCTATAAAATTTTCATACATTTCTCTAATTTCATTTCGTACTGCTTTGTAAGGACTAATTGCTGCAGTTATCCCTACTACTCCATTCCTGCTTAAGAGGTGAGCTACAAATCCAATTCTGCGGATATTTATATCTCGATCTTCCTTGCTAAAGGTCAGCCCTTTTGATAAGTTTTCTCTGACTATATCTCCATCTAATATTTCTACTTTACAACCTCTTTTTTCTAATTTTTCTGCCACAATTTTGCTGATAGTTGTTTTACCAGCTCCACTTAACCCAGTAAACCAGAGAATGAATCCTTTTTCCATTTGAGCTTAATTTTTTTAAGTTTTTACTAAAATTATATTTTACCTATATTTCTGAATTAGTAAGCTTTTGTGAATTTAAACGACTTATTGTTGTATGCCTCGTTCAGAGAAAAAGCCCTTCTCAATTCTCAATTCTCAATTATAGCTTACTAATACGCATTTTAAATGAGTATTAGCTTAGTTAATACATTCGGATAATTATGGGAAAAAATTTTTAATTATACTTACTAATTGGAGCATCTGTAAGTTGATTTCAATTATAACTTGATATTTGCTTCTGGATAAAATCCCCTTTAATATACTTGTCAACTACACCCTTTTCTATACATTTTACTAACAAATTATTTCCTAACTATCCTGATTTTTTTCTCAAAGTCCGTATCAAAGAGTAGACACCCTAACACGGACAGAATCTATGCACAATTATACGGAAATAATCCTATCTTTTTTATTATTACTAGGTAATACTGCTAGTAGCAAAGATCTCATAATTGCCAATGAACTTGAATTATCTGCAACATTTTTCACAGGCACTAGCATGAACGATCATGGAACTAAAAAACCAAATTCTTCTCCTGAAAAAAGGAGCAAGATCCGAAATTACTCTCAATTTATCAATATAATTCCTGCTTCTGGGCTAGAAGATAATCAGTGTATTTTTTCTTCGTGTGCTGGTCGTGGTAGTGGACGCTAAGGCTATTTCCTACTTTTTAAGTTTTAGAGCAAGCATTGTACCTCTTCCAAATGTCAAGTTTGGTTGACCCTTGAAATTTACCGAAAAATTGGGCTTAAAGCCTCGCCCTTCTAGGGCGACTTTTTAATTAATTTTTTTCTACAGGTTATGTTACAGTGCTTTTTAGTTCACAAGAAGAAATATATTAGTCGCGGTTGGGCCATTCGAGACTTTAAACGGACAGGTCGGCCAGTATAAGACTACTGCCAAAGTAGCAGTAGCCTGTGAGATTTCAATCCGCCGAGGGGCTACGGCTCGGTAGGAAACCCAGTCCCTTTAGGCTTTAGGCCGGGGAAGATTTCAAAATGTTTTCTCTATTAACATAATAGACACTTGTGAAAAATTCTCTTAATTAAATATTATATACCCATCCTAAATAATTATGTAAAATCAGTAGTAGGACATAATTGCTAAAACCAGGAAAAGGTAGTACTACGATTTATGCAGTTCACTACCGCTTATGGGAGAATCAAACTTAAACGTCTAAATCCTGTTTTTAATGATTAAGGTTTACTAGGCTGATTAAAAAATAGCTCCAACTGCTTTTTTTTACCTTCTAGCTCCTGCTTCATGGGTTAAAACAGCCCATTTTTCTTTCTCACGAATCAGATAGGATGGCAATAGAACCATTTATCCTTACTAGCACAACTAGGATAAATGGTATTGTAGTATTTTACCTGGGGGAGTGACAAAAAAGATTAGTAGTTTGAACAACAATCAATAATAAGGGCCATAAACATAAACAGGATTTCTTGTTTGATTTGGGTAATTCCATAATGTTATAATTGAGATATATCAAAAATTGCGATTTGTTTTTAAACTCTTGAACTGCAAAAGACAGCAAAAGAGACAAAAATGAGAATTGTGAATATTACCCTTGGATATTTTAACTAGACAGTGGAAAGTTCTTTGAGCTACTCTTGCTAGTTAAGCTTTTCAGCCATTCTCTTGTTCTTCTACTCTTTATTGAGAACTATAGGTGCTGTAAGCCAATTCCTGTAATACTTTCAGTTCAGTTTAGCAAATCATTTTTGAGGAGAACTTTGTACTCTCCAGATTTTAACTTTAGTCGTCCATCCAAGAATTATCTTGCTTTTGAGAAAATCAAGGCTGTGGAAATTCAAAATTCCTTAACGGCAAGCAAGTAAATATTCAATCTATTCAATTATTTTTTTGAGTAAGTGTTTTTAAGCTATGCCAATTTCATAAACTTAGGTTACACTGCTTATCTTAATTAATCTATAATCTTGAGATATGATGTGTTGCTGTACTTGAGGAAATTGGTATTAATGGTACTTAGACATTTTTTTTTGCAGAAAAACTGATTGAAAGCCATTCTAGACAAGGAAATTACCTCAATAGCTTAAAAATTGCCAAAACCCTTGAT
This sequence comes from Trichodesmium sp. MAG_R03, assembly GCA_023356535.1. Classification (GTDB taxonomy): domain Bacteria; phylum Cyanobacteriota; class Cyanobacteriia; order Cyanobacteriales; family Microcoleaceae; genus Trichodesmium. The sequence goes on along the minus strand of JAKQYF010000067.1, from coordinate 5,678 downwards.
CATCAAGGATTTATGCCTTTTCGAGCTACAAACCTTTCCCTGCCTATATTTGAGCTTATTTTTTGCCACTATTTTGACAGTTCACCAAATGCTACATTGGGCACACTATCGTTTCAAACAAACTCTTAAGTTCCATGGTTTAAAACGAGGGGTAACCGTAATAGATGTAACTGAGGAATATACTTCCAAAACCTGTACAAAGTGTGGCCATGTTCATCAAAACTTAGGAGGCTCAAAGCATTTTAAATGTCCGCACTGCGGTCACTCAATGCCGAGAGATTTGAATGGCGCTTTGGGGATATTCCTCAAAGCATTGCGAGATACCGCCAATGTTGATGGTTCTGCCGTCACATTGCTATGAAAGGTTTTCCCAACTTTTACCGGGAATTGCCGAGGTTGATGTATCTGTAAAAATCTACTTAAATAACAAACTATTAACAAGATTAATAATTTTGATTATTTTAACGCTAAATGCAAAAAATTTTCAAAAGAGATATATTGCTTAGTCTAGCAAAGTGTAGCATAAATATTATAATTGACTGATTTTCTGCCATTGTTAAAGATTATCATAGTCAAATTATCTTTTTAATTTTTAATTAGGAAGGACAAGATACCTCCTATATTCTGTTATTTTAGGAATTATATTTTGGAGATAATCATGAAAAGTGATACCGATCTGATTAATAGCCTTGGCCCCAGTGCTATGGATCAAATTATGTTATATTTAGCATTTAGTGCTATGAGAACAAGTGGGCATCGTCACGGGGCTTTTTTAGATGCAGCCGCAACAGCAGCTAAGTGTGCGATTTATATGACCTATATTGAGCAAGGTCAGAATCTGCGTATGACTGGACACCTGCATCATATTGAACCTAAACGGGTTAAAGTGATTGTACAGGAAGTAGAAGAAGCACTAACAAAGGGCAAGTTGTTGAAAATGTTGGGTTCTCAAGAACCTCGATACTTGATTCAGTTTCCCTACGTATGGTTAGAACAATATCCATGGACTCCTGGTTGTTCTCGCCTTCCTGGTAATAATCTTCCTACAGAGGAGAGGAAATATATCGAAAATAAACTTCCTTCAAATATGCCTGATGCTAGATTGATTAATTCTTTTCAGTTTATGGAATTAATTGAGTTCCTGCATAGACGTTCTCAGGAAGATTTGCCAATTGAACGCCGGATGCCTCTGAGTGAAGCTTTGACAGAACATATTAAGCGTCGTTTGATTTATTCTGGTACGGTAACTAAGATAGATTCTCCTTGGGGAATGCCTTTTTATGCTCTGACACGCTCTACTTATTCCCCAGAGGATCAAGAAGAACGTACTTATATAATGGTTGAAGATACAGCTCGCTATTTTCGCCTGATGAAGGACTGGGCGGAAAAGAATAGTACTAATAAGGTAATGCGTATTTTGGAGGAGTTTGATATTTCTCCTGATCGCTTTGAACAAGCTAAAGAAGAGTTAGATGAAATAATTAGGCATTGGGCTGATAGATATCATAAACCAGGTGGAAAACAAATGGGTGGAAAACAAATGGTAGTGCAGATGGTTTTTGGCCCAAAGGATGATTAGTCTAATTATTTGTAATCTTGAATATATGGTGAGGTAAAGGGCCTTTATCCTTCTATTAATTATCATAGATATAGACTCCTGGTGTATTTGAATTCTGGCTTAATACTTCCTCACACTCATTTGCGGTAATTATTAACTAATCATTAGCACTCATTTCAGATGTTAAATTTTAGCAGGCTTGGTGTTTTCAGGTGACAGGTTAACAGCAAAGATAGAAAATGATTGAAGTAAAAAGTTATCGAGATTTAAAGGTGTGGCCAAAATCAATTAATTTGGTAGTAAGACGTTCTCAATTTGTTAAATTTTCAACCTGACACCTGACACCTGACACCTTAAATCAACAACTAATTCTATTTTTGCGTAACATCAGTTATTCACTTCAGTTAAAATAAAAAATGTCAAACTCTTAATATATAGTGGGTAAAACTTTGCTAGACGAACAGGCAAAAAAAACTATACTGCGTAAAATTCCCCATGGATTATACATTTGTGGTGTTAAAGATGGGGATGAAGTAAACGGCTTTACAGCTAGTTGGGTAATGCAAGCATCTTTTAAGCCTCCCCTAATTGTTAACTGTGTTAATAAATCTTCTATATCCTATGCCATGATTAAGACTAGTGGAGTATTTTCCCTTAGTTTCTTAGGATCAGAGCAAAAAGATTTAGCTCAACAATTTTTCAAACCTCAACATCGTGTGGGGAATAAATTTGAAGAAGTAGAATTTTATTTGGGAGAAACTGGTTGCCCAATTATTTCTGATACTCTTGGCTATGTTGAATGTAGAGTTGTGGGTGCTGTTGAGGAAGGAGATCATACTGTCTATGTAGGAGAAGTAATTGCAGCAGGTGTGCATCGTGAGGGAGATCCTCTATTATTAGAAAATACAGGTTGGAATTATGGTGGTTAGTTTTTATACAACATATTTCAGATAAATGAGGTACAGGATAAATTCTGAAAATATTGTAGGGCGGGCATCTTGCCCGCGTAAGTGTACATTACGAAAGTTAAATCTGCTTGGACTTTTAATTCTTCTTGGAGGCTAATTCCTCCTTCTAGCTGATAGCTGATAGCTGATAGCTGATAGCTGATAGCTAATAGCTGAATGCTTACACAATTAAACTATTACATAATGTCAGTAAGCAATAATTTTGCCTTCAGCTCTTTAGCTTTAAAACGATTAATCGTTGCCTCCCCATCTTCTACCCAAAATTCCCGAGGGAATTGTACTAATTTTTCCTGTTGATCATCAAATATTAATGCCCCTATTGCCACCTTTGCCTTTTCCTTATCCCCAGAAGATTGTTCTTTCAAAATAGCTTGAATTTGTTCAAACAAAGAATTATCTTCAGGAATCTGATCTACTGATAGTTGCAAGATAATTATTTGTCTTTGTTTAGCAGAACCATTTTTAGTTATTAATAATTCAGCCACTTTTTTCCAAAGATTTTTTTGACTCTCTAATTGCTCTACTTGTGTTTCTACTTTTGTAGTAGATTGATTAATTTTTATCTCTTCATTTATTGACTCATTTTGATAATTATATAATTCTGTCACTGGTTTGGCCTGTTTTTCAACTACATCTGCCATTACCTTTTCTAATGCTGCTGCACTATCTATTAACAATTGACTTTCGTCATCCTTCTTGTCAACTTTTCCATTCAAGACTAAAAGAGAATTTTCTGTCAGTAAATCTTTAATTTGTTCATATATTTTAGAAAAAACTACCGCATCTACTTGCCCAGTCATATCTTCTACTTGCAGAAATGCCATGCGATCGCCTTTTTTCGTGACATGAGGTTTAATTCCAGCTAACATTACTACTAATGTTATCTTAGCATTTGATTTTTTTTCCTTCATTTGAGCGATAGAAATAGCATCTGGAATTTTATGGGCGTATTTGAGAGGATGGTCAGATACATAAAATCCTAGAATTTCTTTTTCATACTGCAATTTTTCTTTAGCTGAAAAATCTGAAACATTGGAATATTTGGGAGAAGAATCAAAAGCTGGTATTGTTGTTTCAGGAATATCAAATAAACTTAATTGTCCCATAGTCCGGTCTTTATTTCTATCTTGTGCCCATTTCATTACACCTTCTAAATTTTTAATTAATTGGTGACGGTTTGGTTCAATTTTATCGAAAGCTCCACATTTAATTAAAGATTCTAAAGTACGGCTATTAAGAGCATTAAGATTAACACGGTCACATAGATCGGCTAAAGACTTAAATTCTCCCGATTTTTTTCTAGCGTTTAAAATTGCTTCTATTGCCCCTTCACCTACATTTTTGACTGCGGATAATCCAAATAAAATTTTATTTTTTGTTTCCCCTGTAGCTACTATTGGCAAAGGGGTAAAATCTACTTCCGACTGATTAATATTCGGCGGTTCGACTTCGATATTAGACTTCTGACAATTAGCAATATATTTTTGTACTTTATCTTGGTCGCCACTATTAGCAGTTAGTAAAGCTGCCATATATTCAACTGAATAATTAGCTTTTAAATAAGCAGTTTGATAAGCTACATAAGCATAAGCAGTAGAATGAGATTTATTAAAACAATATTCAGCAAATTTAACCATCTGCTCAAACAAATCTTTTGCCACTGCAGAAGGAACTCCTCTTTGAGTCGCACCGTCAATAAATATTTCTCGGTGTTTCTCCATTTCGGATACCTTCTTTTTACCCATGCAGTTATGAACTATAAAATCATTGGCAATGAAGTTATGAGTTTCGGGAATTGTCAAATCAAAAACTTCTTCTTTGCCAGTATATTCTATAGAAGTAATTTCATCCCAAAACACTTCAGAATTAGTTATTGATATTAACTCTTCATCTGCAAAACCCGTTGCCAAATTATTAATTTTATGAGGCGATAAACTATGGGTTGGGGTGTTTTGAAAACTCAAACCTGACGACATTGTTCCACGACACATACCTACAGTTTTATCTATTTCTACCATAGTCATAACACTAGCTTTGTGAATTTTTGCAATTAGGGTAAGAATTTCTGGAGTTAGACAATGTTTAAATTGATTCTTTTCCTGATCTTTGATAACTAAATAACAACTTTGAGAAAACTGTTGTTTGTAACTACTCAAATATGGCTGTATCAATTCACAAAACTTGAGCATATCCTCACACTCTGTAATTTGAGCATCAGATATTTGACTACTATGATTAATCGGAGTTTTACTTGGTAAACCTAAGCGATCGCCTACGGAAAAATCTTTTAAAGGCTTCCATCCTAAAACTGTATAAAAAAGGTGGTCGTGTGTAGCACGAATTTTCCGGTTTGTACGAGTAGTAATTTCCCAAACATCTCGCACACCATTAAAATAAATTTCTGTTATTGGTTGTTGCACAATTTGTTGACTTTTGATATCTAAAGAAAAGACTTTTCGACTCAACCAATACTCAGGTTTGCTAGCTATTTCTTTCAGACTAACTAAGTTGCCTGTTGCTGCATCTATTACTTTTGTCGAACCACTTAAACAACGGCGTAATAAATCTGCTTCTCCCAAAGAATATCCTGCCAAATCTTGAGCCATTTTCATAATTTGCTCTTGGTAACAATTATGAACTACTACTCCTTCGGCTAGAAAATAAGGTGAGCTTTGGTCTTCCATTTCTAAATCAAAACATTCTGCTTCTCCTGCTTCTTCCACAGAGATAACATAAACAAGTCTGGCATCTTGCAAATAAGTTTTTTCGTAGATTTCTCCATCAGACTCTTCCCAATTTTCTAGCTGAGGTCTATCTGAAAAATTAATCTGTTTAAATAAGATAGCTTTTCCCAGGGAAGACTCCAAAGTTTTCCGACTCGAACTATCCGTCTGAAAAATCGAATTTTCTAAATTAGTTGTCAAAGTTAAAGGGGAAATATGTAGATAGTTTTCTCTGACTTTTTCCCTATTTTCCAGCTGAGATATATCTGAGAAATTAGCCTGTTTAAATAAGATAGCTTTTGCTAGGAAAGACTCCAAAGTTTTCCGACTCGAACTATCCGTCTGAAAAATCGAATTTTCTAAATTAGTTGTCAAAGTTAAAGGGGAAATATGTAGATAGTTTTCTCTGACTTTTTCCCTATTTTCCAG
>JAKQYF010000066.1 GCA_023356535.1 Trichodesmium sp. MAG_R03 | reverse complement strand
AGAATAAGATTCAGCTACATCGGCATAAAGACGAATTACGTTTTCAGCCACTCGGGGCGAACTGCCAAACAATAAACCTATCTCTTGAACTCGCTGAAAATTGTTTCTAAAAAAAGTCGAGTATTCTGTCTCAATATATTCCCTCAAATATTTCCTTAAATAAGGGGAATCAAAATCAATAACTCGATTTTTTCCCTGAAATTTTAGCGACTTTAAGTGACATTTCTTTTTGATTTTGTCAGATTCTTTTTTCCAAATATCTATTAATAACCTTTCCTGTTGCTTTTCAACAACTTTAGTTTTCTCTGATTCATTAACTACTTCTGTAACCGTAACAAAAGTGGTATCTTTTGCCATAAAAGAAGATACCAACTCATCGAAGCTATTAGGTGTTAACTCAGGGAAAAAAACTGCCACATAGAGAACTATATTCTCAAGAACCTCATCATCCTTAAAAATATTACTTGCCTCAGTTCGTTCCCTATCAAGTATTTCTCGAGCATTATCCCCTTCACGTTTTTCAACTTCCTGAAAAATATGAGCATTTTTCGTAAAGCTATAGACAAGTTTGTAAAATTCTTTCTCACTGCTTCCCCAAAGTCCTCTTTTTCTCTGTAGAGTAATTTTTTCCTCTATCTCAGTTGCGTGTATTGGAAACGTTTCCTTCATTAAATAAGGTAAGAACGGTACTTGCCAGTGACTAAAAAGCAAACGCTCTTGCATTTTACTCTGTAAAGCTTTTTCTAGCATTTCCGAGCTAATAAGACAGATTAAAAACCTATTTTTTGTCTTTAATTTATTCTTAAAGTTTCCTATTGCGAATTCATCATTATAAGTAGTTAACCAATCCAAAAAATGTGTAGTTCTTACAGAATTTACAACTACTAAACTTCCTTCTTTATTGCCTAATTCTCTATCCTTTAAAAAATCAAGCTCCCGTGAAGTTTTATTATCAATATCAAGGTTTAGATACCTCTTATCAACAACCTTATTTAAACTTTCAGCCAAAGCATCTGCTGCTGCTTTGAGAATACTGTGGTGAAAACAACTAACTAAAATTATATTTTCTTCTTCGAGAGTTTTAGAGTAAGAAGGGGTATCATCAGACTGAAACCCAAAAAGCTGACCATCCTTCAAATAAGGACTTGTTGGGTCACTAAAAGTTTCCTCATTCTGTTCAGTCTGAGTCTGTTGGCCAATGCCTCCTTTGTTCGAGATGTGTACATGGACATTTGTATTTGCCTGAAGTAAGTTAGAGTCGTCACCCGCAGCCTGCATTCCACCTTGCACATCTCCCTTGTTACTTTGAGTAATATTATGAGAAGTTGGTTCAGACTCAGAACTTTGCTCTTTTTCAGAAGTAGTTGATTCAACAGTAGAACTTACCCCAGAATAACTACTTTCCAGGTCTTGTTGCTCGTTCATTATCTAAAAGTCAAATCTGAATCAATAATTATCTGGTAAAAAAGGTGTTGCTAATTTTGGGTATGATTTGTATTTTTTGTAATTGCTAAACTATTGAATAACAACTATTTGAGATTGTTGAATTTTTATTTTCATACCTTGATTCAGCAACGCCGTAAAAAATAGAGCTTAAAATAAGTTATTTACCCAAACAAATCTGCACCTAACCAATTTCCAATTTGAGTAATAATTGGTTCAACCTTCGTGAATAGAGTCATGCTAGAACCGACAACCTTACTCCCATCTTGCAATTTTTTGACCAGCCTCCCCAAATCAACCTTGGCCCCTTCCTTGTCAGGTTCCTTTTCATCAATAGATGCCTTTGCCGAATTTAAGAATTTTATAGTTTTGTCCTTCACATCAGCAGGAATATCAGACTCACTAATTTTTTGCTCTAATTTCCCTAGCAGTTTTAGTATCTCCTGCTGAGAGAGCTGTTCTTCCGGTGATGAGACATTTTGATTAGACATTATTTGTCGACTATTATGCCCGGCGGCTTGCATTCCACCATGGGGTGCGCCTCTGTTTGACTGTTGTACTCCACTATTACCTTTTTCCATAGTGTTTTCCTTTTTAAATTGTATGCTCTTGCAAAAATAACTTTTGCCGTAACAAGAAATATAGAGGTAATGCTCAATCCTAAGAAAGACTTTACAGATTGTAAAATTACACTTGATTTATGTTAGCTTTACTCTTTTTGTTAAGTTTGTCAGGCAAAATAAAAAAATTTTACTAGACAGTAATCTATACTACCATAATTATGCCATTGTCAAGATGAAAGTTATAAATATCCGTTTTGCAGATGAAGAAGATAAAAACTCTAAGAAGTCAGCCAACTTTTAAAGGACTCAATTAACTAGTTGGTTCGTCAGTAAAGATAGTTAAAATCCCTAGTTTGGCTTTTCGAGGTAAATTTATTTAAAAGCAGGGAATAATCATCTTTTCTGAACAATTCAGTTCTGGATAAAAGCCAAACTTTTGAAGTATTATAGCTATGTCTATCATTGTTTTTATTTTTTTCTTTCTTCCTTATTTTACTTTGCCTAATGAATAAAAAAACTCTGACTTTAACCGGATTATTTTTCACAACTGTTCTCCTAATAACAATCAACTTATTTTCTACCCAAGATGCCAAAAGTAAATCACAAAATTCTCTATCTCTTGGATTCAAAATTATTAGTAATTCTAAAGGAACAACTCTTTATCAAAAAGATTTAGATTATTTACAAGTTATTGATTTAACTCAAGGTGCTAAAATTGATTTTATCTATGGAAATATCACAGATAATGGAACTAAAAAAGGAGCTTACGGCGGTAACGACCCACAATTTGAACGTCAAACAATATCACAAGTATGGTCTAACTTATCTTCAGAAAATTCAAGTTTATTTTGCATCACTAATGGTCAATTTTTTAGAAATGATAGAAACTCCTCTACAGCCTTAGCATTTCCTGTCAAGTCAGATGGCATTATAGTTAGTGAAGGTTATGCAGGGGAAATAGAATTTCCTGATGAAAAGTTAATGCTAGAAGTCTGGAATAATAGAGCCTTAATTAGTAAATTTCAGCCAAATAGTCTACAATTATCAACAGCACCTAATCTTATTGTTGGTTTACAGGAAAATGCTGATAAAGGAGTTGAAGATCAAACAGGTAGAACATTTATTGGAGTTCAAGATCAAGATGGCGATCGCCTCCATGAAACAATTTTAATTTTCACCTCTAAACAAGCAACTCAACCTCATGCTACTAATGTTTTAAAAAGTTTCGGTGCAACTCAAGTAATAATGTTAGATGGTGGAGGTTCAACACAACTAATTTGTCAGGGAAATAATTATATAAATTCACCCAGAACTATCCCTCAAATGATTACTATTTCCAGTGGAAATTAAGTAGGGCTTGCTGATTAAATATAAAAAACTTATACAGTAATAATTTCAGATATAATTTTCTTCTTACTTTTGACTTCCCCACCTTGGGAAGGATAAAGGGGAGGGTTTATTTTTGACTTACAGCGCTTTCCGTTGTTATGAGGTACACCCTACTCTTTACATCATTTGTGTGAAATCTGCTGTATATTTTGATGCTACATTTTGTTGTGTTGAGATACTTGGTTACCACTGATATTACTTTTGACGAAATGTCCAAACCCCTTTCCAATTTTTCGGCACACCAGTTTTCATTAACTGCTTAATTCTTTCCAGATAAAGTTGAGCTGTTTCATCTGAAGAATTAACTGCTAAAACTTTCTTAAAATAATCTTCAGCATCAACTAACTCTCCTAGACGATAAGACTTCAAACCTAATGCAAAATCTACCTGAGTTTTTAATTTTAACTCTCGTACAGAATCAACTTCACCATCAAAAACTTCATAAACATTAATGGGTTCATCTATACCCTTAACAGATGCCCGGTCTAAAAACCGAATTTGATATTTCTGCGGATTTTTTAAACAGTTAAAAGCTGACTCAGAAATTAATAAAGAAACACCATAAAACTTAGTCAAACCTTCCAAACGAGCTGTCAAATTCACATTATTAGAAAATGCATCTCCTGACATCCGACCTTCCTCTCCAACTATACCGACCATCATGTGACCCCAATGAATACCAATTCCAATTTTCACCGGTATCCAACCTTTAGATAGTAGAGTCTGATTATATTCCTGTAATTTCTTCAGTTGAGCAATAGCTGATTGCACCGCATCATCAACGCTATCCGGAAATACTGCCATAATGCCATCTCCCAGAAATTTAATAATCAAACCGTTGCGATCGCGGATTTCTGGACAAACCTCTTTTAAATAACCATTCACAAAGGCAAAAGTTTCTTGAGAAGTCATCTCCTCAGATATAGTCGTAAAAGAGCGAATATCAGAAAAGAAAATTGCCATTTTTGTACTAACTCGATCACCTAGTTGAACATTAATAATGCTTTCTTTTGATAGTAACTGAACATATTCGTGGGGTACAAAACGCTCGTAGGATTTAGTAATTTTTGATAATTGAATATGAGTTTTAATCCGAGTTAATAACTCATCTTTAGCAAAAGGTTTAGTTAAATAATCATTAGCACCAAATCGGAAACCCATAACTAAATCAGCAATTTGATTTTTAGCTGTTAACATTAAGACGGGTAAACTTTGGGCTGGATATTTTTCCCGGAGTTGAGAGCATACCTCATAACCAGTCATATTTGGCATCATTATATCTAGCAAAATTAGGTCAAAATTATGATTATTCTCCAAAGCTGCCAAAGCTTCTTTTCCACTTAATGCTTGGGTAACTTGATAATTATTGGCTTTGAGGTAATTGTTTAAAACTTGAATATTTATCGGTTCATCATCAACAACTAAAATATGGAAGTCACCATTATTCACAACATCTAGATGATTTTCATTTTTGTTAATATCTACGGATGTTTCTACTTCTTCAATAAGATTATTAACATTTTGAAGGGAGAAAGAATGCACAGGTTCTTTAGAGATATTCAGAGTAAAAGTAAACTCTGAACCAATACCAGGAGTGGATTTTACCGAAATAGTACCACCGTGTAATTCAACTAATTTTTTGGTTATTGGCAAACCTAAACCCGTGCCACCATATTGACGTTCTGTAGATCCATCTCCTTGTTCAAAAGATGCAAAAATTGCCTCATGTTTATCTTCAGGGATACCAATACCAGTGTCAGAGACAGTAATTGCCATTTTTTGGTTGTTATTAACATCAATTAATTCTGCTGAGATCCTGATTACACCTGCCTCTGTAAACTTGATAGCATTTCCCACCAAATTATGCATAATTTGCTGAATGCGATTTTCATCTGCTTCCACAGGTGGTAAGTCTGATGAAATAGCATTAATAAGCTGTAAATCTTTCCCCTTTAAAATAATCCGAGAAAAGGCGAGAACTACTTCAGTAACTTCTCGCATTCCTACTGAACACATTTGTAGTTTAATGCTGTGGTGTCGTAGTTTGGAAAAATCAAGAATATCGTTGACTAAGTTGGCTAAACGATGTCCACTACCCACAATCATTGATAGATTGTTGTTTTGCAATTCTGAGACAGTACCGGTAGCACCATCCATCATGGACTCTGCTATGCCAATTATGCCATTGAGAGGTGTACGCAGTTCATGGGATGTGTTTGCTAAAAATTCATCTTTAAGTTGGTCTAATTCTTGCAACTCCTGATTTTTTCTTTCTAGATTATTAAATGATTCTACTAACTGTTTTGTCATTTTATTAAAAGATGTAGCTAAAATAACTAACTCTTTAATTCCTTGAATTGATACATTTTGATTAAGTTCTCCATGAGAAATTGCGTAAGCTGCTGTTGATAATTTTTTGATTGATTTAGTGATCCAATTTACTATTAATAGTCCTAAACCTAAAGCTATTGCCAAAGCCAGAATACATAGTCGAATGGTTGATTTAGTATTTTCGTTGATTTGTGCCATAAATTCCTTTTCTGGGATGACTACTACTGTCAACCAATGAAGACCATGTTTATCCTTATAAGGTGAAACTTGCATAAATATTCGTTCACCATCTTGAATAAAATTAAGTTTTTTTGTCGTGTCAATTTGACTGAGGTTTTTGTATTCCTCTATCAAATATTGTGTTGTTGATTTTATTAGTGAATTATTACTATCTACTGCTTTTTGAGAGCCTAATTGATCTTTGTCTTCTACTATGGAACTTGCTATGAGAATACCTTTTTTATTTAAAATAAAAGCTTCTCCAGTATCACCAATTTCTATAGTTTTTAGGAAGGGGCTTAATTCTTCACATAAGAAAATATCAACACCACATATTACTTTGAGATTTTTTTGGCTATCATATACTGGCAAAGTAGCAGTAATTGTAAGTTTTCCAGTGTCAAACTCTTCGTAAATTTCACTCCATGTAGCTTTACCTGCTGATTCACCTGCTTGATACCAGGGACGATTTCGAGAATCAAATTTTTTAGAGCTTTGTATAACTAAATTTGTAGTATTACCTTGACTGTCTAAAGCATATTCATAACGGAAGAAATTAGTTGATTCATTACTGAAAGCTAACCACAACATGTCATTTTTTCCTAATCTTTGTTCTTCCATATATTCACTTTTTTGAGGTAGTCTTGTTATTCCCATAAATTCACCTTTTTCAGGACTACCACAATAAATCCATTGAACTGACTTAAACAAATTCATTTGTAGCAAAAAAAGACCTTGACCTCGGACTGGGAATATACTCAGATTGTCTTCCTTGATAGCATAAGCAGTTAATTGATTAATCCGATGAGGGGTTTGTAAATAGGTACGTACTTCCCGAACAATATGAACAGCAACTTGTTGACGCAATTTACTAGCTAGATTATTAATAGCTTTCTGTCCATTGCGAAAAGATAACCACCCTGTTAATCCAACTACAATCAAGAGCTGCAAAAGGAAAGGAATAACTAAGAAGTATGTTAAAGGTATTTCTTTCAAAAAATTTCCTCTAGTAATTTTTTTTGCCATGGAAAATATCCCTAAATAATATCAAATTTTTTGTTTTTATACAAGACTTACCCACCCATATAAAATCATACACTATTTATAGGGAGTATTGCTGAATCAAAGTATAAAAATAAAAATTGAACAAATTGAACAAGTTGAAATCTTTGTTATTTATATATAGCAATCCTATTTTATTCTTGTCAAAAATCTTGCCACTTTTTAAGAATATGTTTGTTAATAGCTAGGACTTTCAGAGTTTATTTCGAGTTTTTTAATTGTCACAACCTATTTAGGATTGCTTTAGCAATTACCAAAATACAAATCATACCCAAGCATCAGCAATGCCTTGTAAGGTTTAAGCGCTGTTGTGCTCCGCAAGTAGAAACTAACTGTCCTAAACGATAATACTCTAAACCTAATGCAAAATCTACTTGAGTTTTTAATTTTAACTCTCGTACAGAATCAACTTCACCATCCAGAACTTCATAAACATTAATAGGTTTATCTATACCCTAAACATATGCCCGATCTAAAAACCGAATTTGATATTTTGGCGGATTTGTTAAACAATTAAAATCTGACTCAGAAATTAATACAGAAACACCATAAAACTTAGTCAAGCCTTCCAAACTAGCCGTCAAATTCACATGATTAGAAAATGCATCTGCTGACATTAGTTATTCTTAGCACTTGATGAGATTTATCTAAATAATCTAAAATATGTTGTTGAATACGAGTGCTAATTTCCTTAGTTAACTGATTCGCCAAAGTATCTACAGTTTGCTGTCCATTGGTAAAAGAAAAATATTCAACGAATCCAAAAGTAGTTACAATGTGCAAAATCAAGGGGACAATTAGAACAGCTTTTAGGGGAAGTTTGTTAAACATTAGGACTTACGTATGAACACCATTGGTAGGCCGTGTTTCACTTCACGATATGAAAAGCCGACTTCCTAAGGTACCAAGACTCTATATATAGTGCCTTTGCGTAAGTCCTGATTTAGTTAATTTATAAAACCTAGGTTTTAGCTATTTTTAGTTCTTTCAGGTATTTCCCTTGCTAATACTGGGTTTGGAGGCATTTTTGGTCTGAAAACTCTCAAAGTCCAGCTAAAAGACTATAAAGATACTGATACTTAACTTCTGACTCTGAATTATTGACTGCTGACTGTCGCTCCCTGCAACCCTAAAAAAAAATCGATCTTTAGCGGTGATCCCAAGAAAGTTTGTGTAAGAATACTTATTAGTTTTGCCCACTTAATTAAAAATCATAAAGTAACCATAAATTATGGAACCACTTTATCAATACGCCTGGTTGATTCCAGTATTGCCCCTATTGGGAGCAACAATAGTTGGCTTCGGCCTAATTTCCTATAGTCGAGCCACCAGTAATTTACGTCAGGGATCGGCAATATTTATTGTCTCTCTGTTGGGAACTGCAATGGTTTTGTCCTTTGTATTGTTCTGGAGTCAAGTCAATGGCCATGAAACCTATACCCAAATCTTTGAATGGGTAGCAGCAGGTGACTTCAAGCTCAGTATGGGCTACACCATTGACCACTTGACTGCCCTCATGTTAGTCATAGTCACCACCGTTGCCTTTTTGGTAATGGTCTATACAGATGGCTATATGGCTCACGACCCTGGGTATGTACGCTTTTATGCCTACTTGAGCTTGTTTAGCTCCTCAATGTTAGGCCTAGTGGTTTCTCCAAACCTAGTTCAAGTTTATATATTCTGGGAACTTGTTGGTGTCTCTTCCTATCTACTGATTGGTTTTTGGTACGACCGTAAAGCAGCAGCAGATGCCTGTCAAAAAGCTTTTGTCACCAACCGCGTCGGTGACTTTGGCTTGCTCCTAGGAATGCTCGGAATTTACTGGGCCACAGGCAGCTTTGAATTTGAAGTAATGGGTATTCGCTTGGAGCATCTTGTAGAAACAGGTGCTCTGAGCATTGGTTTAGCTACCCTTTTTGGTGTTCTGGTCTTCTTAGGACCTGCAGCTAAATCTGCCCAATTCCCATTGCATGTTTGGTTGCCAGACGCAATGGAAGGCCCGACCCCAATTTCTGCCCTCATCCATGCAGCAACGATGGTAGCTGCTGGGGTATTTCTAATTGCCCGGATGTACCCAGTATTTGAACATCTGCCAGTGGTAATGAATATTATTGCCTGGACGGGGGCTTTTACAGCTTTTCTGGGGGCAACCATTGCCATTACTCAAAATGACATTAAAAAAGGTCTTGCCTATTCGACCATTTCCCAATTGGGCTACATGGTAATGGCAATGGGTGTGGGTGCCTATAGCGCTGGACTATTTCACCTCATGACTCATGCTTACTTCAAAGCTATGCTGTTCTTGTGTTCTGGTTCAGTAATTCATGGTATGGAAGAAGTGGTTGGCCATAACCCAATTTTGGCTCAAGATATGCGGTTAATGGGGGGACTACGGAAATATATGCCTATTACCTCTGGTTGCTTTTTAATTGGTACTCTGGCAATTTGCGGTATTCCTCCTTTTGCTGGTTTTTGGTCAAAGGACGAAATTCTTGGCAGTGCATTTGGAGCCAACCCGGCTTTGTGGTTTATCGGTTGGGCGACTGCTGGTATGACTGCTTTTTATATGTTCCGGATGTATTTCTCCACTTTTGAGGGTGAGTTTCGGGGTAATAACAAGGAGATTAAAGAGCAATTATTAGGGGCAACTGCAACTGCAACTCCTACTCTTGCTTTTGGCCCTGGTGCCATGGACCCGAAGGAACTAGAACATGGCGATGATGAACATGATCATCATCATAGCCATTCTCCTCATGAGTCTCCTGTAAGCATGACTTTACCATTGATGATTTTAGCTATTCCTTCGATGATTATTGGTTTGTTAGGAACGCCTTTTGCTAATTATTTTGAGCAGTTTATTTATGCTCCTGGGGAATCTTTGGCAGAGGTACTGGAGGAATTGGCAGAGTTCGACCTGACTGAATTCTTGATTATGGCAGGCAACTCTGTTGGCATTGCTTTAATTGGCATTACCTTTGCTTCATTGATGTACTTGAGTTGTAAAATTGACCCTGATGCGATCGCCAAAAAAATTAAACCTCTGTACAACTTTTCTCTGAACAAGTGGTATCTAGACGACATCAACGATTTTCTATTTGTCAAAGGTAGTCGTCGTCTAGCAAGGCAAGTTTTAGAAGTAGATTACAAAGTAGTTGATGGAGCTGTTAACCTCACAGGTTTTATTACTCTTGTGACAGGGGAAGGTTTAAAATATTTGGAAAATGGTCGCGCTCAATTCTATGCCTTAATTGTATTTGTGGCAGTTTTGGGATTGGTTGTTTTCTCTGGCATCTAGTTAGTTATTAGTTGGCAGAGGTATACTGCTCTCAACAAGGTTGGGATTTGAAGTTATATCAGACTTAGGCAGTGGTTTAAACTACCCTAAAAAAGGTTGAATTAAACTGATAAAACTGATTTGTTCAGAGCAAGTAGAACGGACCGCAGTCTGCAACTTATCTTCTCCTGAAAATCGGTGATCAGTCCACCTACTTATTGACATGTACCAAATATTTCACACAAAGTAAATATCAAGTCACTGCCAAATCTCAGTAATCTGTCTTTATGAGTTAATGAGTTAAGACTAATTGTTGTCTTCAGTGAAACAGGAAGCTAGCTCCAAAGCTCATGCAATCACTCATGGGTAAGTTTGGGTAAGTTTAGTAGAATAGATTATTCGTCTGACAACATTAGATATCTCCAGACAAGGAGCTCAAGCCCTTGCCGTACCATTACAAAATAGGTACTTTTGGAGATGTCTATTAATTCTACAAAATTTTTACAATGATACTTAAATATTCATGACTAATTTTCCTTGGCTAACTACGATTATTCTATTTCCAATAGTTGCATCTTTGCTAATTCCTATCATTCCTGATAAAAACGGCAAAACGGTGCGGTGGTATGCATTAATTATTGGATTAATTGATTTTGCTATTATTGTTGCTGCTTTCTACACAGGATACGATACTAACACTCCTGGACTCCAACTGGTAGAAAGTTACTCTTGGGTACCTCAGCTAGACTTAAATTGGTCTGTAGGGGCGGATGGCTTATCTATGCCATTGATTATCCTAACTGGCTTTGTCACTACTCTAGCAATTATGGCAGCATGGCCTGTAAGTTTCAAGCCAAAGCTGTTTTACTTTTTGATGTTGGCAATGTACGGCGGTCAAATTGCTGTATTTGCTGTACAGGATATGTTGCTATTTTTCCTTGTTTGGGAATTAGAATTAGTGCCTGTTTACCTAATTCTGTCAATCTGGGGTGGTAAACGGCGGTTATATGCAGCAACTAAGTTTATCCTCTATACAGCGGGCGGTTCATTGTTTATTTTGCTGGCAGCGTTAACAATGGCATTTTATGGGGATACTATTACCTTTGATATGAGGGCGATCGCTGTCAAAGATTATGCTTTTAACCTACAACTATTGTTATATGCAGCTTTTTTAATTGCCTATGCTGTGAAGTTACCCATTTTTCCATTACATACTTGGCTGCCTGATGCCCACGGGGAAGCAACAGCACCTGCTCATATGTTACTAGCAGGAATTCTGCTAAAAATGGGTGGCTATGCTCTGCTGCGGATGAATGCTGGAATGTTGCCGGATGCTCATGCGGTGTTTGCTCCTGTGTTGGTGATCTTGGGAGTTGTGAATATTGTTTATGCTGCTTTGACTTCTTTTGCCCAACGAAATCTGAAGCGGAAAATTGCCTATTCTTCAATTTCTCACATGGGATTTGTGTTAATTGGGATGGCTTCTTTTACTGATATTGGTATGAGTGGAGCTGTACTGCAAATGATTTCCCACGGATTAATTGGGGCAAGTTTGTTCTTTTTGGTGGGAGCTACTTATGATCGTACCCATACCTTAATTTTGGATGAAATGGGTGGTGTTGGTCAGAAGATGAAGAAGGTGTTCGCAATGTGGACAACTTGTTCGATGGCTTCTTTGGCGTTACCGGGAATGAGTGGGTTTGTGGCTGAAGTGATGGTCTTTATTGGCTTTGCAACTAGTGATGCTTATAATTCAACTTTCAAGGTTTGGGTGATTTTCTTGGCTGCAGTGGGAGTAATTTTGACTCCTATTTATCTGTTGTCAATGTTGCGGGAGATTTTGTATGGTCCTGAGAATAAGAAGTTGGTAGAACACGAAGTTCTTAAGGATGCGGAACCCCGTGAGGTGTTTATTATTGGTTGTTTGTTAGTGCCAATTATTGGTATAGGTTTGTATCCGAAAATTGTGACTCAGATTTATGATGCGACAACTGTGCAGTTGACGGCGCGGTTACGAAATTCTGTGCCTTTGTTGATGGAGTCTGAAAAGGTGGCATTAACAGATGTGCCTGAGTTGCCGATGCGTGCACCTGAGATTCAGTAATATTACAGTTAATAATTTGTGAGCGGTTTTCATTGAGCTAGACCAAAGTAGGGAAGCTTCATGGAGCTTCCCTACATGGTTTTGGTTCTAGCAATTTGGTTTATCAATCTGAAAAACGCTGTCAGAAATACAAATTCTGGTATAATTATTAGATGTTAAGTTTTCATTTACAACTATTTGTTAAGGACTTTTAATCGTTGAAGATTTATTTAAGGAAGTTATAGAAAAACCTCAAGATCTTTTGGATATTCAAGACAAAGTTGATTTTATTCTGAATAAAGTAGATTAGAAAATAGACAAAGAGCTCGATATTCGAAATGTTATTGAAGATTTGAAGAACCAACTAAATCAATTTGGTTTTCCTAATCTTAACATTTATCCTGCTAGTTCTTTGCAAGGACTCTTGGCAAAACTTATTATTAATGGTCCAGCAACAGAGGGAGAAATTAAAGATTTTCAGAAGTTTTTTAGTGCCAGGAAGCGATCGCTCCTTATTTAATTCTGTAGCATAGGCTTCCAGCATATCCTGAAGCCTATCTACGCCATTTGATCATAAAATTGAGTTTAAAGCCTCGCCCATAAGCGGGGGACTCTTCATCTAATGATTTTCTATGTTTTAAATGAGATAAGAATAGTAACAAATTCAAAAATAACTTTGACAATATCAATAAATTCAAATAACTTTGACAATATCAATCAATTATGGTACAAAAATCAAGAGGATAAAAATTAAATGGAAATTAGGTGTAAGTTATAACCAACAAACATTAGAAAAGGCTCAATTTTATATCGCGATTATGGTTGTGCCATAACTAAGTTCATAATAGCTAAATATTACGGTTCTGAATCTAACACGTTATGTCTTAAAACAGAGTATAATATGTTTGTATTGGAGGAAGAAATCAAACAAGTAGGCCATAAATACCGGTGACGACAAACTATTATTTTCTGTGCTGGCGAACAAAAAATAATTGGTCAATATCTAGAAAAACTTATTTTATTTTAAATAATCAGAAAAGGTGAAACGACGGGATTTTTTAATTGGGACAACGGCAATAACTTTAACTGAATTTTTGGCAGGATGTGAAACCCAAGCAGATTTAAAAGTTAAACTGTTAAAAAACACTATTCCTGCTCAAATGGTGTCGAAATTTAGAGGGGAATTAACATCTCGCCCTAAATTAAGTTTTCAACCTCAAGAAAGCTTAACTGAATTATTTTCCTTGCTTCAAGGTTGGCAGAAAAAGTCTTTGTTAGAAAAAGAGCAATCATCTAAAAATAAAACAGAAAATATATATATTGCTAAATTATTTTCCTTGCTTCAAGGTTGGCAGAAAAAGTCTTTGTTAGAAAAAGAGCAATCATCTAAAAATAAAACAGAAAATATATATATTGCTAATCTAGTTACTTTAGGAGATTATTGGTTAGCAAATGCAATTAAACAAAAATTAATTCGACCTCTTACTCTTAATTCTGAATCTTTATCAAGGTGGAATACATTACCGAAAAAATGGCGTGATTTAGTCACACGTAATGATCAAGGTGATGTAGATACCCAAGGAAAAATTTGGGCAGCACCTTATCAGTGGGGTACAACTTTAATTGCTTATCGAGTTGATAAGTTTAAAACTTTGGGATGGCAACCTAAAGACTGGAAAGACCTATGGCGGCCAGAATTGGAAGGTAACATTTCTTTGCTCAATCAACCTAGAGAAGTTATTGGCTTAACGCTGAAAAAATTAGGCAAATCCTACAATACTAAAAATATTGATCAGGTGGAAAATTTAAAATCGGAACTGGAGAAACTAAATAAACAAGTTAAATTCTATAGTTCCGATAATTATTTACAACCATTAACTATTGGAGATACTTGGTTAGCAGTTGGCTGGTCTAATGATATTTTACCATTACTCAAAAAACGCAAAGAAATTGCTGCTATTTTGCCTCAGTCAGGAACAGCTTTATGGGCTAATTTATGGGTTGAACCTACTGATAGTGCTAAGACTGATTTAACAGAAAAATGGATTGATTTTTGTTGGCAGCCTCAGATAGCAAAACAAATGTCACTACTAACCCAAGCTAGTTCTCCAGTTCTGCTAGGAATTAACAATAATCCTTTATTATTTCCCCCCCAAAAAATTATCGAAAAAAGTGAATTCCTTGCTCCATTAGCAAATACTACAATTGAAAAGTATCGAAATTTATGGCAAGAAATTCGTCAACCTATCTAGAGTTAATAAACAATTATTGCTCTATAAAACTGATATAAATTATTATTCAACCCTCAGTTAAAATAGACACTTTATACTTGAGAGCTATCTACTTTGATGCTTTGGCTCCAGCAGTCTATAAAGCTAGTTAGGGTTGGCTGAAAAAGTCTTTTCAGGGAGGGAGTAGGGAGTAAGCTTTTGTGAATTTAAATGACTTATTTTTGTATGCCTCCTTCAGAGAAAAAACCCTTCTAAATTCTCAATTCTCAATTATAGCTGACTAAGGAGAGCGCGAGGCTTTTCGGCGGAAGAGCTAAAATGAAATAATATTCTATCCAAATTTTGCAAAGCATCTTCTAAATTATCATTCACCAATTGTATATCAAACTCTTTAGCGGCCTCAAGTTCTTCCTTCGCCCGTTGTAGACGTTTAGCGATCGCCTCCTCCAAATCTTGTCCCCTACCCCGTAATCGTTTTTCCAATTCGGCGGTTGAAGGTGGTAGAATGAATATCCGCAAGGCATCAGGAAAAGAATTTTGAATTTGTCGCGCACCCTTTAGCTCAATTTCGAGTATAACTGATTTACCTTGTTTAATATTTTCAATTACCGGAATACTTGGTGTGCCATAAAAATTGCCTGCATATTCTGCCCACTCTAATAATTCCTTACTTTCAATCATGTTTTGAAATTTATCGAGGCCCACAAAAAAATAGCTCTTTCCCTCCACTTCCCCTGGCCGAGGAGAACGAGTAGTAACAGAAACGGATAAAACTAATTCGGGATGATGTTGTAAAAAAGAGCTTAACAAAGTCCCTTTACCAACACCACTCGGCCCAGTTAAAACAATTAATCTACCATTTTGCATAGTTTTTATTCATAGCATAACAGTTGCCAAGGCAGTTGAAACATTCTCAAGCTCTCATATTTAGTCTATACCACCAATTTAACTTCAGATAAATTATAGGAGAGGTCTAATATATATGGAGTTATGAGTAAGTCCCGTTTAGTCATCTTTATTATTCAATAAAAATCTATGTGCCACTGTCTCAGGTTGAATAGCAGAAAGGATAACATGATTAGAATCTGTAATAATTACTGATCTAGTACGCCGACCATAAGTAGCATCAATTAATTGGCCTTTTTCTCGTCCCTCATTAATCATTCGCTTGATGGGAGCTGATTCTGGACTAACAACTGCAATGACTCGATTAGCAGAAACAATATTACCAAAACCAATATTAATTAACCGGATATCCATAGTAAAGAATATAATAACATATATTAACCTCCTCCTGAAAATGGGCAATTGCGATACTAGGAAATTCCCAAGTTTCAAAAAGCGCCAGAGCCATCTTAACAGGAGGCTGTAGGTTTCTGTTTCATAGTATTAACATAACTAAGACCTACTTTCTCTGAGAATCTTTGATTGTCAATTAATTGTGCAACCTGTTGATTACACAACTCTTGTAGCTTCTTGTTCTGAACTCAGGTCTCAATGGCTGCCGGCCAGATTAGAACAAGTATATCAGCGTGATCGTTTTACCATTTCTTTAGCCCTCCGAACTCTAAAAAAAAGGGGTTGGTTAGATATTTCCTGGCATCCTCAAGCAGCTCGCATCTGTATCAGCGACCCTCCTCCTCGCATCCCTGATACATTTACTTTTAGTCAACAACTTAAACATCAGTTAGGTGGGTTAGCTTTAATAGCTATTGCTGAAGTTTCGCCTTGGGAAAGGGTTTTGGATTTTCAGTTTGCGAAACGCCCTGGAGAAGCACCTCTTAGGCATCTTTATGTAGAAGTCATGACTAAATATAGTAATATTATTCTTACTACTGCAAATAACTTAGTTATTACCTGTGCCCATCAAGTTAATAGTCAACAGTCTAGTGTCCGTCAAATTCAAACTGGTCAACCTTATGAACTTCCACCATCTCTGATTAACCCTATTCCTAGTTTGCAAGAAACTCAACAGCAGTGGCAAGAACGAATTAGTTTAATTCCTGGTTCATTATGGCGAAATCTAATTAAAAATTATCGTGGTTTGAGTAAGGCATTGGTACAACCAATGATTGAAACTGCTGGTCTAGACCCACAACAATGGACAGATAGTCTCAATAAGTCAGACTGGGAAAGATTATTTCAACTTTGGCAAAAATGGCTACAAGTATTGGAGGAGTTAATCTTTTATCCTAGTTGGACATCTACAGGCTACACAGTAATGGGTTGGAAAGCTATTGAATCTGTTGATACAGTCGGTGAATTACTGAATCGCTATTATACTCAAGAGCTTAATCAGCAAGAGTTTAGTCGACTATATCATCAAATTAGTCAAAAACTTCATAGTATTACGACTAAGTTACAGTTCAAGGCCGATACTTTCACTCAGCGTTTAAAACAGTCAGATGGGGCAGAGTTGTTGCGCTCGCAAGCTGATTTACTTATGGCCAATCTTCAGGAATGGCAACCAGGGATGGAAAATATCTCCCTTGGAGACTTTGAAACAGGAGAAGTTGTAGTCATCAAGTTAGACCCAGAAAAAAATGCAGTGCAGAATGCTCAAATTATTTATAAAAAGCACCAAAAGTTGAAACGGGCGCGTATAGCAGTTGAGCCACTTTTTGCAGAAGTTAAAACCGAAATTGATTATTTGGAACAAGTAGAAGCTTTTTTGTCTCACTTAGATAGTTACCGAAGTCCAGAAGATTTAAAGACTTTGGAGGAAATTCGGGATGAGTTAATTCAACAAGGTTATCTCAAAGCCCCAGAACATCATCATCAAAATAATAGAAAAGATACAGAATTTTATCGTTACCAAACTCCCAGTGGGTTGGAATTATTGGTAGGTCGTAATAACCGTCAAAATGACCTCTTGACTTTTCGGGTAGCAGGAGATTATGATTTATGGTTCCATACTCAGGAAGTACCTGGCAGTCATGTCTTGTTGCGACTGGATGCTGGTGCAATACCAGATGAAGTTGACCTTCAGTTTGTTGCGGATATAAGTGCCTTTTATAGTCGTGCCCGTCAAAATGAAGTCGTTCCAGTAATCTATACCAAACCTAAGTTTGTTTATAAACCCAAGGGAGCAAAACCTGGCATGGTTGTTTATAAGCAGGAGAAGGTTTTGTGGGGTAAGCCAAAGGGTGCGGAAATCCAGATCAAGCAGAAGTCAATTTCACCCTATATTTAAATTTTTTTGATAAATTTATCAAGAGTTTGTTAAAATAGTATAGGTAAAAACAATAGTGAGACAATTCAACCTAATAAACACTGCAAACTTGGGAACGCGCAGCTAAGGGTTAATTTCACAGAAATAACAACGGAACATATTTAAGATCTAGGCCAGTTTTCCCAAGCTGGTTTTTTTTATTTATGAATAAAACGTAATCTATAGATAAAAACAATATAAATAGTCTTTTCTTAAACAGTTATGAATCAAATATGATTAAACATAATCCCTTACACCCAGTATACTCAGTTTTTTATTGGTAATAACTATGCTACAAAAGAGTTTAATCACACTAAACACAAATGGACAATACAATTATCAAGATTACAGAGATCTACCAGAACTGGATCTTGTGGTTGTCAATCAGGAACTTAGTCAAGTAGATGCTGACACTTTAGTGCAGTGGGCATATGAAACTTTTAAGGAAGGACTGGTTATGAGTACCAGTTTTGGTATCCAGGCTGCTGTTATGTTGCACTTAGTTGCAAGTGTTGTTCCTAATATCCCTATTATCTGGATTGATACGGGATATTTACCAGTCGAAACCTATAAATTTGCTGAAGAGTTGATAGAACGACTTAAACTTAATATTAAAATTTATCAATCTTCTATGAGTCCAGGTCGGATGGAAGCTTTATATGGCAGACTTTGGGCAGAAAAAGATATTGATGCCCTTGAGCGTTATAACGAAATCCGCAAGGTAGAACCCATGCAGCGGGCATTGAAAGAGCTGAAGGCCACTGCTTGGTTGGCTGGGTTAAGGGGAGAGCAAACCAAACACCGGCAAAACTTAGATCGGATTAGTAAACAGTCTGATATATATAAAATTTTGCCTATACTTACTTGGAATGCACGAGATATTTATCAATATTTGACTGCTCACGATTTACCATATCATCCATTTTTCGATTTGGGATATACTACTGTGGGAGATTGGCATTCTAGTCGGCCTTTGACTGCTGATGATATAGATGAACGGGATACCCGCTTTCATGGCCTTAAGCAGGAGTGTGGACTACATTTGCCTCAAACACAAGAGGAAGCTCAAAGTCTTGATTCTAGTTCATTGTAGTAATAGCAGATTGCAACTATATGAAGTACAAAGATTTTATGAAAAATATTTGTAGTGTGGGTTCTTGCCCGTTATAGCTATACCTCACTGAATTAGGACTTACGCAAAGGCACTATATATAGAGCCTTGGTGCGTTACGAAGCGCGCTTTTCATGTCGCGAAGTGAAACACACTCTACTAATAGCTTTCATGGGTAAGTCCTATGAATATAAAATCTGCTTTTGTGTACATGGCCTGTGCAAATAGATGCTGAAAAACTAGTGTATTTTAACTTAGAAGAGGGTTGACATCCTCCCCGGTCTAAAGGAACCGGGTTTCCTGCCGAGCCTTAGCTCCTCGGCCGGTTGACGTTTCACGGGCTGCCGCTACTTTGGCAGTAGTCTTACACTTGCCGACCCGTCCGTTTTTTGTCTCGGTATGCCCACCCGCGACTAATATATTTCCTGTGAGCTAAAAACCATGATCACATGACCTGTGAAAAAAAATCTACTAAAAAGTCGCCCGCTTATGGGCGAGGCTTTAAACCCAATTTTTCGGTAAGTTTTGCTGCACTAATATGCTGGGCTAATATAGCATTGATCCTTCCTAGTCATTGAAAGCAAATTTTTTACATTTTATATTTGATCACTGTTTTCTGTATTTCTTGCCAAATATTAAGGAGATTCTCTATCGCTTCTTCCCATCCCTGATGAATGGAGGTTTTTGCCTGTGCGCTAATTTTTTGTCTAATGGTTGTGTTTTCTGACAAATTTTTCAATTTTTGTATAAAATTCTTAGCATTTTTCGGCGTAAATAATAAGCCATTATAACCATCTTGAACACCATCAATAATACCACCAGACCGAGGTGAAATCACAGGAATTCCTGCCGCTAATGTTTCTAAAATTGTTAATCCTTTGGTTTCTTTTTCAGAAGTAATAATATAAATATCACTATTAATTAATAAAGGTGGAAGCTGCTCAGAAAAAAGTCGGCCTAATAAATAGACATGAGGAGTTAAACGTTGCATTTTTTGTAAAATTTCTGTCTTCATTTCTCCTTCTTCAACAATTATAATAGCGATATGTTGCTAATCAATCAAATAAGACAATTCTGTCAAGACATTTAATGTGAAATTCCACCCTTTATCTGGGGTTAATTGTCCTCAAAAAAACTATTTAATTTTTTGCTCAATTCCACTGATTTTATAAGCTTTTTAAAAATAATTTAGTTCTTGATAATTTATAGGATACAATTGTTTTCATCAAAGCATAAATTACCCAAGTTAATAATGCCAAAGAAATAGCACTGATCACCTTGGCTGCTACAAAACTATTGTCAAAGAAAATACTGACTCCTGCTAATAATAAATAATAACCAGGGGGATTATGTTGATAACTATAAATATCTCCGTTTAAGATTCGTTCTGTTTGTACCGCATAAACGCCATAAAAATCGGATTCAACACTAAATATTCCTACATTTCTGAAGCTACTAATAGTAACAGCTAAGAGTAAAATAATCAAGGAAAAAATGATTATCTATTGATAAGCTTGACGTCCAGTTTCAGGCATAAGTTTGACAATTTTCATATTGCTGCCATCAAATTAATTGGTTACTTGGATAAAATAACAACAAATACTGTTAATGCCCTACAAGAAGCTTTACTTGATGACTATGACGTTGAGCGAGCAGCAATAGAAACTTTTACACGTATACCCAGAATAGAAGGCAATATGCTGGACCAACTTTTTGAACAGCTTGATGACGATAGCGCCAAAGTAGCTTACACTTCTGCTCAAATTCTTTCTTTGCTTGGTAGAAGCGAGAGAACAAAACCTGAACAGCGCAAACTCATTCTCAAAAAAGCTTGCCGATGCAGCTAGGCCACCAAATTCTAACCGTGGTCTTTATGAGATGATAGGAACAGGAGCAGAAAGCGATTCTTTTCTTCGTTTATCGTATCAAGGGAAATTAAACCAAGCTTTCTTCCAAGCTTTATTGGAACTGTCTGGAGTGCTTTGATGGTTCCTTACTTGAGTATATATGAGGGCAAATTCCCCATTATTGGGTATAATACCATGTCAAATTTTCTTGTCAAGCCCCTTTTTCTGTTCCTCAACAACCTATCCATTTCATCTTAACTTCCAAAGTGTTAAATGAATTTCTCCATCGGTCAATAATTCTGGTTGATAGATTTTTTCTAGGGCTATATCCCTTGAACTTTGCTGAATTTGTGAAATAAAATCTTGAAAAGAATTTAAAAGATAAATGGTTTTATCAGTAGCCAAATGATTAATTAGAAAAATGGGAAATTAACTGAAATTGCAGGGATAGATTAAGTATATAACTGAGAGAAATAGCATCTAGTAGATGAGGAGGTTCAGTTAATAAAATTGAATCTGGATTATGATTAATAATATTCGCGATCGCTGGATTATAAAAATTGCGAGTTTTCTGATCTTGAGGAGACTTATCTAATATTGAAAAACCGGAGCAAGTTTCAAGAAATAAAACCAGAGACAAAATAATTATCCAAGGTTTGATAGAAGGCAAAAAATCTTAGAGAAAGTATGAATTTTATGAGAAAATAAATAGGCAACTGTGAGATGAATCAAGACATAATTAGAAATCTTTAATAAACTTAGACTACACTGCTTATCTTAATATTTATCAAATGTTAACATATGATGTGTAGTCATACTTGAGGAAATTGGTATTGCTAATATGCATTTTAAATGAGTATTAGCTTAACAAACTTATCCCTTGGCTTTTAAGGCAATTTCTGTACAATAGAAAAAGTTTTTTGAAAATTATGCGTTAGCTTATTTTAATATATGATTCAACATCGCCGGAAACAATCACAAAAATGGCTGACAAGACTGTTACTGATGATATTAACAACAACAGCATTAGCTATTCATCCTACCTTTGCAAAAATTAAGCCTCCAAGAATTAAACAAGATACGCCATCAACGAAATTAAATCTACAAGAAGGAGAAATTGTTTTTAAGGGAACGAAGGGTCAATATACAGGTTACGTGATAGCTAGGGCTAATTTATCCTCAATCTGGCAAGTTTTGACAGATTATGATAATTTTGAAAAGTATATGCCGAATGTGGCTGAAAGTAATCTTGTGGAAAGTCGAGGGAATCAAAAGGTCTTTGAACAAGTGCAAATATTTCAACTATTAATGTTTACTCGTAATGCGAAAGTGAAGATTGTTGTGACCGAAGATTATCCGGAAATGATTACATTTAAACTAGCGGAAGGAGAACTTAAAAAATTACAAGGCTCATGGAAAATTGAATCGATAGATTCTAATAAATATTTAATTACTCATCAAGTGACGGTGGAGCCTAATATTCAATCCCGTTTTAATCGGGATTTATTTTTTGCGGTTTATGAAGATACAGTGAAAAAAACTTTAGCCGCAATTTCTCAAGAGTCAGCAAAGCGTTCGGGTTTATAGCGCTACGGGGAAGTCAGAATTCATATCAAATCCGGATAATTAGGAGTAAATAATATTCTCACATTGTAACTCCTGAATTAGTCATCTTTAGATGACTTCTGCTGTGAGCCAAGAAATTTATTTCTTGGCTTGGCGGTAGACATTGCCACACAAATATAATTCTATAGAAGGTTTTATTCGGCAAATTATTGGCTGGAGGGAATGGATGAAACTTTTATATGAATTTAAATACGACGAAAACTTTAGGGAACTCAATTTCTTTAAAGCTCAATACAAATTACCAGACTACTTTTATGACTTAAAAGATTTACCAGAAAATATCCCCCTAACATTAGCCATAGAAAAAGTGTCTAAACTTAGTTGGGCACATCATATTGAGAGGTTAATGATATTATCAAATTGGATGACTTTCAACTCCTATAATTTTAAAGAATGCTATGATTAGTTTTTATCTCAATTTGTAGACGCATACGAGTGGGTAATGGTACCCAATGTTTACGGAATGGGTTTATTCGCAGACGGTGGTTTTTTTTGCCACTAAACCATATATTTTTGGAGGTGCTTATATCAAAAAAATATCAGATTATAAAGATAATGGGTGGATAAAACTATGGAAAGATAAATATTAGCAATTTTTTAAAAATAATAAATCTCAGCTCAAAGATAACCCCAGAATGAAATTAATTTTAAGTAAAATTTAACAGTTTTTCTCTCAATCTAAAATCTACCAAATCAAGTGTAAAATTCAGAAAAAAGTCACTATTTGAGAGTCAAAAATCTGGCATCTTGTTATTTAATATTTTCTTAACTAAATCTGGAGATGTATATTATAAAATAAATGAAGTATATATAAATAAATAAATATTATGAGCGTAAATGTCAAAGCTTTCTTTCAGGCAACAAACCCTGGTAAAGCCCTATTCACAGATAACCAGGAAATAGAGGAAAAATACTATATTGACTTCTCTTCAGTACGGGGGGGGAAAATAATAGAAGACCTCAAAGACAATATTGCTATGTGGTCTCCCGACGAACCTACCTGTCAACTATTCACCGGACATATTGGTTGTGGTAAATCTACCGAACTCTGGCTACTCAAACAACTATTAGAAGCAGAAGGCTTTCACGTCGTCTATTTTGAGTCAGACAAAGACCTAGAAATGGGAGATCTAGACGTCAGTGATATTCTTCTAACTATAGCTCGACAGGTCAGCGAAAGTTTGAATACCTTGGAGAATCTGAACTTAGATGAACCCACAAGATTCAAAAGTATAATTGAGGGAGCTATCAGACTATTGCAGACAGAAATAGAAATATCTCCTGAAGTTGAACTTTCTTTTGGAATTGCCAAAATAACTGCTCAGGCTAAAGCTAGTCCCCAACTCCGCAGCAAACTCAGAGACTATCTCGCGCCTCGTAGCAATGGAATTATTGAAACAATAAACCAAGAGTTGCTCGAACCGGCTCACACAAAGCTGAAGCAGCGCGGCAAAAATGGATTAGTAGTTATAGTTGACAACCTTGATAAAGTTGATAGTGCCCCAAAACCTTGGGGGCAGCCTCAACCAGAATATCTATTTGTTGATCGCGGCGAACAACTAGCAAG
>JAKQYF010000065.1 GCA_023356535.1 Trichodesmium sp. MAG_R03 | reverse complement strand
AGAAATTGCATATCGTCACGCCATAAAACTGAATCCAGAAGTAGTTTGGTATCGCCAATGTTTAGGAGATGTTTTACTTAGACAAAAAAGATTAGACGAAGCGATCGCTACTTATTTAGAAATTGCTCAAATAACTCCAAATCTCACTTGGATGCACCTACAGTTAGGAGATGCTTTTGCTCAACTTTGTCAATCCAATTTAGACGAAACTATCAATTACTATTGCCAAGCCATTAAAAATCCCAATCAATATCCGATTTATCAAAAATCACTATATCTCATCAAAGAAAATCCAGAACTGTATCTAGAATTAGGAAATTATCTAGCACAAGAAAATCAAATTTATGGAGCCGTAATTATTTATTACCTATTGCTAGAAATATCACCCAATCAAATAAATATTTATCAGCAACTCGGCAAGATATTCCGGCAAAAAATTAAACTAGAACAACAACTAAATTCATTTTATTATGTCGTTCAAGCTGACAGAAATAGTCAATCTTACTATAGCCTAGGATTAGCATTAACCAAACAACAAAAATGCTTAGAAGCAACTATCGCCTACCATCGTGCTATAGAACTTGATCCTGATTTTGCTTGGTGGTCTGATATTCGTCTGTGGGAAACTTTTAGCAAGCAAGATCAACTCAAAAAAATAGTTGATTTGTTTCAAGAATTTATTAATTTTCCAAATAACTCACTCTGTCGTTCTCTCAACTTAGCTGAAGCTCTAACTCAAGTAAATAGAAATACTGAAGCAATAGAAATTTATCAAACTGCTTCTCAACAACAAATTCAACAAAACTATCCTAACTTTTTTCTAAAATCCCAAAAGTTGCCTCAAATCTCAGGGCCTAATTTTCTGGTAATTGGAGTTAAGAAAGGAGGAACTACATCTATTTATCATTATCTAATTCAACATCCACAAATTTTACCAGGGATTAAAAAAGAAATTGATTTTTGGTCCTTCTATTTCCATCGAGGTTTAAATTGGTATCGAGCACATTTTCCAGCAATTCCAGAGTCAGAAAAATTATTAACTGGAGAAGCAAGTCCTAGTTATTTTGATTCTCCAGATACTCCCCCTAGACTATTTCATTTTTTTCCCAAAATTAAACTAATTGTTTTATTAAGAAATCCAGTAGATAGAGCTATATCTAATTATTATCACGAAGTACGTTTAAAAGCAGAGAACATGTCTGTTGAAGAGATAATTAATTCTAGGTTGCAAAAACTGATAAAAATTTCATATAGTTTAGCCAAAGAAAAAGATTATTGGAATTATCGGGGAGATTATATAGCTTCTAGTGTTTATTTAGATTGGCTAAAGGAATGGTTGAATATTTTCCCTAGAGAACAATTATTAATTTTGCCTAGCGAAGAATTTTATAGTGACCCGAAAACCACAATGAAGCAAGTTTTCAATTTTCTAGATTTGCCAGATTATCAAATACAAGATTATCCAAAATTTAATGCTGGTTCTTATGCATCTATTAGTAAATCACTTCGACAAAAATTAAACGATTATTTTCAGTCTCATAATCAGCGTTTAGAGGAATATCTAGGTATGAAATTTGATTGGTAAAAGAAGGTGTTAGATTCAGAGACCCATTTTCTAGGTAAAATTATAGAATTTCTTGAATATTTGTACTTGTTTTAATTTTCTTTTTTTGAGCTTATTTTCCTCGGCTAAAAATTGGCAAATTTGAGATGTGATTAAGAGGCTGTTTGAAAAGGGGTAAGGTGTAGCTAATTATACTAAATGCGGAACTATCAGACGAATCATCGCGATGTAAATCATGGTCTCGGAGTTTGGAGGCCAATACTCAGTCATTAAGACATAAGGGTCTATACCAATTCTACCCTTCCTAGGTGGGCTCAACTATCCAACGCTTTTTGAGGAGAATGAAACCCTTAATCATAATTTACCCCCTGTGAGCTTTTTACTCCCTCTCATACTTTTCAAACAACCTCTAAAGTAAAATTACCCAAACAGTCTTTCCTTTTACTAGATTAGCTTTTGCCTTCTTATAACAACTATTTTTAACTTCAATATACTTATAACTACTTCAAATTTGAGATAGAGGTGACCTTGGCAATTGCTTCTAACTTCATTCCTAAGGGATAGCTACCTTCTGTTTTGACAAGTTTAATTTCCGCTTCTGAAATATTCAGTTTCAAGTATTGAGCTATTCCTCGGACAATATCACTTTTATCAATTATTCCTGCTACTGCTCCGGCAGGTGAAAGTACAGTTATTTGTTTTTGTTGATGAAATTCCATCTTGTTAATAACTTCTAATAAACTAACTTTTTCTAACACATTCACCATATGATTGAGAGGGCAAATAATCATCCTTAAAGTTTGAGTATCCCGATAACTTTTTTCAATATAGGGAATAGCATCAGTAGAAACTAAACCAAGATAACGACCCATACTAGTAGCAAAATAAGTTGAAAATTTAGAACTTTTTAAAAGATATTTATTGGCAAACTGACTGAGGGTTAAATCGGCATTTACTACACGAAAGTTTTTGTTCATTACCTCTACAGCTTTAATATTAATTAAAGCTAACTGTAAATCAGTTATGTGCTGATAAATTATAGCATTACCCAGAGCAAACCAACCAATTAAGGCAATCAAAAAAACATTATAATCTCTAGTCGTAAAAACTATTATCAACCCTAAAATAATTCCTAACCATCCTAAACCTTTACCAATTTTAGCTGCCCATCTTATTCCTGTAAAACGACTACCAGTTATTTTCCAAACAACCGCTTTTAATACTTGTCCGCCATCCAAAGGTAAGACAGGCATTATATTAACAATACCTAAAATTAAATTTATTTCTGCTACTTTATTTATTAACTCCCCAATTAAGCTTGATGTTGGGAATAGTAAACTTGTTAAACCTAATAAAAAGAATAAAAATAAACTTACCAAAGGTCGGGCGATCGCCACTTGAAAAGCTTCTCCAGGAGTTCTATAATCTCGCTCTATTAAAACAACTCTACAAAATCGAAATAGGGTTATGGAATTAACCTTTATCCCTTGAGAAATAGCAACTAAACTATGACCTAATTCGTGAAATACTACAGAACAAAATAGTAATATAGCAACTACTAATCCATTACCCCAAAACAAAAAAAGCCTACTTTCTTGATAATCTTGACTATTAACATATATTGCCCAAAGTATAAGAATAAACCACGAAGAATCGAAAAATAAGGGAATACCAAATAAATTTCCAATTCGCCAACCTACCTGCATGATATATCTATTTTTGTTTTTTGATTGAAGCTTTGAACTTAATTTACCAACATTTTACCTAAAGCAAATGCCAAGTAAGTAGATAGGTTTAATTATCCGTTTTTTATCCTCTTGAAAGCGAAAGTATAATACTGGATTTTCTGGCTAACAATCACAATCAATATTTGATTTGGACATCTATAAAATTAGAAACTGAAAATAGGGATTCTCTTTTATAAAAATAAAGAATTCCCTATACTTTATAACTAAAATCAGGTTATATCTAATTCTATAGCATACCAGCACTACCAAGTCCTAAAATCATTCCTGCTCCCAAAATATGACCAAAACTTGTAGTAGCTAATAATTCTGGTATTCCAAAGCCAGTAAAAATTGCTGGTAAGGATACGGGTAAATCTGGGCCTTGTCCACGATTCTGCTTTGAAATACCATAGTAGCCTATGACAATTGCTACTAAGTTACAAGTTATCATTACAATTGCTACCTTTGGTGACCACTCTGCAGAGAGAGAGTGAGATTGTACTGCTAAAGTTAAGTAAGAGTAAATCAAGTTCTTATCTCCTGAAATCAAAAAAAATTGGAGTAAATTTAAAAGACCTTGCCCTTTATGGCTGTCTTTAAACAAACTTATGTCTTGCAAATTATCAAGAAGCTTTAGCTAAAAGCTACTATTTGTCTTAATAATTAACAGTAACTTTAAATTTTGATACAGAAATGTAAAATTTAGTTAGTAGTAGGTATAATCAATGCGCGTCAAAATTTGTGGAATTACAAAACTAGACCAAGCACAAGCGATCGCTGACATGGGAGCAACAGCTCTAGGATTTATCTGTTTTCCCAAATCACCTCGCTATATTACTCCAGAAAACATCAAAAATATTGTCGAGAAACTACCAATAAAAATTGACAAAATAGGAGTATTTGTTAATACTAAAATAGATTTATTATCAGAAATAATTATTAATACTAAATTAAATGGAATACAACTACATGGTAACGAATCTCCAGAATTTTGTAATCAGCTACGCCAGTCAATACCAAATAATATAGAAATAATAAAAGCCCTGAGAATTAAATCTCCTCAAGACTTAACAAAAGCAAATATTTATGAAAATTATGTCGATACTTTACTTCTAGATGCTTATCATCCAGATAAATTAGGCGGCACAGGTCAAACTTTAGATTGGAAAATTATTGAAGAATTTCATCCTGCTTCTCCTTGGCTATTAGCGGGTGGTTTAACCCCAGAAAATGTAACAAAAGCAATACAACAATTAATATTAGTTTCTCAACCTAAAATAGAATTTAATAATAACTTTTGCGGCATAGACTTATCTAGTGGTGTAGAAACAGCCCCTGGTGATAAAAACTTAGTTAAAGTCAAAAAATTATTTGATAGTTTGGCGAAACCTAAGGTTAAAGTCTAAAAAAAACATCAAAATTACCTCTTAAGGACTTGTTCTTCTTTAGTAACTGAGGTATAAGGGGGAATTGAATACCAAATATGAAAAAAACACAATCCTCAAACCTAGAATATTTGTGTATTTTTCTATAATTAAATTAAGAATAACATAGGAGTATCCAAGTAATATGGCAAATATTTTAGGAGATAACAATGATAACCGCTTAATAGGTTCTTCAGAACCTGACCTGATGGAAAGCTTTGGTGGAAATGACACTATTTTTGGAAACGGAGGAGATGATACTCAAGATGGAGGAGAAGGAGAAGATGAAATTTTGGGTGGCATTGGATCTGATTCTTTAATTGGTGGTGAAGATAACGACGTCTTGCAAGGAGAAGATGGACGTGATTTAGCATTAGGAGGTCCTGGAAATGATAGTCTTGAAGGTGGTCCCGGGAATGATAGTCTTGAAGGAGAGGATGGTAACGACTCTTTATTTGGAGAAACTGGAGATGACTTAGTAATTGGCAATCAAGGATTTGATTTAGTTACTGGAGGGGAAGGTAACGATACATTAAGAGGTAACGAAGGGGATGATAGTCTATTTGGAAATGTTGACGATGATGTAATATTTGGTAACCAAGGTAATGATATTGGTAGTGGTAGTATAGGAAACGATTTGCTTTTGGGTGGTGATGGTAATGACTCTTTAGATGGAGGTAGTGGTGATGATACTATATTTGGCGAATCAGGGAATGATTCTCTTTTTGGAGCTATTGGCAGGGATTTTATTAATGGCAATAGGGGTGATGATCAAGTTTTTGGTGGAGAAAATGTAGATAATCTGCGTGGTGGAAAAGGTAATGATACATTGTTCGGTGAACAAGAGAATGACTCTCTCTTCGGCGACTTAAATGACGACTTAATTATTGGGGGCATTGGTGATGATACATTGTTCGGTGGAAAAGATAATGATACCCTTCAAGGTAGTAATGGTAATGACTTTTTGCTAGGTGATCGAGGTAACGATATATTATTTGGAGAAGCTGGAGAAGATACACTAACTGGTGGTGAGGGAGCGGATACTTTTGTGTTACCTGCAGAACTAGGTAGCATTGATTTTATTAATGATTTTAATCCCTTGGAAGATTCCTTGGCTTTAAGTGGTAATTTAACTTTTGAGGATTTAACTTTTGAACAAGGAAATGGCTTAAGTTTCAGAGATACATTAATCAAAATTGATAATGGCAGGTTATTAGCAATATTAGTGAATGTTCCAGCTTCAATAATTTCAGAGCAGGACTTTGTAGATGTGGGTCAACTTTTACCTGATGTTGATTCCAATAATACTAATGAAGTTCTATAATTCTTGAGTATTATCAGACCAGTTTTCTAACAGATAGCATAATCTTAATCTAGGAATATAAGGCCAACCTCCCTTAGCTTCAATATCTTTAAGTAAATCGTAGAGTAACTGACGATTATCTGGTAATGCCTTTTGAAATGAACCTTCTCTGAGTTCTTGATGTAAGCTTTCCAGAGTTCGTAGGATAGCCAATATTGCTATTGGATCATCTTGATTATTTTGGGCTATACTCTTCACTGACTCTACTAATAATTGTAAATCATTGTGTAATTTTTTTGTTAACTCACTTTCCGTATTTGTGTTCATCTTACTACTTAAAAGCAACTTGAGTAACTAGAATATGTGTAATTAATTTTGCATAAATACTTAAAACCTTTATAGCCTATCCATTTGGCTTGGGATACCTCACTGAAATATAAAATTCACAAATATATTTACTCATACAAATTTAATTTATATCACTAAAATTTAGGAAAAAGTAACCGGCAATGTAAAATGTTATTCTGGGTTAATGCCATTTTAAAGATAAATTTACTCTCAGACAAGAAAATTGAGAATGTTAAAAATAGCTTGATCTTATTTGATTTGACCTGACTTTCCCATCAAATCTAAAATCTAAAACTAAATTATTGATACTGCGTAAACTATAGAACGCAGTAGCATTGTTAAATATTTAATGTTGAATTATTTGAGGTTGACAATGAGGTATCCCGCTTTCATCGCTTTACTATTAGCTGTGTGTTTAAGTTTTTTAACTGCTTGTTCAGACAGTCCTGATAGTAATAAACCACTTACTTATGAAGATATTGTAAATACTGGCTTAGCCAACAACTGTCCTGAGTTACCAGAAACTGCTCGTGGTTCCATCAACCTTGAGCGAAATGAGTCTTACATTTTGACAGATGTGTGTTTGCAGCCAACTACCTATTTCGTTAAAGAAGAACCAACTAATAAACGCCAAAAAGCAGAATTTGTTCAAGGAAAAAAATTAACACGTTATACTTCTACCTTAGATCAAGTAACAGGTGAGCTTGTCTTTAATGAAGATAATTCTTTGACATTTAACGAACAATATGGTATTGACTTTCAAGCCATAACTGTTCTTTTACCAGGTGGAGAAGAAGTTCCATTTCTATTTACTGTCAAAGGACTTAGTGTTAAGAGCCAGCCTGATGTTACTGCTATCAATACTTCTACTGATTTTAAGGGAATATACAATGTTCCTTCCTACCGAGGCTCTAGTTTCCTGGACCCGAAAGGTCGTGGTGTGACTTCAGGATATGATAATGCAGTAGCTTTACCAGCTAGTTCAGATGATGAAGATTTTGTCAAAGCTAATGTTAAGTCAGCAGATACTCTTCTCAAAGCTGGTGAGATGTCCCTTCAAATTACTAGAATTAACGGGGAAACAAGTGAAATTGTTGGTATCTTTGAGGCTGTTCAGCCTTCTGATACAGATTTAGGTGCAAAAGAACCTGTAGAAGTTAAAGTTCTTGGCACTTTTTACGGTCGGGTAGATACAGTTTCTTAGAGACTGTATTGTTACAGAAATATTAAATTCTGGAGTAGTGGCGCATCAAGCTAAAAATAGGGTAATAGGAAAATGGCAAAATCTAAACTATGTATTGTTTTTGCCATTTTCCTAATACAACATTTAAGGCTTGACGCCCTAGTAGGGTGAGTTAGGAAGCAATATCAATATATATTCTTTATCCCTAACTCCTAACTGTTCGCCGTAACCTAATCAGATTAGACACTCTAGCTGCCTCAATCTTTACTTTACCAAAAAAATAAGTTTACAGCCCTGCCCTAGAAGGGCGGCTTTTTTCAGTTTTTGAGTCCTAGATAATAGACTTAGTATGCTGAGATATAGTCATTCTGGTTGAGATTGAGACAAGGTTTTCTTGCTGTCAAAGGGTTTTGGCTAAGAAAGTTTCCCATTCTTATTTGGAATGACTATATTGTTAATTTTTTTGAAAAAAGTAGGCGTGGAAAAACCAAAAGTCTTAGATCTTATATCATGTCCGCCTGAATACTTATGCTTTGCTGGAAGGAAGGTAGAAGACAGAAGGGTTTCTTCCAAGAAGGACTTAATTTTATGTACAAACGATGCTACCGGACATGATATTACAAGGCAATTTTTTAGATTATGAACTTCCTATGCCTAAATTGGTTG
This sequence comes from Trichodesmium sp. MAG_R03, assembly GCA_023356535.1. Classification (GTDB taxonomy): domain Bacteria; phylum Cyanobacteriota; class Cyanobacteriia; order Cyanobacteriales; family Microcoleaceae; genus Trichodesmium. The sequence continues at coordinate 16,184 of JAKQYF010000065.1, read as the reverse complement.
GTGAAAAACCCAAGAGCTTGAAATCTTCTGGAAAGAGAATTGTTAGGAGTTGATCAAAAAATTGAGTTTAAAGCCTCCTTCTTCTAGAACGACTTTTGAATTGACATATAAAGGTAATACCCTTATTTGGGTTCCAAAAAGTACCAGTTTTTTGGTGTTTAAACTCTAAAATAACTGTGATAGTAAACACAACCGTGATGAAAATTCAGCGATAAAATCAGGATAAAATTAAGAATATTAGTTGCGAGCAGGCAGTCCGAGACAAAAAACGGACTGGTCGGCAAGGGCAGGACTACCGTCAAGGTAGCAGCAGTCTTTCGAGAGGTTTTGCTTGACACCAGCGCCAGCAAAACGTAAAACCGCCAAGGAGCTTTAGCTTGGCATAAATTTCCTGCCTAAAGACAGGCAGGATAATGCAAAATATCTATTAATATAACAATACAATATAAAATAATCTTTGATCTACCATCAGTGGTTGGCTCTCAAAATCATAATATATCTATGTCTAGCACCATCACTAAAGAACTCAAAAGTGAAAACCTAGAACTGTTGCACCAGTACCAACAGTCTCCTTCTTATCAACTTCGGAACCAGTTAGTTAAACTTAATGTTGGACTTGTAAGAAAAGAAGTTTATCATTGGTTAAATCGATGTATGGAAACCTATGATGATTTACTTCAAGTCGGATGTATTGGATTAATTCGAGCAATTGAACGATTTGATATCTCAAAGGGACGAGCCTTTAGTTCTTTTGCTACTCCTTATATCCGAGGAGAAATTCAGCATTATCTAAGAGATAAAAGCCCTTCTCTACGCATCCCTAGACATTGGTTAGCTATTGATCGGCAAGCTACAAAAGTTATACAAGACTTGAGAATGAAGTTAAAGCGGAAACCTACAGATTTAGAGGTTGCTTCTGCTTTAGGTATTTCTTTAGACCAGTGGCATGAAATTCAATTGGCTTGTCGTAACCGTGCTCTTCTTAGTTTAGATGCTCCAATTCAAGATGAAGCTGATGGAGCTACTTCTTTGGGAGAATTAGTCCCGGATAGTCAGTATCGTAGTTTTCAGTTAGCTCAAGAAGACCAAATTCGTTTACAGCATGCATTGGCTAAATTGGAAGATGGTACTCGTAAGGTTTTGGAGTTTGTGTTTCTCTTTGACTTAACTCAGAAAGAAACAGCCGAGCGAATGGGAATTAGTGCTGTTACTGTTTCTCGGAGAGTCAAGAAGGGCTTAAAATCTTTGCACAAGATAATGCAGTAGCACTTGATGGCAAGAAAGCAAAATGATACTACTAAATAATTAGCAAATAAAATATATTACTAGACAGTGGGAATTTATGGGAATAACTATTGCTAGATAAGGCTTACAGCTATCTCAAGGTTATAAAATCCCTTAAAGGAGCTATAAGGGCTGTAAGTCAATTGCTATAATACTTTTAGTCTTTAAAGCAAATAGTTTTTGAGGAGAACTTTGTACTCTCCAGCAAGTCGTTATATTATTAGCTATTTGATTGATATAGTCATTCTGATTTAGATTGAGACAAGATTTTCTTGCTGTGAAAGGGTTTTTAGCTGAAAAAGTATTCCATTCTTATTCGGAATGACTATAATAATCTAAGGACTCTAGTTATAGGAAATAATCCATTTGGGAAACAAGGGATTTATATTGGCTCATCTAATAATCAAAATTTTATCTAAATTCCTTATTTTAAGAACAATATAGAGACTATAACTCAGCACTACCTAATACAAAAAATAGGGTTGTTATCAACACAGGGGGAGAACATCACCTCTGTTAAAAAAGCTCTCAGGGTTTCCCTGGCTTAAGAATCCCGCGTTGTCCCGTAAGGCCAACCTCGGGAGTATGTCAAGAAAGGTAGTCCCGAAGACAATTAGCAATGGGATAGAGGGTATTGTAGTTCACCCCATTAAGGTAACACTTCATTAGGGCTTGCTGATTAAATATAAAAGCATTGACACATCAGGGCCTTAGCCTTTTTTGGTCGAAAAAACTACCAGGTTTTCGCTCCCAGAAGGCTGAAAAGGTTAGTATTTGGGGCCCTACCAAGGCAGAAAAATCAAGGGACAAATATATCCAACTACCTCCTCTTTATTCCCATTTCTCCTGACTACTGACTACGACAAAGAGCAAAAAGACTTTTTCAGCCAACCCTAATTAGGGCTTGCTGATTAATTATCAAAGCATTGACATATAAAGGTTTTCGTTTTATTTGGTCAGCAAAAAGTACCAGATGTTCGGTGGTAAAAGCCTGAAAAAGTTAGGATTTTGGGCACTCCCATGGCAGAAAAATTAAGGGACAAGTATATCTGACTACCTCACATATACCTTCCCTTTTCCTCTACAGGGACGTTGCATAATAAAAATGCGTTTCATGTCGCGTAGGGAAACGTCCCTACCTACTACTGTGCTCCTTAAAATACTTTATAATCTCTCAAAGAATTGACAGATAAAGGCCTTAGCCTTATTTAGGTAGAAAAAAGTACCAGCTTTTCAGTGGCTTAAGCTCAAAAAGGTTAGAATTTCGGGCTGGCCATGACAAAAAAATCAAGGGACAATTATTACCAATACCTCCTTATCTAAAGTTTGAAACTATTTGTAATATTCTTTTTTCAAATAATTTTTTTGGCATTTCTGTAATTTGAAAATCTCATCTAATGGTTCCATAACATAATAGTTTTGTCTTATATGAACCATATTGAGTTATATTCCAGTTTTGAGTGAAAGACAATAGATTAAATTTTGTCTTTCATCCAATGCTTGAAGAAATTTTCTTTAATCATACTTTGTCGTAATACTTCAACTAAATATTCTTGGGCTTCTTCCTGACTTAAACTTTTAACTTCCTCCCGTAGAACTTTTAATTTGAACTGTTGTTCCATAGTTAAGCTGCTAGGCATTTTCATAGTTAACTTCTCCTTGTTTAGATATTGGCCAATTAATTAAGGCCATATATATACTATATATATGTTTATTTATATATAAACTATTGTAACATTTACTTGACATACTGTCCATTATGGACAGTATGAAATTAATTTATTTGACAAAAATTAACATTAATTGAATAAAACCTTACTGCTCTTAAGGGCAGGATTTAAAAATAACCCTAGGCCCAAGTCAAAAGTCAAATAATCTATGACTGAGTTGTCAAGACCCAAATGTTCCCACAACAGGATTTACGAATGTCTGGGTTCCAAAACCTGTACAAAGTGCGGCCATGTTCATCAAAACTGAGGAGGGTCAAAGGATTTTAAATGTCCGCACTGCGGTTACTTAATGCCGAGAGATTGGAATGGCGCTTTGGGGATATTCCTCAAAGCATTGCGAGATACCGCCAATGTTGATGGTTCTGCCGTCACATTGCTATGAACGGTTTTCCCGACTTTTATCGGGAATTGCCGGGCTTGATGTATCTGCTATCAAGGCTAGAAGTTCTATGATAATTAGGTGAGAACTAATATCATGAAGTTAAAAAATGGAGGACTAGATAATGGATGCAATGGAATTTTTTCAAAGAAGTTCTGGTAAATGGCGATCGCAACGCACAACCCATCACCTAGCCTTTAGACAAGCGGAAATGGGTAGCTCAGATATTCAAGTAATCAGCTTGGATGCTCAAGATCAAAAAATAGTAGAAATCTGCAAAATGCACGAAATAGATCCAAATTTAGCTACTGGAGGAGCTTTTGTAACTTGGGATGGTTCCATGGCATGGGACAAAAATGATGAAAATCATCAGGGGTCAACTGTATTTGCTATTGTTCCTGACCCAGAAAATCCGAGAAAAGGCAAAATGTTGCGAGAGCGTGGCTATGCTGAAATTGTCCCAGTGGTGGGACTTTTTGAGATGGATGATGAAGATGGACTAAATCTAATTACAGAATATGAAACTATGAGTTCTATTGAAAGATTCTGGTTTCTAAGTCCTAATCTAAGAATCCGAAGTAGTGCAGTGAAGAGGTTTGGTGGATTTAATACTTCTACTTTTTGCACCGAAGTTCGGATAGAGGAAAGCAACTCAGATTCAGAGGCAGAAATATTAAAAGATGATGTACAATTTTATTCTGCTTTTGGCTGGTAAGTATAGCAGAAGTTAGAAGTTAAATTCGCACCATAAGACTGTATTAATAGGAGCGAGAATACCCTAATTCCTCCGGCGACTGCTATAGAAAAATCATGTCGAGTATCAGTAAATATCGATCAAAAATATTACAGATTGTTGCGTAAATTAATAAAAGTAAGACCTGAATTGTCTTAATCCCTTAATCTAAAAGTTGGCTATTGATGCAATTTTCTGAATCGCAGTAAATTTTAATGTGTTATGGCCAGACTTGATAAATCAAATCACATTTAATAATTTTAAGGAGATTCTGACGTGGCAATTCCATTATTAGAATACAGGCCCATAAGTCAAAATTCACGGGTTCCAGGTTATGAAGTCCCTGGTGATGAGCAACCAATTATTTATTCTGCCGAGCTTTTACCCTCTCAATCAAATTGGAATGAGTTAATTTGGGCAGCTTATCGCCAAATTTATAGTGAACATCAAATCCTGAAAAGCGAGCGCCAAACCTTCCTAGAATCTCAGCTCAAGAATGGTCAAATTACAGTTCGAGATTTTATTCGAGGTTTGCTAACTTCTCCTCCATTCCGTCGGAACAACTACGAAACAAATAGTAATTATCGTTTTGTTGAGTTATGTGTTCAACGGGTATTAGGTCGTGATGTTTATAATAAAGGGGAAAAGCTTGCTTGGTCTATTATTATAGCCACCAAGGGTCTTGAAGGTTTTATTGATGAGTTGCTTAATAGTGAGGAATACCTAGACAACTTTGGCTTGGAAACTGTACCCTACCAACGTCGTCGGGTTATACCCCAGCATGATGGAGGAGAAACACCTTTTAATCTGAAGACACCTCGTTATGGGCCTTATTATCGGAGTATTCTAGGCTTTCCTAAATTTGTGTATCAAAATCAAATATTTACCTTTACTCCTCAAGAAAAGAAGCCTCGGGCAGGGGACCCTTCTATATACTTAGATTTGGCACGGAGTCTTGGTGGTGGAAAAAATCAATCAGCAACAAAATCAAGTTGAGATAGCATTAACCTCGATATGCTACCTTATCGTAAGAAATGATTGAGGGAAAATTTTGCTTTAATACCAATTTCATAAACTTAGGCTATATTGCTTATCTTAATAAGATTATATGATTTCATTCTTAAATATGATGTGTAGCCATAAGCGAGGAAATTGGTTTAAAGCTCCGTCCCTCTAGTAGGGCGTTTTGATTCTCAAACTTGACGATCACCTAACCTCTAATTAAAGGTAGTTTTATTTCTATTCAGGACTTATACAGAAACCGGGTTAATCTAGGAAATTGGGTGATTTAAACAACAATAATCAGGGTAATAAACCAGATTTCTTGGTTGATTTGCGTAAGTTCTGTCTTTTTTTCTCTCTTAATTTCTAATATTAGAAAAAAACCGCGCGATAGCTTACTATGAAAAGCTTTTAGATTCTTAACTCGATTATGAGTAGAGTGAAGAATGAAAACGTGCTAGTCCTTCTAGGGCGGCTTTTGTGAAACAAAAAAACCTCTTGCAAAGTTTAAGGATTATTAGTATACCTTAATCTTTATTTTTCAACAGCCAAGATTTACCTTCCCCACCTTATAAAGGTAAAATTTAGGCTGAAGAATTAAACAAGAGGTTTAACTTTAGATGCTCCTGATGTACTAACTCCCTACATATTTCCTACATCCCAAAAAGGAGTGGGTTGCAGGATAACTGAACTTACAAAAAGGTTTTTAATAAGCCTTGTAGAAGTTCATAGTTCGTCTGTACTGTATCTATAATAATACTCTGTTTTATTAAATTCAACTGGGTTATTACAATAGTCCGATTTTATTCTATGCTTTCATCAAAATGAATGAGTAATGTTTAATTAAAAAATTTACCCAAAAGTAACATGACTATATATAGCAATCCTCAATAGGTTGTAACAATTCAAATGCGCTGATTGCTTATATTGAGATGCTTGTTGCTCAAGGAAATATTTAGGCTAGAATAAGGGTAAGAATTTAAATCTGACTGCTTGATAGGGTATCAGTATTCATACTTTTTTCACGTTTAGTTAATAATTGCCCCTGAATTTTTCTGCCCTTATTTAACCAAAATGGTAATATATGTGAGCTTTTTAGAACGAAAAACTTGGTACTTTATTTCTGCTGCAAAAGACTACTTTGAGAGTTAATCAGCAAGCCCTAATTAAGAAGAATAAGTTTGGTGTAATATTTGCAACCATATAAGAATTGTAGTACCACAATTAATTGCTAAATCTTGTTCTTTTAAAAAACTGGGTAACCATTGAGTCTCTACAGGAGAATATACTTCAATTTTACCTTGCATTTCATTTATCAAATCACGAGCAATTACTAACCCTAATCCTGTTCCTGGAATATTTGTTTTCGCTTTTTCTCCTCGATAGTTTCGTTCAAATAAATGTTCTAAATCTTCCGATGGAATGCCTAAACCAGTATCACTAACAGCTATTACCAACATTTCTTCAGTTATTGATTTATAATCCTTTATTTGGGGAGCTAAAGTTGCTAATTTAATATAAATATTTCCTTTAATAGGAGTATACTTTAAAGCATTATCAATAATATTACTTAAGACTTCTCGCAAAGCTTTATAATTAGCTTTGATGATTGGTAAATTATCAGGAAAATCAACTTGTAAATCTATATTACTTTCATTAGCAATTGCTTCAGCAGAAACTAATAAAGGATCTAAAACTTGTTGTACAGAAACTGATTCTAAAAAATTAGCTCCAGGTAAAAGTCGCAGAGGTTTAGATTTTTGGTTAGCTTCTTGATCAACATCTATTATTTCTTGATTTGGAGTTGTACTTTGAAAATTCTTACTTTCAGCAGGAATGCTCAATATTTCTTCCTCAACATCAACAGTTTGATCAATTTCTTCAATTAATTCTCTGAGGCGATCACTTTCCCGTAAAATACTATTTGCTATATTCCAGTTTTTGTCTTTTGGTAAAAATCCTTTCAGCAATAACTTACCAAAAGTTCGTAGTGCAGTTAATGGACTTTTTAACTGATGCAGTATATTATGTATAGTATCAAATTGTTGGACTTGCAACTTTTGTTGTTGCTGAAATTGCTGTTTTAACCATTGAGAACGTTGATCTAAAATGCAGGCTATGGCAATAGTATGAGCTACTTGTTGAATTTGAGTTTTTTCTTTTTGCTTCCAGGGTCGGTCTTCTCTTGCTGTTACCAGTAATCCCATAACTACTCCATCATGGATTAAAGGTAAAACAATTTGACATTTTTGCCAAGGATGATTGTGCAATCCTGGATTTGATTTTGTTGTATGGTTACTTGATTCTAAAATCCGAGAATTTTCGCCGATCATCAAGGGTGCTGCTGACAATTTCGGAAGGTTATCTAATGTTGGTATTTCTGAGGTTATTTTTAAAATTGAAGTTTCTTTCCTATCTTGGGGTGTTTCTGGATATACGATAATGGGAACTAGTTTTGCTTCACCCCCTTCTGCCAGTTTCTCTGTCAAGTAAACTATGCTTAAAGTCGCACCCAAACTAGATACGATAGATATCTGGGTTCTGCAAAGTCCAATAAATTCTATACTTGTGGCCATGAGGATTAGTAGATTTTGTGGTATTTTCCACTGGACATCAGGTTATTTTAGATTTTAGATAAAAGCCGGATGTTTTGTATCAAAATATTAAAAACACTTGAATTATTCAGTTAAAATTTATATAATCTTATCAAATCCGTTAGCCATAACTACACTCATCGGGTAACACAGGAGGTAAGGAAATTGGCTAGAAGACGTAAGCGCAAAAGTCGTCGAAGACAAGAAGGACGCAGAATACTGGAGCAAGTAACTCAGTATAGTATTGAAAGTGGTGAAGATAAACCAGTCACTGCAGCTCGCAAGTTTATTCATGCACAAGGTATTGTTCCACCTGCTGTACTTCTAGTTAGAAGAAATGAGCATACCACTGATAGGTACTTCTGGGCAGAAAAAGGTTTATTTGGAGCTCAGTACGTTGAAGAAAATCATTTCTTGTTTCCTAGCTTAAAAGTTTTGATGGAACTTAAAACACCAGAAATAAAACAGGTACTTAATTATACTTCAAGTATAACTCAAGTTTAAGGATGTTGTATTAAACGTTTTTTTCATGGGTGAGCTGGTATGTTTTTTGGAGTTACTAGCAACAAGTACCAACTTCTAATTAAATTAAGCAAGATGGTAATGCTAATTTAGCATTACCATCTTATTTGGTTTAGTAGTATGCTAGTAAAAGATATGATTACTTAATTAAGCTTAGAAAGCTAAAGAAACTAAAGATTTTAAGCTTCTATCTGGCAATCGACTTGAAATATGAGTTATTTTTCTTCTTTTTCTTATTTTTGTTTCTTAATATTATAGATTACCAAAATAAACTACCAATATAGTTTTGATAACATTTTGTAATAAAGCTTCTATCTACCATATGGACTTGAACTCTGAGAGCTGATTCATAAAGTAAATATTAATAAGCTAAGTTTCTTGCTCTGCTTAAGTTTGATCAGTTAATTTTTTAGTAAGCTCCAAATTACTGAAAGCTAGGTAATATTAAGGCTCTCAGCTAAGTTTACAAATTAGTTCTTCTTCGTGAAGTTGGACAATATTTTAACTTACATTACCCACTTCAACATGTAGTATGTCAGACTAATCATTTAAAGCTTTGCCTGATAATAACTATGAATTTTGTAAGTAAAAATACATATTGCAAAAAATATTGATAGTTATTACCAATAACAGAGGCTAAAATCCAGCTTCTTCCTTCACGATAGCTTTGTAGTATATTAGAAGTACGGAATGTGTGTTTGAAGTTTCTTAGTTTTTGTTGCCAAATAGGCCTAGTTTGTCAGTTTAATATTATTTTTAATTTTATTCTTGGTATCCTTTCAAGCTGAAAGCTCTTTGTAAAGCTGATAATTCATCCCTATGACCTGTTATGGACAGTAAACTTTTGCTTGAAGAACCCTCACTCAATATTCCTTCCAGCTTTATATCAACTTGTTCTGGACGTTTAGACTTTTGCCAATAAAAAATACCTGCTAAAGGCGATACCAAAATTAGCCATATAAAGTATTGACCAAATTCAGGAACCAACATTGATATAGCCAAACCAAAACATAAAGCACCTACTGCTGCTAATAGTGTTAAGAAAAATACCAAGAACCAACTAGGACGAACTATTCCTTCAAATGTAAGTTTATTCTGATCTGCATTAACATCAATAATTCGGTAAGCACGATCACTAAAATATTCTTTTAGCTGCTTTAAAAGTAAATCAGCTTCCTGTTCAGCTGCCAATTTCATATTTTTCGTCCGCGGTTTAACTGATGCCTTAATAAAAAAAACTAGACCAATGCTAGATAAAAATGTCAGTATAAATGACGATATTAGAGCTGTATTATTCATATAACTTTAGATTTCAATGTTTTTTATGTCATCTTTATTGACAGAAATTTACAACTTGAAAAAAATACTAGCTGCTTTGTGATAAACATCAATTAGAACCTAATAACTATATTTTATATTTGAAAAATTGGCACAAAAACAATACAATTTTGAGATTTTGGCCAAAATTAGTAGCAAAATTGCTTTCACTTATCTCCATTAATGGTATTTTTACAATCTAGATTGTTGAGTTTGAGGCAGAATTAGAGGATTCTTAGTATATTTTACCAAAGTCTTGCCAGGCCTATAGCTTGAGGTCGCCATTGGAGAAAAATTTGATACATTTTTCTTGGCGGTCCTCTTCCTGCCACTTTTTTCCAACTGCTATTTCTTTATTTAGATATACCGGAGGGGGACTTTGGAAAATCTGAATTTACCCACTTACTCTACTATCCAATCTATCGTGCTAATCATGAGACTGACAAATAATTCTAGAATTGATACTCCCAATTCTGAAGAGTGGGTATTCTTAAGGATTCAAAATTTTGACTTTTAAAGGTATTATCAAACTGCCTCTACTAATACCAATTCTTAAAAGTCCTGCTATACTTAAAATCTGGAAAAAATAACTTTCCTTTATAACCGAAGCTACCATTCTATCTAGTATTTGCTCCAACAAATAATATTTAGAAATAGAAAACCAAAGTATAGCAAAGTTTATAGTAATTGGTATAATTCCTTTAAGATAAAATATCAAATTTGTTGATATTTCAGAATATTTAGCTGCACAATTAACGTCAGCATTAATTAATAAACAGTTTTTGTTTTGATAGAAATCACGTTAAATTCGCTTTCCTAAGGGTTTCCAGCTCTTGGGTTTTGCAACACATTTAAGCTACAAAGTCATCATCTAAAACCTCGCCTCTCATAATATAAGACTCTTGGTGTTTCCACACCTGCTTTTTTTCAAAATAATTAATAATACTATAGCATACTAAGTTTATTATTTACGACTTGCTTCTAGGGCAAAACTTGAAACCTATTTTTTTGTTAATGGTAATCCTCGTTTCGACATTTTCCGATATCTAATTAAGTGAATATTTATGTTTTGAGATTAGTTAAATTGGATTTATACCTAACATAGCTTGTAGAGTTAAGATCAGAAAAGCTAATGTCCCAATAATTAAGCCAATGAGAGCGATCGCCGTAATAGGTTTCTTGAAAAGTGGTTTCAGTTGCTCGAATAGAAAGAAGAATATACCAAGGGTTATGGTAACAAAGTACCGTGGGTAGCGAGAGACATTGTTAAAAAATTCTTGCATGATTTTGTTAAATAAAAATTCAACTCTACATAATATTTAGTTTAATATCTGCTTAGTCAATTTGTGACCAGATCCAAGATATCCATCCTTTTACAGTAGAAGTGCGTCTATCTATTGTTCTATTTCCAATTTTTAAATGACTTTCACACATAAGTTTAGTAATTGTTTTTTTTGGAGGAATGCCCCCAATTTCTACAGAAAACTTAAATGCTTGATAAAATACTTGGTGCGCCAAAATTTTTTCGATTAACTTTAAATATTTCAGTTTATATGGTTGGCGCAAAATATATTTTGCTTCATCGGTTAATGTGAATATTTTTCCCTGTTTTTCTATCAGTCCCAAATATTTTCCAGCACTTGTATAATAATCTGTTTGTCTCTTATCAAACTGATAATTTTCTGTAATCTGATTTGGAGTTAAACAATTTTCTAGTAGCAGGGATATTAAGTCTATTAGTCTATCAAATTTATCTGCTTGTGGAAATGGTATTTCTTGTGGCTCAGGAATCTTTTTAATCTGATTTAGTAGTAAGTATAACTCACTTCTTTGTATTTTTTCTGAAGCAATTGCATAATTTTTCTGTTCTCGCAAAGTGATAGAGCTATAGCCTAATTTATCTATAAATTCATAAATAAAAAAGCTGAAAATGTCGTTGGAGTAAGTCATCAATACTGGTACAACTTTTTTACTAATTTTTTTTGACCATAATCTATAAGGATAATAAAGTTGTCTGATTAAAAAATCCTCAACTTTGTAGTTTTTAGCTTCGATTAAAATTAAACAATTATCAGTCTCAAAACCTCCATCAATTTCGCACTGAGAATTAGTAACATTGATTTTATATGGCTGGTTGTTAATAGAATTTTTAATGTAAAAATCAAAGATTCCAGTAGACATTCTACCAGAAACAGTAAATTTAGTTTTTGACCCAAATAAGTCATGGAGAATACCCATATTAAATGCACAAAGTAATGCAGAATTTTCAGAATATAAATTAGTATAATCTATGGTTTCTATTTCTCTGGGAAACTGCCAAGGAAGAGTTTTTATTTTGAGGTTATATTTAACTGGAAAGTGTGTACAAAAGTGACCAATAATATATTGAGAACGAGAAAGTGGTAAAATTGATAAATTATTATCTATGAATATTTTTGGTAAGTTAACAACATGGTCAAATTTGGCCATAAGTCTACTTTCTCGCTCCTGATTAATTTGAGATGTTTGTATTTTGAAACAGCCGTTTTTATTGACTTTCTCTAATATTTGATATGTGTGAAATAAATTTTCCCATGAGACATCATTTTTAGTCATATTTATCTTGGCTATACTGAAAAATTTAACACTATAATTTCATTTATTCTCCCTCTTTTCAATCCTTTAGAATTAATACTTCTTGCTGCCTTTACTACTTTAATTTTATCCTGATAATCTTGATACAAATCCATAATAAAATCTGTTTGAGAATTACTTAAAATAACCAAGCAACCTTTTTCAGTTAATTCATCAAAAACTCGCCTTAATCTTTTCTGTTCATCCTTGTTAAAACCATTAATATCATATCCTGTGAAAGATGATGTATTAGAAAGAGGATCGTAAGGGGGATCTAAATAGATAAAGTCACCTTTTTTAGCATCTCTAACTGCTTCAGCAAAATCATTATCTAATATCTTTACTTTAGATTTAGATTTGTTTAAATAAAAACTCACAGATTTTAAAACAGCTTCATCTAAAATATTAGGTTTTTTGTACCTACCAAAAGGAACATTAAACTGCCCATGAGAATTCACTCTAAATAAACCATTATAACAAGTTTTATTCAAATAAATAATTCTGGCTGCTCTTTCTACTTTTGAGAGATTTTCATATTTTGGTGAACGATCTAAATCTCTAATTTCATAAAAATAATCAGTATTATTATATTCTTGATGTTTTCTTAACTCTTCAATCAAATCATCCAATGAATCTCTGACTACCTCGTAACAGTTAATTAATTCTTTATTTTGATCACTAATAACTGCTCTGGTTGGTTGCAATTCAAATAAAAGTGCTCCTCCACCAATGAAAGGTTCATAATATGTACATTTTTTTAGGGATTTTTGGTTGATATATTTTGTTAATTCAGGTAATAATTGCCTTTGTTAGAGTCGAATGAGATATTGCTACCCCAAACTCTCCTTCAAAACCGGACATGAAAGTTCCCCTTCATCCGGCTCCTCCTAGTTAGTTTCTTTTGCGTTCACAGCTGCCGTCGGAGGCAGTCTTGGTGTGGCGACAATAGTTGTGCACGAGTTGTTTGTTAAGCATATTGTTTTTACCACCTAATGATTGTAGAATCATATGCTCTATTGCTAAGTTATCTTCACTGGTAAAGTATTCTTGACAGATAGGGCATTTGCCTTTATGCTTCTTCATCAGCATTGTGACTTCTCTTTTTACTGTTGTGTAATTAGAGAGTTGTTGTGTCCAGTAGGCCTAGTCTCCATCATAAGTTGACTTTTCTCCTTTGAGTCTTACAACTCTTTTTATTGGAGTGTCTTTGTGTATTTGGAGTCGTTTTCCATCAGGGGTAATAAATACCCATCCAAGTCCTTTATCTACCCCCCAGTATTTGTTTACTGTGTACTTCTTGCCTTCCAAGGGCGAACGATAGTAACCCCATCTGAGAAGTTGATGAAATAGGATCTTGTCTAATTTACCGAAGACTCTGGAACTTACCACAGAATCATAATAATTACTCCATCCCCTAATTTTGGGAGTAAGCTTTTCTATTAATTTTTCCTGTGAAGCATTGCGGTATTGTCGGATTGTCTGTTTGAGGACCTTGGTATGGCGTTTTATTGCTTCCTTAGAAGGTTTTATTAGAGTTTTGAACCCTAGTTTATTGCCTTGCCTGTCAGTAGCACTGTTAATATCTTTTACTGGGTATTGCCTAACGTTGAATCCTAAGTAATTAAATCCGGTTTGGACTTTTCCATCACCTAGAGTATGGGCAATTTTCGTTTTGGGGCCTTTTAATTTAAGCCCCATAAATTTTAACCAGTCATTGATGATTACTTGGCATTCCTCTACGACCTTTTTACTTTTATGCAGAATCACAAAGTCATCCGCATACCTATGAAAAAGAGGAGGATTAAATAAAATATCAGGTTTAGTCCCATACTTTGCTGCCATTGCTTTAGTGGTGTATTTCTTGGGGAATACCTCATGTAATGCCTCCTCCATTCCATGTAGGGCTATATTGGCCAATAAAGGGGAAATTACACCACCTTGAGGAGCTCCACTTTCTGTTTTGTAGAAGACATCTTGTTCAATAATTCCTGATGTCAGCCAAGCTTTTATTTGTCGGCGCATACTTGGGTAGGTCTTAAGTTTGTCCAATAGTCTACTATGGTTTATTTGGTCAAAGCACTTTTCTATATCGGCATCAAGAACGTAATAGCTCATTTTGTTTATGTCGCTATAAATAGCTGCAATAGCCTCTTTAGTGCTTCTTCCTGGTCTGAAACCGTAAGAGTTAGCTTCAAATTTGGCTTCCCATTCTGGGTCTAAAGCTAGTTTGGCTAGTGCCTGTTTTGCTCTATCTTCCATTGTTGGTATACCTAGTGGTCTTTTCTCTTTTTTGCCAGGTTTGGGTATTTCTATCCTTCTAACAGGTTTGGCTTTGCCATTCAGTTTGAGATTCTGAGCTAACTCCAGTCTTTGATTAGGGGCTATTTTTGCTATCCCATCTATTCCTGGTTTACCTTTACCCCTGTTGTCCTGAGTGACTTTTCTAACCGCAAGCAGTTTAGCTGATTTAGACTTTACCAGTAACTTCTGGAGTTTCTTAACAATTTTGGTATCACCGTTTTGTGACGCTTTGTAGATTCTTTTCTGAAGCCGAAATATTGCTCTATTAACTGCTTTCCAGTTAACATCGCGCCATTCCATTTCCACCGTAGTTATTTCACTCGTATTGGTCATTGTACTTCCTACTAGGTTTCTACTCTCTAACTTAGGGATGTCTGTCTGCGTATCCCTGATATTACTCAAGGCATTGGCTTCTGACATCATCCTGCCCCAATAAAGTTTATGGCTTGGCTGCCTACTCTGAGAGAACTTTATTAGAGTTACTTCGTTCCGTAGAGGTTTTGTCTGGTTGGGTTGGGTAGTTGACTATACGCCGATGAATGCTCTTGAAGGCAAGAGAAGGATGTTTAAACAATGAGCGGTAATTCATTGTTTCTCATTCATAGTTAACCTGGACTTTACCTATCGTGTCCATAGTCTTGGGCTGACGGCGCTTCTAACATCAATTCACTTTCGTTCACCCTTTCAACCTCCCTCGCAAGGATTCAACTTTGATAGGTTAGCTGTTACTTGCTTTTCATCCCGCTTTACCAATTTGATAGCCATTCTCTTTAATAGGGATGATGGATTTAATTGAAACATCTCAACAATAGGACTTTAACCTAGAAACTCTCTACAGTTATGGCCAACCCAAGGGGGTTAAACCCGGTCATCCCCCGCTCTAAGAGCGGTTTCGACCTAACGAATCGCACTGCCTCCTGCCCATTTCAAAAAAGGTCTAACTACTGGATTTTTGCGCACTAAAAAATACCTCTATATGTCATAATAAAACAAGAGCACATAATTTTTTTTCCTGCTATTATTTTACTTACCGAAAAATTGGGTTTAAAGCCTCGCCTATAAGCGGGGGACTTTTTAGTTTATTTTTTCCACAGGTTATGTTATCATGCTTTTTAGCTTCAAAAGTCATTCTATGAAGGCAAGATTTAAGTACCGTTAATATCCAACATTGGGACAAAAACACCGATTAGCAAGGCTCGGAAGGTTGTGTCCGTGTTGTCTGAAATGATAGTCTAGCTTGCTCTCAGGAAAAGTACAAACCTTGAAACAAAAAACCGACTAATTCTGAACTACAAAAACAGCTTATTACTCGGGCTTTAAAGACTCAGGATAGAGTTTGGCTTTCAGGAAGTTTTCAGCCCTTGCCACTACAGCAATCTTTAAACAATGTTTTACCAGGGTGATCAAAACTTTTTTAAATCAACTCAAGGCAACAGAAAAGGTAAGCCTATAAGACCTCCTAAATTTAAAAGGAGAATGTCATTGCCAACAGCTAGATTTACAAAGGGTGCATTTAAAGTTAGTCAGCATAAAGTTTACGTAAGCGAAAATAGGAAAGCTGAAAATTTTGTGCTCAAGAGAACTACCCGCTATTCCATCATCAGTAACAGTAATCAAAGATTCAGCTCATCGATATTTCCTAAGTTTTGTAGTAGAAGTTTTGCCCGAAGCATTGCCTAAAACTGATAATTTAGTAGGTATAGATTTAG
>JAKQYF010000064.1 GCA_023356535.1 Trichodesmium sp. MAG_R03 | reverse complement strand
GTTAAGTTATAAACAAGAATGTTTTGGCTTTTTGTTAACCATAGTAGATAGGTGGTTCCCCAGTTCAAAAACTTGTTGAGTCTGCCCAAATATACTAGATTAGCCCCTACGTGAAAGGGTTGATCATTGTCAAAATTGTGGGCAAGTTATGGACAGGGACTTGAATGGGTCAATCAATCTCAAAAATTGGACAAAAAATGCCGATAGCTTATCGGTGAACGCCTGTGGACTTGAAGGTGCCGTCTCCCTTGGTTGAAGCAGGAATTGAACAGCAAGCCTGTCTAGGTTTGTATAGGTTTCATGAAGCAGTAATAAGATTGCTGATTTTGTAGTCCTCATTGTGAATGATTCGGCATAAATTTCAGCATTAATATTTCCAGCTTCTCCCACCGTTGATGACATAATAATTAAATCTCCCAAGGCATTTCTTTCAAATCTTAAATCTTGGTTTTTTGGCAGAGTTGAAAAATTATTTGTTTGTTAAGTTAATTACTGGGTTAACCTTGATAGTGTTGATAAATTAGAAGCTATATTTTACAATCTTTAAGTCTCTGGGAGACAGAAGAAAGAAACCCAAAGCCACATCCTCCACTAGTCCAAAGCCAAAGCCCAATAGAAGTAAAAAGAATATTAATGTATACCCGACCCGCACGTGGCAAGTGCCCCTTGTAATGTGTATCCAGACTAAAATTCAGGTCAGGGTATTCCAGCCAACTTCCTCTTTGACGCCATCCCACTTTATCCCCAAAAGCTCGCCATATTCTACTATCGTACTGCTTTGTACCCCCCAAGCCGTAATAAATTTGCTTCTGCAGAGAAAAGCCAAATTTACCATTACTGTATTTTAGCCAAAGTTGATCAATAGTGCCCAGGTCTTGACAAGGAAAATCATCCATATCTTCCACTCTTAACCAACCTTCCTTTTCTCGCTTTGTAACTTTCAACATACAATTACCAGTTTCCTCATCTGCTTCTTTCCACTTTCCTGCGGCTAAGAAGTCACGCAACAGTTCATAGTTTATTTGTCGAGCTGAAACCAAAGGTACATCAGAACAAGTAGAATATTGTAGCAGTTGTTGATTTTTTTGAGTACGAGAAACAGAGGAAAAAGACTGAGGAAGAGACTGAGAAAAATGAGAACTATTGACATTAGTAGAAGCATAATTTTTTGCCGGTAATGGAGTTTGTAGAGCAGTAGAAATCCTTGGTTGTAAATTTGCTAAAACATCCTCAACCTTCTGATAACGTTGCTTAAGTTTTTGCTCCACCAAACCATCTAAAACTTGCCCCAATTCATCACCGACAAAATTTCCATTTAAAAAATCTCGCCATACCCATTCCATTTCCATTATATCATACAAATCAAAGGGACTCATCTTAGTCAATAAATGCAAACAAACTACTCCCAAACTATACAAGTCACTAGCTAACTTTGGTTTTCCTACCGACTGTTCTGGAGCACAATATTCTGCCGAACCAATAACCGTTCTTGCCACGGTCTGACGTTTAACTTTCGGTATAATCTTAGATGCTCCAAAGTCAACCAAAACTAACTTTTTATCCACCTCTCTCCTGATAATATTCTCTGGTTTAATATCTCGATGAATCACATTGTGGCCATGAACAAACTGCAAAACAGATAATAAATCTATCAGCAATTCTCGAATCTGGCCTTCATTAAAAAACCCACAATTATCTAATTCTTGTTGTAAAGTTTCTCCTTGAATAAATTCTTGTACTAAGTATTGACGATTATCCACAGTAAACTTAGCAAAAAGTTCAGGAATTTGTGGATGCTTTCCTAACAACTCTAACCTTTCCGCTTCCTGTGCAAATAACTCGGTAGCTTTTTCCAAATTTTCAGTTCCCTGAGCTTGAGGGAGAAACTGTTTAATCACACAAAGGGGTTTAGAAGGTTTAAACTCATCAACTGCCAAAAAAGTTCGACCAAAGCCACCTTGTCCTAGAATACTTTTGGCCCAATAACGTTCTACGAGTAATAGTTTATTTCCACATTTCTGACAAAACTGATAATTATCCGGGTTAGGACTGAGGCATTCAGGGTTGAGACATTGAGACATAATAATAAAATTGGGAAAAACTATTTCTATACCAATTTCTTCCAGTATGGCAACACATCAGATCTCAATATTAGAGATTAATTAAGATAAACAATGTAGCCTAAGTTTATGAAATTGGTATTAAACTGTAGTGACATACTCCCACACTAAGCTGATGCTATGGTGTGGGCTTTTCGCTTCCCAGTCCCGGTACTCCGTCGGACTCCAGGAGCTTTAAGGACGGAATGCCCTACCGCCCTGTTTTTTATATTTATCCCAGGATTAACATCACGGTCTATTACAATACCGCAGTATTGTAAATCAATGGGACATCGAGACCCATAGATTTACCCTCGATTCATCTAACGCCAAATCAAAGATGATGGCGTGAGGCTTCTCGATGATTTAGCTAAAAACTAACGGGAGTTTTGCAAAAACTACAAACCTCAGCCAAAATTCAAACAATGAGTTATAAAAAACTGATCACTGAGTAAAAAAAATGTAAAGACTTTTCAGCTCAACTGTTTGGAAGAGCTGGCAGTTAGTATACAAATATTAATGTAGTTAAGCTTTTTCATACCTACTGAACTTATCCATAGGTTTAGTAGTCGACTGAGACAGCTCAAACTTGTTGTCCGCAGCGAAGGGGAAAGAAAAGTAATTATTATTATTTCAAGTACCCAATACACCCTAAATTAATATATTTTATCATAACAGGAGATTGCTTCGGCAAAGCTCTCTATATTTTTTTTCTCGTACTATCTTGTACCACTCAAGCTCTAATAAATTTGCTTCTGCACAAAAAAACCAAACTTACTATTACTGTATTTTCCCCAAAGTTTGTCTATAGTGCCCTGGTCTTCACAAGGAAAATCATCTATAAGCTTTTGTGCATTTAAACGATTTAATTGTTGTATGCCTCGTTCAGAGAAAAAACCCTTCTAAATTCTCAATTCTCAATTCTCAATTATAGCTTACTAATACGCATTTTAAATCAGTTAGGACTTATAGTCGTTTCACTTGAGATTGAGACAAGTGTTTCTTGCTATGAAAGTATTTCAGGCGAAAGATGTCTCATTCTTATTTAAAATGACTATAGGCATGAACCCTATTGGTAGGGTGTGTTTTGCTGACGCAAAGCGGAGCGAACGTTTCGCGACTTGAATTGCGGACTTCGTAACGCACCAAGGCTCTATATAGGGTTGGTTGATTAATCATAAAAGCATTGACATATAAAAGCATAAGATCTGATTTGGGTAGCAAAAAGTACTAGCTTTTTACTGGTACAAGGCTGAAAAAGTTAGGATTTTGGGCACTCCCATGGCAGAAAAATAAAAGGGCAAATATATCCAACTACCTCTTCTACCAATTCCCCGTTCCTCTGTAGGGAGGTTGCATGCAACCTTCCTACTTCTCCTCCTGGGAGATGTTAGGGGTGGGTCCCCTACTCCTGAAAAAGACTTTTTCAGCAAGCTCTATATATAGTAACTTTGCGTATTTTTTTTGCCGGTGGACAAATAGGACTTCCTTAGTCGGAGTGACAGCCTCTTACAGCAGATTTCGGGCAAATGATGTACAGGGTAAACAGTAAAAATCATGTAGTTCTGGCATCTTGGCTGGGTAGGTGTGCCTCATAACAACAGAAAGTGCTGTAATTCTAAATTTTGGCCGTAGCGAGGAAATTGGTTTTAGCTAATTGTTATCAACCAAAGGTAGCAATGGAATTTTTGGATGATTTTTTGTAGTGTCCACCCCTAACAGATATCCCTATGCTGTAATTCATAAAAATCCTTTGATTTTATCCCACAATTTTTTACTTGACAGCTAAAACGGCTATATGTGAAAACCTATAAGTCTCTGCGACCAGAGAGAAACTTCCACACCCGAACTACCACACCCCACAAATCTCTTACAAACGCAGCATGATCATTACTCTGCCCTCGCTTCTTATCCTCTGTGGCTAAATCTATAAGCACAAATATAAGCACAAACAAAGCAAAAAACAGACCTACTGCGAACAACAGACAAAATATGAAAACATCCCATATCAACCGACCCATAACACACACAGCACGACCAATAACAGGCCATCCACCCCACCCAACCAATCTTCCCATTAAAGTATAACTAGCCAGCATTTGATAAAGAGATAAGCTCGAACGGTTCATGAGAATCACTGGGAGGTGCCCCTCGGGATGTGTGTCTAGACTCCCTTGAAAAATGTCAGAGTAGCTCAACCAACTTCCTCCTTGACTCCATCCAACTCTATTGCCGAATGCTTCCCATACTTTTTTATCATACTTCTTTATACTACCCAAACTCTGATAAATCTGCTTCTGCACAGAAAAGCCAAACTTACCATTACTGTATATTACCCAAAGTTGGTCAATAGTGCGGAGGTCTTCACAAGGAAAATAATCTATATCTTCTATATTTCTTCCTGCCAAATAATATTTCTCCTCTTGCCTTGCAACTTTCAATATACAACTAGTCGTTTCCTGATCTGCTTCTTTCCACTTTCCTGCTGCTAATAAGTCACGCAATTTAGTATAGTCTATCCCTAAGTCACCACGAGTGAGAAGAAGCATCACCGCAGAGTCTCGACCAAAGTCTCGACAGTGAGGAAGGTATCCAGCGTAATGTTCATCAACACTATAAGTCAAGTTCCAGGATAATAACCATTCACCTTCTTGACGCCATCCCACTTTATCGCCAAAAGCTGCCCATATTGTCTCGTCATACTGCTTCGTGCCACCCAAACCCTGATAAATTTGCTTCTGCACAGAAAAGCCAAACTTGCTATGACTATATTTTACCCAAAGTCTATCAATAGTACGCAAGTCTTCTAAAGGAAAATGACCTATATCTTTATTCTGTTAAATAATTTTCCTTTTCTCGTCTTGCCACTTTCAACATACAACGCTTAGTTTCCTGATCTGCTTCTTTCCACTTTCTTGCCGCTAACAAATTACGCAACTTTTTATAGTTTACCCTTCTAACTGAAACTAAAGGTACATCATTGGAAGGAGAATATTGTGAAGGTTTAGGATTTTTTTGAGTAGGAGAAACAGACGTTTGAGACTGAGAAGCTAACCGATAAATATGAGATTTTTTTACATTATTAGAAACAGTTTTTTGGGGAGATTTAGATTTTTTTTGAGTAGGACAAACAGAAGTTTGAGACTGAGGAGCTAACCGATAAATATGAGATTTTTTTGGATTACTAGAAGAAGATTTGTTGGAAGTTTTTTTAATTTTTTGAGTCTGAGAAATAGAATAATTACCAAACCATAACTCAGCTAAAACCTCCTCAACCTTATGATAACGTTGCTTAAGTTTTTGCTCCACCAAACCATCTAAAACTTTACCCAATTCATCACTAACAAAATTTCCATTTAAACAATCTCGCCATACCCATTCCATTTCCATTACATCATATAGATTAAAGGGACTCATCTGAGTCAATAAATGCAAACAAGTTACCCCCAAGCTATACAGATCACTCCCAGACTTTGCCTTTCCCATAGACTGTTCTGGAGCGCAATATTCTGCCGAACCAATAACCGTCCCTGTCACCGTCCGATGTTGAACCTTCGATATAACTTTAGCAGCTCCAAAGTCAACCAAAACCAACTTTTTATCCGCCTCCCTCCTAATAATATTCTCTGGTTTAATATCCCGATGAATCACATTATGACTGTGAACAAACTGCAAAATAGATAATAAATCTATCAACAATTCTTGAATCTGAACTTCATTAAAAACCCCATGATTATCTAACTCTTGTTGTAAAGTTTCTCCTTTAATAAATTCTTGTACTAAGTATTGACGATTATCCACAGTAAACTTAGCAAAAAGTTCAGGAATTTGTGAATGCTTTCCTAACAACTCCAACCTTTCCGCTTCCTGCGCAAATAACTCGGCAGCTTTTTCCACATTTTCCGTTCCCTGAGCTTGAGGGAGAAACTGTTTAATCACACAAAGGGGTTTAGAAGGTTTAAACTCATCAACTGCCAAAAAAGTTCGACCAAAACCACCTTGTCCTAGAATACTTTTGGCCCAATAACGTTCTACAAGTAATAGTTTATTTCCACATTTCTGACAAAATTGAGAATTATCGGGGTTAGGACTGAGGCATTCGGGGTTGAGACATTGAGACATAATAATAAAATTGGGAAAAACTATCTTTAGACTATTGTTCTTTCTACTAATTGCATTACTTCTCCTTTAAACATTTAACTATTTGTGAAGATTTACTATAATGTTAAAGTCCACAAGTCTCTGCGCAAGAGAAGAGATATCCCATCCCAAAACGACTCCACTTATTTAATGCCACAGCCGCCGGGAGGTGCCCCGTGTATCCGCATGTCTTGAGATTAAAATTCAGGTCAGAGTATCCTAACCACCTTCCTGCTTTACGCCATCCAACTTGTTCAGCAAAAACTTCCCATATTTTACCATCATACTGACTTGTACCACCCAAGCTGTGATAAATGTGCTTCTGCACAGAAAAACCAAACTTGCCATTACTATATTTTGCCCAAAGTTTATCAATAGTTCCCAGGTCTTCACAAGGAAAATTATCTATATCTTCTACTTTCAACCAGCCATTCTTTTCTCGCTTTGCAACTTTCAACATACAATTATCAGTTTCCTGGTCTGCCTCTTTCCATTTTCCTGCAGCTAATAAGTTATGCAACTTTTCATAATTTATCTTTCTTGCTGAAACCAGAGGTACATCAGAAGAAGTAGAATATTCTGGAGGTTGTTGATTTTTTTGAGTATGAGAAACAGAGGTCTTAAACTTAGGAGAAAACTGATTAATATTATAACTATTAACATTAGAAGAAACAGAAAATCCTATACTTTTTGTTTTTGTTTTTGTAGGGAATGAATTTTGTTGAGCAGTAAAAATACTTGGTTGTAAATCTGCTAAAACATCCTCAACCTTATGATAACGTTGCTTAAGTTTTTGCTCCACCAAACCATCTAAAACTTTCCCCAATTCATCACTGACAAAATTTCCATTTAAAGAATCTCGCCATACCCATTTCATTTCCATTGCATCATACAAATCAAAGGGGCTCATCCGAGTCAATAAATGTAAACAAATTACCCCTAAACTATACAAGTCACTGGCTAATTTTGATTTTCCTATAGACTGTTCTGGAGCGCAATATTTTGCTGCACCAATAAATGTTACTGTCATAGTCTGACGTTGAACTTTATGTATAATCTTAGATACTCCAAAGTCAACCAAGACTAAAATTTTATCAGCCTCTCTCCTAATAATATTCTCTGGTTTAAGATCCAGATGAATCACATTGTGACTATGAACAAACTGCAAAACAGATAATAAATCTATCAACAATTCTCGAATCTGAATTTCATTAAAAATTCCATGATTATTTAGCTCTTGTTGTAAGGTTTCTCCTTGAATAAATTCCTGTACTAAATATTGACAACTATCTACAGAAAAATAAGCAAACAGCTCAGGAATTTGTGGATGCTTTCCTAACAATTCTAACTTTTCTGCTTCCTGTGCAAATAACTCGGCAGCTTTTTCCACAAATTCAGTTCCCGGAACTTGAGGGAGAAACTGTTTAATCACACAAAGGGGTTTAGAAGGTTTAAAGTCATCTACAGCCAAAAAAGTTCGACCAAAATTACCAAGTCCTAGAATACTTTGGGCCCAATAACGTTCTACAAGCAATAGTTTATTTCCACATTTATGACAAAATTGAGAATTATCGGGGTTAAGACTGAGGCATTCGGGGTTAAAACATTTAGACATAATAATATATATAATTTAATGTGAGAAAGACCATTTTTAAACTCTACTAAAAACTACAAACCTCGGCCCAAAGAAAAATAATAGGTTATAAAAAACTGATAACTGATAACTGATAAGGCGGCTGAAACGGCTATATATTAAACTCTACAAATCTCTGCACGAGAGAAGAGGTAAACAAGACTAAGCCTCCACACCCATCCAGCTACAAGACCAGCTACCCCGGGGAGATGACCCGTGTAATGTGTGTTCAGATGAAAATCTAGGTCAGAATATCCCAACCAACTTCCTCCCTGACGCCATCCAACTTTATCGCCTAAAGCTTCCCATATTTTTTGATCGTATTGTCTCGTCCCACCTAAACTCTGATAAATCTTCTTCTGCACAGAAAAGCCAAACTTACCATTACTGTATTTTACCCAAAGTTTGTCAATAGTGCCCAGGTCTTCACAAGGAAAATTATCTATATCTTTTGCTCTAAACCAGCCCTCCTTATCTCGCTTTGTAACTTTTAACATACAATTACCAGTTTCTTCGTCTGCTTCTTTCCACTTTCCTGCGGCTAATAAGTCACGCAACTTTTTATAGTTTATCTTTCCAACTGAAACCAGGGGTACATCAGAAGAAGTAGAATATTGTAGAACAGTATTTTGTTGAACAGTAGAAATACTTGGTTGTAAATCTGCTAAAACATCTTCAATTTTCTGATAACGTTGCTTAAGTTTTTGCTCCACCAAACCATCTAAAACTTTCCCCAATTCATCACTGACAAAATTTCCATTTAAACAATCTCGCCATGCCCATTCCATTTCCATTGCATCATATATATCAAAGGGACTCATCTGAGTTAATAAATGCAAACAAGTTACCCCCAAACTATACAAATCACTGACTAACTGTGGTTTTCCTACCGACTGTTCTGGGGCGCAATATTCTGCCGAACCAATAACTGTTTCTATTATGGTCTGACGTTGACCTTTTGGTATAGTCTTAGATGCTCCAAAGTCAACCAAAACTAACTTTTTATCCGCCTCTCTTCTAATAATATTCTCTGGTTTAATATCCCGATGAATCACATTGTGACTGTGAACAAACTGCAAAACAGATAATAAGTCTATCAATAATTCTCGAATCTGAATTTCATTAAAAACTCCATGATTATTTAACTCTTGTTGTAAGGTTTTTCCTTGAATAAATTCCTGCACTAAGTATTGACGACTACCCACAGAAAAATAAGCAAAAAGTTCAGGAATTTGTGGATGCTGTCCTAACAATTCCAACCTTTCCGCTTCCTGTGCAAATAACTCCGCAGCTTTTTCTACCGTTTTGGTGCCTTGTCCTTGAGGGAGAAACTGTTTAATCACACAAGGAGGTTTAGAAGGTTTAAATTCATCTACTGCTAAAAAAGTTCGACCAAAACCACCAAGTCCTAGAATACTTTTTGCCCAATAACGTTCTACAAGTAATAGTTTATTTCCACATTTTTGGCAGAACTGAAAATTAGCAGGGTTAAGACTAAGGCATTCAGGGTTGAGACATTGAGACATAATAATAAATTTTTTGAGAATCTACTAAAATCTATTATTAAATTATAAACAAGACTTACGCACCCAAACAAGAAACCGGGTTTATTACCCTGATTAAAAAGAATCTATATAACCCTTTTTAAATTATCTCAAATTAATGCCATAGGCAGAATAAAGAGGAAATTTTAACGTTATTCCTAAATTATTAAAGGAAGGTTTTTATGGGGAAAAATTTGCTAAGTGTTAGGCATTAGGTGTTAGGTGTTAGGTGTTAGGTTTTAGGTGTCAGGTGTTAAGTGTTAGGTTTTAGGTGTTAGGTTTTAGGTGGAAAAATTAACAAAATTCGCTCTTTTTTCTTTTGACTTATTTTTTCTATTAAACTATGTAGCATTCTGTCAATTTCTTCACATTTGCTGAAGACGACTTTGATTTAAGGTGCTACTAAATTTCTGTTTTTTGAAAAAAGTGGCCAACCCAAAAAATCTTCAAAAATCTTCAAATTGTGGTCATGTAGTAGAAAAATTACCTCTAAATATTAGAGAGTGGGATTGTCCTAAGTGTGATAGTCACCACGAACAGGACATAAATGCCAGTATAAACATTTTGGCTGCTCGAGGAGCAGTGTTAGTCTGTGGAGCGACCGTAAGACCCGCAGGGAGCAAATCCCGGAAGGCGGGTGCTATAAGATAGAAAGCCCCTAACAGCGATGCTAGGGAATCCCTCACTGTCTCGTAAGAGCAGCGTCGGGAGGATGTCAATGGCGAAATTAACTTAATAACGTTAAAGTTAGGTTTAACCTGATATAAATTAATATTTAATCCTAATGTGAGGAACTAACATCTAATGCGAGTCTTATTAATTTACCCCCTATTTCCCCAATCTTTCTGGTCTTTTGAAAAAATTCTAGAACTAGTAAATTGCAAAGTAATGCTACCTCCGTTAGGCTTAATTACAGTAGCAGCTATCTTACCCCAAGAATGGGAGTTTAAGTTAGTCGATAGAAATATTAGATCAGTTACAGAAGCAGAATGGGAATGGGCAGATTTAGTGATACTCTCGGCCATGATTGTCCAAAAAGAAGACTTACATAACCAAATCCGAGAAGCAAAACAACGCCACAAATTAGTGGCTTGTGGCGGTCCATATCCGACAGCATTACCCCAAGAACAATTGGACAGTGGTGTAGATTTTCTGATTTTGGACGAAGGGGAAATTACTTTACCAATATTTGTCGATGCTATTCAGCGTGGGGAAACTCAAGGTATTTTCCGGGCAGATGGGAATAAACCTGATGTGACAACAACTCCTATTCCCAGATTTGATTTATTGGAAATGACATATTATGAATCTATGTCGGTTCAGTTTTCCCGGGGTTGTCCGTTCCAATGTGAATTTTGTGATATTATTGTTCTGTATGGTCGCAAACCTCGTACCAAAACGCCAGCACAATTATTAGCAGAGTTAGATTACTTATACAATTTAGGATGGCGTGGCTCTCTATTTATGGTGGATGACAACTTTATTGGTAATAAGCGTAATGTTAAGTTGTTGCTTAGAGAGTTAAAAGTTTGGCAAGAAGAACGTCAATGTCCATTTAAAATTGCTACAGAAGCTTCGGTCAACTTAGCAGAAGACCAAGAGTTAATGCAATTAATGGTAGATTGCAATTTTAAATCAGTATTTTTGGGAATAGAGACTCCTGATGAAGATAGTTTACAATTAACCCAGAAGTATCAAAATAATCGTAACCCTCTCAATGATGGGGTCGAGAAAATTATTAAGTCTGGTTTAAAGGTAATGGCAGGGTTTATTATTGGTTTTGATGGAGAAAAACGAGGGGCCGGCGATCGCATTGTTCAATTTGTGGAGCAGACAACTATTCCCACTGCATTTTTTAGTATGTTGCAAGTATTGCCAAATACTGCACTTTGGCATCGTCTTAAAAAGGAAGGTCGCCTTTTAGATAAATGTGGTAATGGTAATCAAGTAACATTGACAAATTTTATCCCTACTAGACCAATAGAAGATATTGCTAAGGAATATGTAGAAGCATTCTGGCAGTTGTATGACTGTGAAAAGTTTTTAGATAGAACTTATCGGCATTTCCTAATAATGGGCACTACTACTGCTAAAGGCGCGATCAAAATGCCAAGTTGGATAGAATTACGAGCATTGTTGATTATTTGCTGGCGACAGGGAATAAAGCGGAAAACTCGTTGGAAGTTTTGGCATCATTTGTTTAGTATCAGAAAACATAATTCTAGTGTTTTGGCAAGTTATATAAATACTTGCGCTCATATCGAACATTTTCATGAGTACCGCCATATTGTTAAAGAAAATATTGAAGCGCAGTTAGCTGAATATTTGGCTGAGAATACACAGTTAAATATAATTAAGGAAGAAGTAAGAAGTAACCAGAAAAAAACAACAGAAGAGGTAGCTTAATATAGAAAAGTATTTGTATGGAATTTTCGGCAACCTACCTACAAATTCTGTTTGTTTATATTATACTAATTACCATAAACTTTGCTATATTTGAATTTTATATCTATAAATATTATTAGTTCGAGCAAATGCTTGATATTTGGTAGCTTCGGTTATGAAGAAAAGCAATTTTGCCAGCTTTCAAGTATAGCAAGACTTTTGAAAAATGATATTATGACTTAGCCATGAACGCTATTGGTAGTGGCGCATTAAGCTTAAAATAGGGTAATAGGAAAATGGCTAAATCTAAGCTATAGTTATTTTAAATAAGAATGAGACATTTTTTGCCTGAAATACTTTCATAGCAAGAAACACTTGTCTCAATCTCAAGTGAAACGACTATATGTATTGTTTTTGCCAAAATCCTAAGACAACATTTAAGGCTTGACGCCCTAGTAGGGTGTGTTTTGCTGACGCAAAGCGGAGCGAACGCTTCGCGACTTGAATTGCGCACTTCGTAACGGACTAAGGCTCTATATATAGTACCTTGGCCTAAGTTCTGTATATAACAAAACTTACCCATAACCAGCATCTTTACTAGGGATTAACTGTTGTTAACTCCTACAGACAGTATATAATTCCATCTTTTGCGTAAGTCCTCAATTACAGCTAATTCCACCAAGGTGGAGGTCAACCTATCCCAAGGAAGATCCCCCCACTGAGAATATTTAATTTTTAATATCTGTACTTCGTATACTTGGAATTTGCTGTATATTACTTTTGATTTTTGAATGCATGACTTTTGATTTCCTTCTTCCTTCTGAATATGTACCTGAGATATTTACATTTACGACAGTTTAGGAACTATCAAGACCAGCAAGTTAAATTTGATGCTGCCAAAACAATTTTGGTGGGAGATAATGCTCAAGGGAAAGTGCGACTTGTTGGCCACTAAACCAGGAAACTGGATATAAATGGCCATCCCAAGTCAATATATGAGGACAACCTCGACTTGTGGATAACTCTTATGTCCTTAGAGGTGAAATACCTCTCGCCTTGTTGTTGGGTTGACAGCATAGGCCACGGAGTAGAGACTGAACATCAATCTCCGAAGCTGGTCTAAACGCGGAACAATACCAGTTACCAGGAACGATACCGCTAGCAAAGACTGACAAGTGGACGAACAGGAAGATAATTAAACTCTCGTTAGAGCAAAACATTCCAAAGGTAGCTATGGAGTGTAGGACGAAAGTCAGAGGGACTATAGATAACCTTATTTTTCCGAGGCTGTCAACAACCATATCAAGCCCTCCGGGAGAATTTATCCCACTAAATCAGTTGTAATAAAGGCATAAGGGAACGAGAAAACCTCTCTAAGACACCTAAGAATATAGGTCGAAAACTTAGGAAGCCATTCAAGGTCAATCTACGCAATTGGTCGTAGGTCTTAGGGAGAGTAGGATTGGGTAAGAAGCATAATTATGCAGACGTACCCACTGTTAGACGTAATGTAAAGTAATCAATAGTGATGAATAAAGCTAAAACACTAAAAAGAAGATTAGGTGATCCGAAGCCCTTTTTAAGCGTGGCATGGGATACAGACGATATACCGTCACAGATTTCTGTCAATCCAAACCTCGAATGGAAGGACATAAACTGGAAACGGGTCGAGAAGAATGTATTTAAGTTGCAAAAGTTAATTTACAGAGCATCCAGCCGTGGCGAAATCCGCAAGATGCGCAAATACCAAAAACTTCTGAGCAAAAGTTATTACCCAAGGTTACTAGCTGTTAGGTGCGTGACACAAGATAATCAGGACAAGAAAACGGCAGGCATAGATGGTATGAAAAATCTTCCATCAATACAACGACTTAACTTGTTAAACATACTTGCATTACCCTATCTCAAAGCAAGTCTAACCCCTAGAGTCTGGATCCCAAAACCAGGTAAGAATGAAAAACGTCCATTAGGCATCCCTATGATGTACGACAGGGCGCTACAAGCCTTGGTGAAGCTAGGTATGGAACCAGAATGGGAAGCACGCTTTGCACCTAATAGCTATGGTTTTAGGCCAGGACGGTCAACACATGATGCCATTACAGCCATCTTTGATGATATTAAACACAAACCAAAATATGTGTTAGATGCTGATATATCTAAGTGTTTTGACAGAATTAACCATGATGCACTGCTAGGAAAAATAGGTCGCTCCCCTTACAGACAACTAGTCAAGCAATGGCTAAAGTCTGGAGTATTTGACAACAAACAATTCCTAGATACTGTAGAAGGTACACCACAGGGAGGGGTCATTAGTCCCCTACTAGCAAACATCGCCCTACATGGTATGGAAGATAAGTTAATGGAATTTATCGAAAAACTTCCACTTAAATATTCAAGTGGGACAACAATGCCAAAACGCGATCAGCAATCTAGCCCATCTTTAGTACGCTATGCTGATTACTTTGTAATTCTGCATGAGGATATCAAAGTAGTCCAACAATTAAAGACCGTAATACAGGAATGGTTAAACCAGGTAGGATTAGAACTAAAACCAGAAAAAACCAAAATAGCCCATACATTGGAAGAATATGAAGGGAACAGACCAGGATTTGACTTTCTAGGATTCACAATTAGGCAAGGTCAAGTAAATTCAACCAAACAAGGATTTAAAACCCTGATTAGACCATCTGCTAAGAGTATTAAAACTCATTATCGGAAATTGGCAGATATATGTGATTCTCATAAAACTGTCTCGACTAAAGCTTTAATAGCTAAACTAAATCCAATGATCAAGAGATGGGCTAACTACTTCTGTGCCTTAGTCAGTAAAGAGGTTTTTGATAAAATAGACAGCCTCCTATTGAAGAGACTAAGGAGATGGACAAGAAGAAGGCATCCAAATAAGTCAGCCACCTGGGTAAATAAAAAGTATTTCCC
The DNA here is from genome assembly GCA_023356535.1 of Trichodesmium sp. MAG_R03. Lineage (GTDB taxonomy): Bacteria > Cyanobacteriota > Cyanobacteriia > Cyanobacteriales > Microcoleaceae > Trichodesmium. The sequence goes on along the minus strand of JAKQYF010000064.1, from coordinate 9,706 downwards.
CAACCTCAAAAAAACCAGAAATTTGGTTCTTAATGATGGCGAATATATACTAAACCAACACTCAGATATACCTATTATAGGACACATCAAAGTCAAGGGTAATAAATCACCCTATGACGGTGACTGGACTTATTGGAGTAGTAGAATTGGCCAACATCCAGGGGTAAGGAAAGAAGTAACAACCCTGCTTAAACGACAAAAAGGTAAGTGCGCATCTTGTAGATTAGACTTTAGACCAAGGGATTTAATCGAAGTTGACCACATCGTTCCCTGGTCTAAAGGTGGTGACAAGACCTACAAAAATAAACAACTGTTGCACCGGCATTGCCACGACTCTAAAACTGCCAAGGGTTTGAAAGTAGTTAACCATTAAGGCTCATTCGGTCTGAGGTGGAATTTTAAGGATGTGCCCATGAAAAGGGACGTTTAGGAGAGGAGCCGGATGAGGTGAAAGTCTCAAGTCCGGTTCTGAAGACGAGCAGGTTTTATAAAGGAATTACTCTGGAAATTAGCTTGCTTAGTTTAACTCTAATCTACTAGAATCAGTAGAGTTACTTTCTACTCTTAAGTCTCACCGAACAATTCGCGATCGCAATTTAATCCTAGATGGCAAACTAGTAGGTCAAGTTCAAGGGTCTTTAGAAAGACAATTGGGAAATATTGATTTGACTTTAACCCTGCGGAGTCAAGGTAGACGTACTGTAGCAGTTAACGGAGAAACTTTACGTCGCCATTTAGATTTTTTAAGTATTCTGAATGTGGTTCATTTTTCTAGTCTAGATTTAGATTTGGTTAGAGGTGGGCCAGAAGTGCGACGTCATTGGTTAGACAGACTTTTGGTACAATTAGAACCTGTCTATGCTCACATTCTTCTACAGTATAATCAAGTTCTCCGTCAGCGAAATGCCTTGTTGAAGAAAATTCGCCAACAAAAGATAGCCGCAGAAACTACTGGTTCGTCATATTTTATTCCTACTCAAGAGTTAGCTTTATGGGATGCTCAGTTGGCAACTACTGGAGCGCGAGTAATTCGACGACGACAGCGACTTTTGCAGAAGTTGGCACCTTTAGCATGTGAATGGCATTGTGCTATTAGTGGGAGTATGGAAGTTTTAAAAATGGAATATTTAGCAAATGTAATTGTTGATAGTAAAGAGTTAATTATTCAGGATAGTTTGGAGGGAGTACGTCAGACTTTTTTAGATAAAATCAAAGCACGAGCGATCGCCGAACAATATCAAGGTACTACTGTGGTAGGTCCTCATCGGGATGATGTAACTTTTACTATTAATGATACTCCGGCACGACAATATGCTTCTCAGGGTCAGCAGCGCACTTTGGTATTAGCTTTGAAGTTAGCTGAATTGCAACTTATTGAGCAGGTAGTGCAGGAACCGCCTTTGTTATTGTTAGATGATGTTTTGGCAGAGTTAGATTTACATCGGCAAAATCAGTTGTTAGAAGCAATTACTAACCGTTTTCAAACTTTGATTACTACTACTCATTTGGGGTGTTTTGATGGTCAGTGGTTGCAGGATACTCAAATTCTTTCGGTACAGTCGGGAAAGATTAGTTATTTTTTTGATTTTTAGGGAAGTCAGGACTTGCAGCAAATGTCAAGTCATGCACTATGGCAGTACCGCTATATATAGTTCAAAAATTTGTCATTATCTTGAAAATGACACTATAATTAGGGCTTGCTGATTAATCATAAAACCATTGACATATAAAAGCTTTAGCCTGATAAGGCTTGCCAAAAGTACTAGCTTTTTGCTGGTAAAAGTTTGAAAAAGTTAGCATTTCGGGCACTCCCATGGCAGAAAAATCAAGGGATAAATATATCAAACTAACTTTTCTAGTAATTCCCCGTTCCTCTACAGGGACGTTGCATCACAAAAACATCCCTACTTCTCCTCGTGGGAGATGTTAGGGGTGGGTCCCCTACTCCTGAAAAAGGCTTTTTCAGCAAGACCTAATTAGGGCTTGCTGATTAATTATAAAAGCATTGATATATAAAGGCTTTAGTCTTATTTGGCCAGCAAAAAATACTAGAAGTTCGGTGGTAAAAGGCTGAAAAAGTTAGCATTTCGGGCACTCCCATGGCAGAAAAATCAAGGGACAAGTATATCCGACTACCTCATCTATACCTTCCCTGTTCCTCTGTAGGGACCTTGCACAACAAAAATGCGTTTCATGTCCCTAAGGGTTACGTCCCTACCTACTCTTCTGCTCCTGAAAATGCTTTTTCAGCAAACCCTAGTTAGTGTCATTGCGTAAGTCCTGATAGTATAAAATTCAGGACTCAGGAGTAGTAGAGGCGAATGGCTATTCTCTCGTACAGAAGTTAGGAGAAAATCATAGTTAGTGGTCAATAGACATCTACAGAAAAGAGGGAATAGGCAATAGTGAGACTTACACATTTTCTGGACAGAAATCTGAAACCTTTATGTGTCAATGTTTTTAAATTTAATCAACAAGCCCTAAGTCAGTATTTATGCTTGTGTTTTCCAAGATTAATGAATAGGAGCTATACAATAATGTATAAATACTTGCCAAGTTACCGATTTTGATATTACTCTTAATGTGATAAGTTGACATGTGGCATGTGGACTTTAATTCTCCCTCAAACATCAATCTAGTTGCAATTAATCCTGGCCGAAAAAGTTACTTATGCTGGTCCCAGAAAGTTTGACATTTTGGCCCCTATTTTGAAGGAATAACAATTTGATAAATATTTGTTACATTTTCTTGAGTAGGGAACCTACCCCTAACCTCCTTACAGAGGTAAGTTTTTAACAAAGGAGTGATGAATAACTTTTATCCAGTATCAAATATCAAAGAAAGTGTGCTTTTTTATACGACATAATGGCTTGATATTTCTCCCAGCCTTAATATTTTAACGGTTTTTTGATCAATTTTTACATCAAAGGTAAAAAAAATTACCCTTGTCAGCTCCTAACCTCTCCCTCGGGGAGAGTAGGGGAGAGAAATAAACATACAGCAGATTTCGGGCAAATGATGTACAGAGTAAATAATCAAAATCATGTAGTGCAGGCATCTTGCCCGTATGGGTGTACCTAATAAAAGGACTTACAGATTTTCTAGGGAGAAAAATACTTGAAAATTAGGCCAGGCAAGGGAATGATGTCAACACCATCAAAATGGCTAGAACCCTCGCTGATCAAGAATTATACCGTTTTGATGTCAAAGCCTCTCTTAGTCTACATTTAAGTCTGTTTTATGTAAGTCCCGATAACAAAGGAAAGGGCTGTAAGAACAATTAACAGTAGTTGGTTAAATTATTAGAAAAGTTATTCGACCAGTGTTAATTGCTTAATAATTTCAGTTTGATTCGAATATAGCATTCTTTTTTCAAATTGGTATAATAGAGAAGTTGTTGAGATCCTCCCCGGCCTAAAGGCACTGGGTAACAACCGAGCCTTAGCCCCTCGGTGGGTTGACATTTCACAGGCTGCTGCTACTGTGGCAGTCGTCTGGCTGCTGGCCTCAATGTCCGTTTTTTGTCTCGGATTACCCACCCGCGACTAATATATTTCTTGTGAACTAAAAAGCATGATAACATAGCCTGTGAAAAAAAATCAACTACAAAGTCGCCCGCTTATGGGCGAGGCTTTAAACCCAATTTTTCGGTAAACTAACAGAAAACTGGACGTATAGGAGCGTCGAAATACTACCTAGAAAAATTATTAGCATCTTAAGAATAATATTCGCAGAAAAGTAAAAATTTTTTTAGAGACGAACTAGATAACTATGGCAACTATCCCAGAACTAGAAGCAAATCTATTAAAAATGCAGCAGTTATTAAAAGCTGCACAAAATAAAATCCAAAAGAAAACTTTTCAAGATATTATTAACAATTTATCTCAACAATTAGAGAGAGAAAAGTTTAAATTAAATTCTCCTAAAACGGAGAATTTAACATTAGATCAACTTCCAGAGAAAGAAATAACTAAACAATTAGTTCAGCAGGGACAAACTGAAACTGAAAAAGATCAAAAATCAAGCCCTAAATCTGAATCTCAAATTGAAGCTAAATCAGAGGTTGAAGTAGAAGAAAAATTAGAAAATCATGAGGATGAAAATTTATTACCAAAGCAGGATTATGTTTTTCAAGGTTTAGGAGTTTTGTATGGCAAAATAATCAAACGATATGAGGATAATGAGAACTATTACAACGCAATTGTTAAGGATAAAACTTATGAATTAATTATTGTTAATCCTAGAGTCAGAGATTTTCTTAAGGCAGATTACAATCCAGAAAAAAACAGATACTTAACTGTCTATCCTAACTTAGTACACTATCCACAACCTAGAGGCGGAACTAAGGCTCCTAAAATTAATTTTACTATTATTGCTGCGAATGATTTGCCAAACTTAGAACTGAAACCTAATGAGTTTAAACTATTTGGATTATGGCAGTTTATAGGAGTTTCAAAATGTCCTGTAATGAGTATTCATAGAAATAGAAAAAAGGATGGAAGTGATCGCGTATCAACCTTAAAAGAAAAGTTCAAGGATAATGATAAATTACATAAAAATTTAACTAGGGCTAATCATGTGCCTTTATTATGGAAAAACTCACCTGTTAAACCTTTTAGATTTAATCCTAAACTTGATAAAGATAAACAAGGCGATCGCTACTTTTGCCAGGTTAAGGCTAGATTTCTGGCAGATAGAGGTGTTTGGGGTTTCCAGGAGTTACTTGTAGAACCTACACTGGACATTCCCAGATTTTATAAGCCTATTAAGGTAGCTCCAACAAAAAAAGACTGAGGAAAATTTCTGCTATACTCAAAACAAACAGGACCCAACAGTGTCAGGAAGCTCAGGGCATTCCTTTGTGACCAACTCCATAATATTGGATGGTTTGGTTAGTGCTTACCGTTAACTCTACAACTAGACTCTTGACCTACTCAGAGATGGCAGTAAGGCAAATGATTACGATTTGCCAAACTTAGCTCGTGATGTCAAACACCCAGATAGGGTTAAAGAATTGCCGGAGCATCAATTACAAGAAGCGGTTGCCGATACTGTAGATGCTCAAAAACAAGCTATAGCTAATGATGGCACTGCCAAGTTTAAGTCCTGCCGTCAACCGTCTCAAGTCATCAAGTTTAAAGCTGGTAACTACAAGAAAAACCACTGGTGTCCAAGCATTGTTAAGGGATTGACCACCGCTCACCAGAAGACTTTCCCCCTGAACATAGTTATGGTACTCAATTGGTTTTTGAACCTGGAGTATGGTATGATATTTTTCCAGAGTATAAACAACCACTATCCACTTCACAATCAAAAGTTATCGCTCTCGACCCGCTTAGTGCGTACTTTTTTGACTGGATATGATGGGAAAAAATTGTGGAATTTGGGAATGGAGATATAGGAAAAATTCAAAGGCTTTGTTCTCACTTAGATCAGCTAATGAGTCCCATTGACTTAAGGGTGGCTAAATGTCAACGACGAGCAATGCGATTAGCAGGTTACCGTATAAAGGAAAAAATTCAAAGTCACATCAAGGATTTGCAGAACAAAGTCCCACGGTTTTTAGTTAAAGAATACAAGGTGATATTTCTACCTACTTTTTTGCGACCTCTGAAATGGTAGTGAAATCTGGTCGAAAACTTAACAAAAAAACAGATCGTAATATGCTCTGGTGGAGCCATTACAAGTTTCAATAGAATTTCATCAAAATTGGCCTCAACGTCATAGTGTTTTAGTTGTGTTGTGCAACGAGTCTTATACTTCTAAAACTTGCCCTGAATGGGGTCATATCGACAAAAGACTAAGTGGTCGCAAAAAGTTTCAATGCCCTCATTGCGAATATACTGCACACCGGGATTAGAACAGCGCTCATAATATCATGTTACGAGCTTTGCAGCTCATCTGCCATCACTTTAACTGGTGATCCCATACAGATTCAAAGTGTATAGCTTTGAGGAGGTTAAATGTTGCACTAACCACCACAAATATCAATTATCCATAATGCTTTTCCAATAACTCACGCCACATATTGGCCATATTTACTCCCCGCTTTATGGCCTTGAATTTAATCTTCACAATGCAAAGATTCAAGAATATCCAGAGTAAATCTTTTCATCTTTTCCACAGATTCTTGTTCAATCAAATCAGTAGTTCTATCATTTACCTATTGGTCAACATTAGAAATCCTATAGGGGTAACAAACAAGGTGAAACCCTTTTGGGGCAAGCTTAAGAGAAACCAACATACAGAAAAAATTAGGGGTTTTGAATGGGATATTAAGATACTGAATGGCCATTAAGTGACCTGAATGACCTATTTCTCCCTTAATATTCTGAAGATTAAGGCCAAATACAGATAGTATCTTTAAAGAGAACATTGCCTCAAACGATTGTTAAGCAAGACTTACAGGCAGTTTGTCACCCCATAGGTGTTTTGGCCAAGATTAACCTTATTTCTTATAACTATTAACGGATGTAGAAAAGCTTAATTTAAAGACTCAAAAATATTAGGATGGGCAATATTTCCACAAAAGCGATATGTTGAAAAAACTAGAAATATTTTGCTTGCTGAACATACTAAGCTGTTGAGCATTTAAACGACGTACTGAATGGCCATTAAGTGACCTGAATGACCTATTTCTCCCTTAATATTTTGAAGATTAAGGCCAAATACAGATAGTCTCTTTAAAGAGAACATTGCCTCAAACGATTGTTAAGCAAGACTTACAGGCAGTTTGTCACCCCATAGGTGTTTTGGCCAAGATTAACCTTATTTCTTATAACTATTAACGGATGTAGAAAAGCTTAATTTAAAGACTCAAAAATATTAGGATGGGCAATATTTCCACAAAAGCGATATGTTGAAAAAACTAGAAATATTTTGCTTGCTGAACATACTAAGCTGTTGAGCATTTAAACGACGTGTTGTAAATTTTACCAAAATAGCCAAATCCTTACTGTACAAAATTTTTGCTTTAATTGGTTCTTATTAGAATAGGCAATCTAAATAGGGTTTGCTGAAAAAGTCTGTTTCAGGAGTAGGGGACCCACCCCTAATATTTTCCAGGAGGAGATGTAGGGACATTTCCCTACGGGACATGTTTGCGCAGCATTCCGTCAGGAAAACGCATTTTTGTTATGCAACGTCCCTACAGAGGAACGGGAAATTGATAGAGGAGGTAGTCGGATATATTTGTATCTAGATTTTTATGCCTAGGGAGCGCCCAAAATACTAACAAATTGATCTCTCAGGACCGAAAACTAGACACTTTTTTCGTTCCTAAAAATGCTGAAGCCTTGATGTATCAATGCTGTAATATTTAATCAGCAAGCCCTAAATAGTTAAGAGCTTAACCAAAATAAAATATATAGGACTTACGCACGGGCACTACATCCAGTGATAGCGAATGCCATTTGCTAATACATATGGCGTTTTCAAGGTAAATTTGCGTAAGTCCTCATATATAGGAAATACCCCAAGACTGGAAAAGCTTACTTCAATATATCAAAAAAGTACTTCATAATTTAAGAATTAATCCAAAACAGTAAAGAAGTAAATAGAAATGACCCGATCAAAAATTAAACCTACTTTAAAAGGTGTAGCAGAAACAATGTTGTGGACTTTACACTGTCGAGCAGTAGAAGCAATGCGTGCAGACGCTATCATCAAAGACGAAAAAGCGATCGAAATTTATAATTCAATCGATTATGATTATGAGGCAAATTTTGGAATTCGGGAACTTTATACTGGCTTTGCGATTAGATCAATTGCTTTTGATAGAGAAATTGATAAATTTTTGAGTACATATCCTCATGGCACGATTGTAAATTTAGGAGAAGGCTTAGAAACACATCGTTTCCGACTTACTAAAGAACAAGGGTTATGGTTAACGATCGATGTTCCTGAAGTGATAGAAATAAGAGAGCGGTTCATCAAACCTGATGAAAGACATTTGCATATCTCTCTGTCGGCATTAGATCGTAGTTGGTTTGATTATGTACCTAAAGATCAACCAGTCTTTATAACTGCTCAAGGTTTATTTATGTATTTACCACTAGAAGAGGTTAAGTCAATTCTTCAAAATATAACCAATACATTTAATCAGGGTTATTTAATGTTTGATATTGTCCCTCGTTGGGTGTCAGGCACAACTATGTCGACCCAAGGTTGGAAGCTAACTAAAAATTATACGGTCCCTCAAATGCCTTGGGGACTTAATTGCAACGAAGTACAACCAACCCTTAACAGTTGGTTAACAAATACAAAGGAAATAGTTGATCTTGGTTACGATAATTATCCTAGAGGTGGGATGAAGTGGTTATCTTTGTTGGTATCGTCTTTTACTCCTCTAAAAAATATAATCAGTTTATCGGTTGTTAAATTATCATTCCGAAATAACAACTAACAAAAACATCTCATTAGAACAAACAACTAACTTTGTATGGAGGTTCTGGGTAAGTCCTAAAAATATCAGGACTTATGCAAAGGCACTATATATAGAGCCTGGGTGCGTTACGAACTGCGCAATTCAAGTCGCAAAGCGTTCGCTCCGCTTGGCGTCAGCAAAACACACCCTACCAATAGCGTTCATGCGTAAGTCCTAAATATAATATATAACCGGATTCTATATTAGATTTCAAGGGTATGACCAAGATACCTCAACAACTGCATATTCCCTTAGTGTTAAATCGAGTTGTTATTCTTTTCATCATCAACACCTACAGGACTTACGCAAACTAACCAAGAAATCGGGTTTATGTCTCTGATTATTATTGTTCAAAACAGCAAGTTTCATATTATTACCCAGTTTCTGCGCTAGTTCAGACCTTCATGTATCTTGGCGATCGCGAGTTTTGACCTTATAAAGAGTGCAATGAATATTTGGAGATTGAGGATGACATTCTATTTTGCTCTGAAATCAAGAGCTGACTCAGGTTCAGGGGCTAAGGATCCATCGGGATAGAGAAATAGAGTCAATAGTCCAAGTTTAACTGGTCGCTGGCAACTTGTTCCCATTACTGTTTTGATTTGGACAGGCATAACACCATTAACAGGATAGGCCCACCATTCCCCATTACGACAAAAGGGATCGGTATAATCTTGCTCTTTGCACCAAGCATGGCAGACCCCATGAATAGCACAACCGAGATTGGTATAGTGTAGGATTGTCATAAATATAACTGTTAAGGGGTGGGTGAGTTATAGTCTCTGTCTAGTTATGAAGGATTACTTAAGGCTTGCTGATTAATTATAAAAGCATTGACATATAAAGGCTTTAGTTTTATTTTGTCAGCAAAAACTACCAGAAGTTCGGTGGTATAAGCTGAAAAAGTTAGGATTTCGGGCACTCCCATGGCAGAAAAATCAAGGGATAAGTATATCCGACTATCTCATCTATACCTTCCCTATTCCTCTGTAGAGACGTTGCATGCAACGTCCCTACCTAATTTACAGTTCTCAGAGGAGAATTAAAAGCATTAAACAAGCACAGGTGTTGCATCCGTGCTAGCAGAGTATTCGCCAAGACTTGCAGAACTGTTGCACTTAGCACGTGCTAAAAGCTTCTGTTGAGCCTCGACTACCCGACCACTGTCACCACTCCAGTAATCAAGTGCAGGTTGTTGAATAGCACGGGCATAAGAGAATGTAACTGGCCAAGGGCACCGACTGCCAAACAATGCATTCATTGCGTTTAAGTGAGCTGAAG
>JAKQYF010000063.1:11086-24567 GCA_023356535.1 Trichodesmium sp. MAG_R03 | reverse complement strand
AACTTCCATTCTATGTCACTTAATCCTTCAAATCTACCTGCCATTTTTTTCCCAATATATACACTGAGTAACACTTATCAGTATATCATCATTTGACTATTAGTGGGATAGATTCAATGTAATATCTTCGTTCACCAATTATTTTCCCATCTTTTTCAGGTAAGGATTCAGGTGGGAGCGAACACTCTTACCTGAATTCTTACATAAATTTTAATGTCTTTCCATATCTTTACTATATCAGAACTTACGTATTGTCTCTATATATGGTGTATTTTTGATAATTATTTCACATATTTACACTACAATTAGTGTCTTTTCCTAAGTCCTGTATATTTTCGACGAAATTTGATCAGGACTTACGCAAAGGTACTATATATAGAGCCTTGGTGCGTTACGAAGTGCGCAATTCAAGTCGCGAAGCGTTCGCTCCGCTTGGCGTCAGCAAAACACACCCTACGAATAGAGTTTATGCGTAAGTCCTATTTATGATACCTAACCAAACTACATATTTTGATACTACTTTTAATGTTATAGGTTGAGGTGCGGAATGCCGGTTCTTCCTTTAAGGATTATCTGACAAATTCCTATTAGGAAGATTACTCACAGCTCGCTGCAATTCTGACAAAGAGCGATTATAGCCAATAACTGCTGTTAAAAAATTATTCTCAGCCCTAGTCAAATCTGTTTCCTGTTGAATAACTTCTAACTGAGTTCCCACACCTGCTTGAAATCGTAATCTCGCCAAACGTAAAGCTTCCTTAGCCTGTTCCACACCCAACTCAGCAGTAGAAATATTTTCAAAGCTAGCTTCCAAACTAAAGAAAGCTTCCTCAACTTCCCGGCGAATTTGATTTCTAAGTTCCTCAAACCTTGTTTCTGCAATCTCCCCATCTAGTATACTTTGTCTAGCAGCAGCCTTTGCTGCACCACCATCAAAGAAATTCCATCTGAACCTTAATCCCATTGTATAGCCATCAGCCCAACCCCTAATTGCTCGCCAACTTTTGTCCTCAGTAACTAATCCAGACACATTGTAGGTAGCAAAGAAATTCAAGTTTGGTCTGACTGATGAAAGAGCTAGTTTGCGCTGCTCATCACTTAAATCTCTTTGCACTAACTGCTGTTCTAACTCGGCTCGGTTCTGAAAAGCTGCCACAATTGTTTCATCCAAAGATAGAAGCCAAGACCCCACTGGTTCAATTGGATCGGCAGCAGTTAAATTTATCAACTCATTAGCACTTAATATTTCTGCCAAACGACGTTGGGCAGTACGTTGATCTCGAAGTGAATTTGTCAGGTTTTGTTGTTCATTAGATAATGTTACCTGAGCTTGCAATACATCAAATCTAGTTCCCACTCCTGCTCTTTCCAAAGCTTCCGCATCTTCCAAACTTTTGCGAGCATTTCTAACGGCAGCTTCTCCAATTCTGACTCGTCCATCTGCTTGTTGCAAATTATAGTAATTGTTTGATACATCTAAGCGCAATGTCTCTGAAATCCTCTCTAGCTCTAATTCTCGTAAATGCATTTGTTCCTTAGCAATTCCAATCCTAGAAGAACGAGCTTTACCAAGACCAAAGTCATAATCAAATCGAAATATATTGTCAAAAGTTGTGAGAAAGAAATTTGGAGTTATCTCACGTGTCGTATTTCCTGTTACCCTAGCTAACCGTCGGTCACGGTTGACTCGTAAATCACCATTAGCACTTTCAGTACGTTGGATAGTTGATTCAAAAGTTAAACTAGGCCATAAAGCAGCTTGAGCTGCTCGTAGATCAGCTCTACTCCTTTCAACTTCTAGTTGAGAAATTTGGATTTCTGGGCTATTGCGTCGGGCTAAATCAATAGCTTGGTCCAAAGTAATTGGTATTGTTTCTTTTATTTGTACTTGATCAGGAGTAGTAGGAAAGTATAGTGGATTGGAATTGGGTTCTATTTGAGAAGGAGGATTTGTTTGTAAGGTTCCGTTTGGTACTGGTGGAGGAAAACTTTCACGATTTTTTTGAGCAATAATCAAGCTACTATTATTTGATAAATATTTTTGATTCTCAACCCTGGCTAAATTAGGAACAGTATTCATAGTTGAATTGGGATTAATATTTGTCATTACCTGAACAGAATTTTGCTGTTTTGAAGTATTGCCAAAACTCGGTGGACGCTGAATAGTTGATACTAGACTTTGATTGGTTCTAGCCGGCAATATAATTGGATTATTGTTACGTTTTTGCAGATTATTTAGTGCGGATGCCTGGGTTTCAATCTCTGATAAATCATTTATCGTTACCATTGCAGGAGCCTGATTTATATTGGTCATCACTTGGTAAGAATTTCCTAGGATTGGATTCTTGTGAGATCTTGTTTTGAGATTAAGATTATTAGTTGTGTTTTGTTGATTCTGATTTTCTGGTGTTGATGAACTTAAACTTTTCTGAATTTTTGCTATTTCAACTTGAGAGTTTTCTATTTTTTGGTTTGACTGTAGCAAGTCTAATAAATTAGAATTAGGTTTACCCAGAGCGGCTAATTTTTTTGACTCTAAGTTAATTTTTTTTGATTCTTTACTTAAAAAGGTAATAGATTGTTTAACACCTGTTTTAACAGGAGAATTTCTCTTTGTTTCTACCTCAGAATTTTCTGATTTTGACTTTAGCAATTCTAATAAAAATCTATTTGATTTACCCAGAGAAGCTACATTTTTTGATTCTAAGTTAATTTGTTCTGCCTTTTTATTTAAGAAGGTAGTTGACTGTTGAAAATCAGTTTTTACAGGAGAATTAATTTTTTTTTCTACATCAGAATTTATTGACTTTGAATTTAGCAATTCTAATAAAATCTTATTTGATTTGCCCAGAGCAGCTACATTTTTTGACTCTATACTAAATTTTTTATTGTTGTTAGCTGCAAAACTATGATTAATATTTTGTTGAAATTGTAATTCTGAAGGAGATATATTTTCTCCTTTTATAGGGAACTTTAATTCTGCTAATGAACTACTTTTGTTTTTGTATATATTGTCAAAATTTTTTAATGTAGAAATTATCTCTTTATTAGGCTTTGATTCAGGTAATTTTTTATTGATATTGACTTCTGAGTTTCTTTTTGATGCTACTTTTGTACCTGAAAAATTAGAAGTTAACTTTTCTTGTAAACTACCTTGAGGTCTGAGTTGAGTAACTTTCTCCAAAGAGTTAATATCTAACTTTAATCTTTGAGTTTTTTTCACCTCAACAGATTGTCTTTTGACCTCTTCTGTATCTAAAATCGAATTTTCAGGAGTATTACTTTGGGGGTGCATGGGCAGTGGGGCTGAAGACCCCTGGCCTGCATTTGAAATAACTGCTCCAATTACTCCTACTACCACAATATTATGAAAAACACTCATTAATTTTTTTATTAGTTTCCAAGTCCAACAAATATTTTTACATTCTGCCGATGTTGCTGATTATATAAGGTTTTCACCTTAATATTAAGCATATTTTTTCCTAAAGTCCCGTTATCTTGCTTCCTATCCATTTCCAGCCAATTGGTGAAAGCAGTTTGTAAATGTCTTAAACCTTGCTGGAGTGGTACACTACTTACTTCACTCAGAAAATCGTTCATATTCCTGTTTTTTCCAGTTCGTCAGCATAGCTGAGGTTTGTTTGTAGCCCACTCGTTCTTGGTGTTCATACCAAGCTTGAGTCCTGGCAGCTAAGGCAAAGTTGTAGACGTAACGAAACAGCCCAAAGTTCTCCTCAGCAGACTAACAGTGCTGAGGAGTTGGGTAAAATCTAAATTTGTCAGCTTTTTCAACCATCTACTGCCTACTTTTCAACATTCACATTCTAACAGATTATTTGTAAAACCGTAAGATTGATTGGCTTCATTCCTACCCTCCCTTACGGGAGAGCGCGAGTCTTCTGCCAACGTTTAGATAAAATCTCTCTTAAATGTATTTCAACTTGGCATAAAATTTAGTTACGGCCAGAAGTTGACTTTTGACTTTTGACTTTTAAATGCTGACTTCTACTATAGCATCGCTGCTTCTTGAGGATAACTTAATTCCTCTATCGGAGCTGGTGCTATGAGATCATCTGGTAGAAATATACGAGCACTGACTGCTACCATAGCAATTAAAAATATGATTACCACAATAAATGGAGCAATATATTGACGAAAAATTTGCATAGTTGTTTTTGAGTATTTAAAGTTAAATTTACTGTAAGAGTGTTTCACAGAACTTCCTTGAACTTTTTACTTTCCAGCAAACATAAGTCATTTATAACAAATCATCATCATCTAAGCCTGGTCTTGGCATAGGTAAAATTTTCGACTTATTAAGTTGTCGTAACCACATTCCACTGAAAACAGCAATAATGAGGAAGATCCAGCCAATATTTGGCTTGAGCAACAGGAAACCACCAGTCCCTAACAATGCTCCAAACAATAATAATATAGATGCCAAAACTTTTTGTAAATCTTTACCCAAATTTTGTGCAGGAGCTAAACCAGTCTTTGCTCTTTGCCGTTCCCAACCAGGACCACCGGGAAGCGATCGCCGATAAAACTCTTCTAAAGTTGCATCAGACTCTTGCGGTGTGACAAACATTGCTAATACCCACAAAACTGTAACAGTTACAGTAATAAAGATAATTCGCAAACCAAAATCTTCTATTTGAAAAGGGTTATCTAATGTGAAAACTTGATCTAAACTGGTTATCATTCCCACAAAAAAGCTAGCTACAATAGCGGTTAATTCTGCTGCTGCATTTATCCGCCACCAAAACCAACGTAAAATTAATACTAATCCCGAACCTGTGCCAATAGCTATTACCAACCTAAATACTGTTGCCACATCTTTAGCAAAAAATGCAGCAGTTCCTCCTAAAACTGTTACTAATACAGAAGAAAGTCGCCCTACCAAAACTAATTCTGCTTGAGGAGCATTAGGCTTAATAAATCTTCGATATAAATCATTAGTAATAAAAGAAGCGCCCCAGTTAATAGAAGTAGAAACTGTACTCATAAATGCTGCCACTAAAGAAGCAACAACTAAGCCCAAAATTCCTGGAGAGAGAAAATCAATCATTAATTTGGGATAACCCAATTCTTTGTCTTCTAAATTAGGGTAAATTATAATAGAAGCTAAAGCAACTAAAATCCAAGGCCAGGTTCTAACAACATAGTGCATTATGTTAAATAACCAAGCTGCTTTTTCTGCTTCTGTTTCATTTTTGGCAGCAGCAAATCTCTGTACAAATTCTCCACCTCCATCACTCCGTCGCCAAGACCACCATTGAATGGCAATATAAGCAAAAAATGTACTAGCAGTTATACCTGCTGTTTTGCTAAAAGTAATCCAATAATTACCATTTCCACCAATAGTTAAAGGTGTAAAAGATAAAATATCCTTGTCTGGCATAACTTGAGGCATTTGAGTAATTAATTCTTGGATTCCACCCACACTATTAACAGCAAAAAACGCCACAATAATTGCCCCAAATAGTGCTAGAAAAAATTGGAAAAAATCTGTAGCAACTACTCCCCATAAACCAGATAAACCAGCATAAATTAAGACAAATATACTAACACCTATCACGCTTAATAACTTGAGATTATTGGCATTAGCATCAATACCTAAATTTTGCCAAATTTCCAATGCTTCAACAACTTTAACCATAGCTAACATAGCATAGCCAATAGCAATACAATTCATCGGAATAGCAAATATAAAAGCTTTGACTCCTCGAAGAATAGCTGCCATATTTCCGCCGTAACGAATTTCAGTTAATTCAGCATCAGTAATAACTTCCGAGCGTCGCCACATTTTAGCAAAAATATAAATCATAATTACATGAGAAACAGCAAAAATCCACCATTCCCAATTACCAGCTATTCCTCGATTAGCTACAACCCCTGTAATATATAGAGGAGTATCTATAGAAAAAGTTGTAGCGGCCATGCTTGTACCTGCTAACCACCAAGGAAGCGATCGACCAGAAACAAAAAAGTCTGCTAAACTTTTTGCACCTTTGCGAGATAAATATAGCCCCATCCACATAGTTAAAATGAGGTATAGTAAAACAATTAGCCAATCAATTAGTTGCATAAATTTGTAGTTAACAAGTTATTCCTGCATAGTTTACTACTTACTAGGGGCAAGAAGCAAATATTTAAAGAAGTATTTATCCTGGAGTTTCAACTAAATAGTTGAAGATACAATCAATCAAAGAAAGAATTTAAGAAAATTAAACAATCAACAAATTTGACAAACAAGATTTGAGATCAATTGAAGATTTTAGCAAATCTCCTACTCATTATTATACTATTTAGTGTGACTTATATTACTTATAATTATCCAGTTCTTTGGTAGGTCAATAAAAGGTAAAATCAGGCATTAAACAAAAATTATCTTGCCAAAATGCCAGATTATAAGTTAAAATCATTATCTGAATCAAGTGTATCATTGTATTGGGAAGTCCAAAGAATGCTGTTTTTGAGCTTACTGATGTAGCGATCTTAACTCCAAATCCCAATTCTCTAGCAAAATTCTTTGTCTCCAATATTTCGCCAACAATGGCATAGTGTTTACAAAGCTCTAGAAGATTGTCATCCGTTACGATACAATCCTCAAACATGGACACCAGAAGAGCAGAAATTAGAAGTAGAACATCCCTTGCTAGGAAAACTCCAGATCATAGCTTGGCATAAATTATACTTTTAACAAGCCTTCCAGGAAAAGTTATCATTAATTCAAATTCAACAATTAGACTCATCAAAAAGTAAACCACTATGGTTAGCTTGGCACGGGAAGCAATTCTCCCCCCTTACAGCGCTTTTCAAATTGATGAACTACATCGCCATAGCCAAAACTTTGTAGGGAGTTTGCATGCTACCTCCCTACTGTGGTCTACCGATATGAAAACTGCTGTAATTGAAATAGTTCAATTCTATCTACGCCGCTTCACTATTTGTTTTTCATGTCTGGTGATGGCCTAAATTTTGGGGCCCAGGGAAAACGCATCTAAATTATGGAAGCTTCTGCCGTTAAAGTTTATAAAAGTAATGAGTATAAATGCTCAGAAACCTGACCTCCTTACCCTGTCAAAACTTTAAAATAAGATGCGTTTGCCCTGGTCTAAACTCCAGTTTAGAAATTACTGAAACTATAATAATTAAAAATTAGCAAATTGCTCAGGACTTACGCAGTGTCGCCATATATAGTGCATTTTTGACAATAAATTTAGATATTTACACTACAAGTAGTGCCTTTACGTAAGTCCTGTTGCTATAGCGATCCTAAATAGGTTGTGATAATTCAAAAATTAGAAATCAACTCTGAAACTCTGACCCATTGAACATGTTCCCCAAACCCCCATACCAAAAAGTGGTAAGATTTTGGACACAAATAAAATAGGATTGCTATATGAGCGTATTATCAGAATTAAAAGCTATGAATATACAGTGAAATATCAACGATTTTTCACTGATTATTATTCATCAAGTAGTCTCAGTAACTTTCACATTAATAGTCTGAAAATTTACCGTTATTTTTTAATAAGAATGGATAGTGAATCAGAAAAATTAGAGATTACGAAAAAAATTATTAGTTTGACTATTAATTTAGAAATAGACATAATTCTCCAGAGGTATAAACAGCAACTAAACTAGCTTTTGAAGAGACCGGAAATGTAAATATGGAAAAAAATACTTTTTTTCTAAACCTGTTGATAGTTCCCAAGCTACTAAACTAATTGCCTCGGTTAAAACATGGTAAACTAAAAGCTATCTTACTTAGTTTTTTGACTATATTAGTAATACAATTTACAAACCTTATATGAACCTATGCCAGCAAAAATACTGGTGGTGGATGATCAGCCATCCTTAAAATCAATAATCAACGAAAAGTTCAGAAATAAAATCAGTAAAAAGGACCTAAAATTTATTTTTGCTTCTAATAGTTTAATAGCTCTAGAGCAGTTACAAGCTGAACCAGACATAGATATTATATTAACTGATATTACTATGCCAGAAATGGATGGTATTGTCTTACTATCTACTCTTTATGAGATTAATCATCCTACACTTAAAACAATAATTATTTCTGATTCTAGTGATTTAACTATTATCAGAAAAGCTATGAATCTAGGAGCTTTTGATTTATTAACTAAACCTATCGATTTAGAAGATTTAGATATTACAGTTGATAAAACTTTAAATCATGTTCAGAGCTTAAAAGATGGCCTCAAGCAAAAACATTTAATAGAAACAGCTCAAAAGTTATATGAGAGTGAAAAAAGACTAGAAAAATTTTTAGAAACTTTGCCAGTAGGAGTATTTGTAGTTGATGCAGATGGTAAACCTTTCTACACTAATCAAACTGCAAAAAATATCTTTAGTAAAGGGATAATAGCGACAATTAGTCCCGAGAAAATTCCAGAAGTTTATCAACTTTATTTAGCAGGAACAGAAAAATTTTATCCTTATGAAGAACAGCCAATATTTCAAGCTTTAAAGGGTGAAAATGTTAGAGTTGATAATATGGAAATTCGTAAAGGAAAGAAAATAATTCCTGTAGAAGTATCAGCAAGTCCAATATTTGATGGTAGTGGTAAACTAATTTATGCAATCGCAACTTTTCAAGATATTACAGAAAGAAAAAAAGCTGAAGCCGAAAGGATTAAATTTACTAAACAACTAAAACTTAAAAATACTGAATTATCCAAACTTAATCAATCATACAGTCGCTTTTTGCCAAAACAGTTTCTCCGATTTTTAGGACATAAAAGTATTGTCGACGTTTCTTTAGGTGAATCTGTAAAAAAGGAGATGTCAATTTTATTTTCTGATATTCGCTCTTTTACCACCCTTTCAGAAACCATGACTTTAGCAGAAAATTTTAAGTTTATTAATTCCTATCTTTCTCGTATGGAGCCTCTCATTACTGCTAATTATGGTTTTATTGATAAATATATTGGTGATGCCATTATGGCATTATTTGGCCGGTGTTCCGATGATGCTGTTAAAGCTGCTTTAGGGATGCTTTTAGAACTCAACAAATACAATATTCTTCGCAAACAATATAAGAAATCACCTATTAAGATTGGAATTGGAATTAATACAGGTTCCTTAATGTTAGGAACAGTTGGTGGAATCAATAGAATGGATACTACTGTAATTAGTGATGCTGTAAATTTAGCTTCTCGTCTACAAGATTTAACCAAAGTATATGGTGCTTCTTTAATTATTAGTCAACATACTTTTTTTGCTCTTAAAGATTATAAAAAATATAATTACAGGTTTCTTGGTCAAGTTCAAGTTAAAGGAAAAAAAGATGTAGTATCTTTGTTTGAATTTTTTGATGCTGATCCGCCAGAAGTGATCGAATTTAAAATACAAACTAAAACACTATTTGAGCAAGGGGTTATTAGCTACTACTCTGAACAGAAGGAGCGAGCTACTCAAATATTTCAGAGAATTATCAATTTAAACTATCAAGACAAAGCTGCTTATTTTTATCTTAAAGATAATGAGGAGAACAGAGAAGCAAAAGATTAGGAAAAATAGATAATTGAGGAGTAGGATCCCTCTATTATATTTAGCAAAAGTAGACTAGCAAATTAGTAGATATCAAAAAATAGAGAAAAGTCATGGAGGCCAAATTACAAGAATAATTAGGGCTTACTGATTAAATATAAAACCCACATTCCGCACCACAAATATACTATAAGGGCATTTGTAACGAATAAGTTGCATTACAAACTCTTTTATTGTTAATAAATATCAATAGTTTATGCAATATATATTTTTATATACAAACTTCTATAGTTATTATCAGGCAAGGCTTTCAATCTCTAGTTTGAGATGCTACATTTTGAGCTGGGAAATTTAGGATAAAAGCATTGACACATAAAGGTCTTAGCCTTTATATGTCGAAAAAACTACCTGGTTTTCGGTCCAACTAGGCTGAAAAAGTTAGTAGTTTTGGTGCTCCCATGGCAGAAAAATTAAGGGACAAATATATCCGACTACCTCATCTAAATTCCCTTTTATCCTAACTAGTGACTACTGACTACTGACTACTACAAAGAGCAAAAAGACTTTTTCAGCAAACCCTAATTACTGTTTTTGACGGAGAAAAGGTTGAACATAAAAATTATTCCCTGGCTTCAAAGCTTTATTAAGATAGACAGAACGGGAGTTAGAGGAAATCAACGCATGAAGAAACTTTTTCTTATATTAGTAGTAAAGTGTTAGAAATTTTGTCGCTATGTAACAAAATGCAAAGACTCCTCAAATCAACTGTTTGGAGGAGCTTAGATTTAGTATACAAATCTTAAATATAGCCAAACTTTTTTTGATAAGCTCTAATCATTACCTAAAAGACTTACCAATAAAGCTTTTTGAGCATGCATTCGATTTTCTGCTTGCTTCCAAACTTGTGATTGCTTTCCTTCTATTACTGCATTAGTAATTTCTTCATCTCGATGTGCTGGTAAACAATGTAGCACTATTACATTATCTGCTGCACTCTTTACCAACTTTTCATTAACTTGATAATGCTGAAAAATGGGAATTCGACTATTAGCTTCCTGCTCTTGTCCCATACTTGCCCAAACATCAGTATAAAGGACTTGAGCATCTTTAACTGCTACCTGGGGATCTTCAGTAACGATAACTTCTCTTTTGCCATTAGCAATAGTTTTTGCTTTCTCCACAATTTCCATATTTGGCAGATAATTTGCTGGAGTTGCTATTCTCACATTCATTCCTACCATTGCACAACCCAATAGTAAAGAATTTGCCACATTATTACCATCACCAAAATAACTTAGAGTTACTCCATCCAGCTTGCCAAAACATTCTTGAACCGTTAATAAATCAGCTAATATCTGACAAGGATGTTCTCTATCTGTCAGAGCATTAATAACAGGAATTGTGGCATAATTAGCAAAAGTTTCTAAATCTTTGTGTTCAAAAGTTCGAATCGCCAAAATATCTAAATATCGGTCTAAAACCCTGGCAGTATCTCTCAAAAGTTCTCCTCGACTAACTTGAGTAACATTAGGATTCAAATCAATAACTTGACCTCCTAATTGATACATTGCTACGGTGAAACTTACCCTGGTTCTTGTAGATGCTTTAGAAAATAAAAGTCCTAATACTTTATTACATTTAAGATTTATTTGACCAGATTTTAGTTGGGCTGCTAATTGTAAAAGTTCTTTTAATTCATCAGAATTCAAGTCTGCTAAACTTAAGAAATCTCGTCCTTTTAATTTATTCATAATTTACTACTAATATCAAGGTTGTGAATTTTATAAAAAATAGGATTTGATATATATAGGACCTACCCAGGAACGCTATTGGTAGGGTGTGTTTTGCTGACGCCAAGGGGAGCGAACGCTTCGCGACATAAAAATCCGACTTCGTAACGCACCAAGGCACTATATATAGAGCCTTTGTGTAAATCCTGATATAATGGTAAATAAATTTGGTTTATTTGACCAGATATTTGGTATTATCGAATGTTAATATAAACCCAGTTTCTTATTAATAAATAATATCACTTAAAGATGATTAATAAGATTTGATATAGCAATTCCAAATAGTTTGTGACAATTCACAAATATGTCAAGACAAACCTAATGTATTATAACGAACAGGCAAGCTACCCATTATAGAAAACGATCTACTATAAATTTTCAATTACCTGATCAATCAAATCACAACCTTGCGCTACAGTTTGTACCTTTGCCAACTGACCACGCAACTCACTTGCTCCAGGAAAACCTTTAGAATACCAAGTCAAATGCTTGCGAGCTTGACGAATCCCGCGATCGCCTTTATATTCCCATAATGCCTGTAAATGGTCTTTAGCACACTCGAGTTTTTCTACTGCAGTGGGTGATGCTTTTTCTACACCATTTTTCAAGAAATAATCAATTTCTCCTACCAAAAAAGGATAACCTAATGTTCCACGGGAACACATTACCCCAT
Source organism: Trichodesmium sp. MAG_R03 (assembly GCA_023356535.1). Lineage (GTDB taxonomy): Bacteria > Cyanobacteriota > Cyanobacteriia > Cyanobacteriales > Microcoleaceae > Trichodesmium. The sequence goes on along the minus strand of JAKQYF010000063.1, from coordinate 12,588 downwards.
CTGCTCCAGTTTCTTCTAAACAACGTATTGCAGCATCAACAGAGAAAATATCTCCATTAGCAATAACTGGAATAGAAAGTATTTCCTTAACTTTTGTAATCCATTCCCATCTTGCTTGGCCATTATATCCTTGGGCACGAGTCCGACCATGTAAAGTTAACATTTGGGCGCCGGCATCTTCCATTCTTTTAGCAAATTCGAGGATATTAATTTCCTTATTACTCCAACCAATTCTTGTTTTTACAGTAACAGGAACAGGAACAGCTTTTACAACTTTACTAACAATTTCTCCAGCTAATTCTGGCTGTCTTAATAAAGAAGAACCCCCGCCATTTTTTGTGATTTTATTAACAGGACAACCCATATTAATATCAACAGTATCAGCTCCTTCTTTTACAGCCATTTCTGCTGCTTCTGCTAAGAAATCTGGGCGACAATCAAATAATTGAATACTTATTGGCCGCTCATTATTATCAACCTCCATGATTTGAGGTAATTCTTTCACATAATGTAACCCTGTAGCATTTACCATTTCAGTGTACATCATTGATTCTGGAGCATGACGACGTACCAGACGACGAAATACTAAGTCTGTTACTCCTGATAATGGTGATTGAAGGACGCGACTTTTTACTTCAAAGTTGCCAATTTTGAGTGGAGTAGATAATTTTTGTTTTAATTTAGGAGATAGAACCGTCATTTCAGTTATCAGTTATTAGTTATCATTACCGACAAGTGAACTAGGAGGCAAGAAAATCCGAAATTTCTTTTTTGATCCTCGAAAGAGCGATCGCCCCTTCTTCATCTAGGAGTCTTGGGGTATGGGTTGCCAGTTAATTTTCTCTCAGTAAGGGATTAAACCCTTCTTGGGCAAAATAGCGATCGTAAGTCATTATTTCCCATAAGCGCTGTTCTTTCATAACTATCATGGAAGCGCAGTCTGTCAGACTATAACCTTTGTCCAGTCGTTGTTGTTGACATCCTCCCCGGCCTAAAGGCACCGGGTAACAACCGAGCCGTAGCTCCGATGCGGGTTGACGTTTCACAGGCTGCCGCTACTTTGGCAGTAGTCTTACACTTGCCGACCCGTCCGTTTAAAGTCTCGGTATGCCCACCCGCGACTAATATCTTTCTTGTGAACTAAAAAGCATCATAACATAACCTGTGAAAAAAAATCAACTAAAAAGTCGCCCGCTTATGGGCGAGGCACCCAAATTTTCGGTAAAATTTCATTGCCTTCTCGAACTGTTCGGCAGTTTGGGGAATAATTTCTATGTTTGGATCGGCACGCAAAGCTTCAACGATATCTATTGCAACCTGTCCCAGGTATTCTCCTCGGTTAGAGAAAGCATTGAGTAACTCAGTTAGTACCATTTCGGTAGTTACGCCAAGATAGACACCATTACTTTCGGAGACTGCGAGAGCTTTATCGTGTAAATCGTTGCGCTCGTCTGCCAGAGCTTGAAGATCAGAAGTATCTAAAAATATTCGTCTCATTCTTC